>JBIOHU010000112.1:0-6868 GCA_044449225.1 Gemmatimonadales bacterium | reverse complement strand
CGTCGCCGACTCGGCCTCGGCGTCGAGGGCGATCGTGGCGATGCGCTCGTGCCGCGCCGCGGCGAGCAGCGTCACCGCGGTGTACGTCACCACGATCACGACGAGCCAGCGGACCGCGGACAGGGGCATCGACTTCACGATGAACGCGGCGATCAGCACGGCCGGCACCCCGCCGATGAGCATCCCGACCACTGCTCTCGCATCGAACGCGCGCTCGCGGATGAACCGCGCGCTGGCCACGGGCATCAGGAAGGCGCACGAACCCATCATGATCGGGAACGCCGCCGTCGGGTTCATCCCGAGCAGGCTGACGAGGATCATGCACGGGCCGTAGAGACCGATCCCGATCGTCATCAGCGCACCGAGCACGAAATTTCCCACCAGGCCGACGACGAGCAGGGTACCGTTCAGCCGTAGCAGGTCGCCGCCGGCGGGCACGAACTGGAGTTGCGCGGCGAGCATCAGCGCGGCGGCGGCGAGCATGGCGATCCCCATGCCGAACTGGACCCGGCTCCGCGGCCACCTCGCCACCACGCCGGCACCGAGCCAGGCGCCGAGCACGGCGGCGGCGATCATCAGCACGAGCGTTCGCGGGTCGACCGGCACGAGATGGGTGTAGATGAACGCCTCGGCGATCGTCGGCAGGGTGTTGCCGACGTTGAGCGTGCCCGGCATGCGTTCGTCGCGCACCATCTTCCACTGACGGAAGATGGCGGTCGTCGTCGCGAAGGAGCCGATGCCGAGCGTGTCGAAGAAGTTGGCGACGAAACCGGTGGCGAGCGTCCCCCGCGTCGGCGCAGTCGTCTCGCCGTGGCGACTACGGGCACGGCGTACGCCGGCGACGAGCACGACGAGATAGAACAGCGTGCTGAGAGCAAGCGCGACGAAGAGCACCGTCTTCGCGTCCAGGGCACGACTCAGGTCGGCAAACGGCATCGTCGGTCGGAACGGGTGAGGAAGGGAAGTGGAGCGCCGTCAGCGAGGGCCGGCAGGCAGGTTGGTGGTCAGATAGCGCGTGAGCAGGGAGTACACGTGAAGCGTCGTGCCTGGTCCCTCGCAGATGCAATGCGTGCGGTTCGGATAGACCATCATGTCGAACGGCTTGTCGAGCGCGACGAGGCGGTTGACGAGCCGCTCCGTGCCCTGGTAATGGACGTTGTCGTCGCCGGACCCATGGACGACGAGCAGCTTCCCGCGCAGCCCTTCGGCGAAGTTGATCGGTGAGCTGATCTGGTAGCGCTCTGGGTGCTCCTGCGGCAGGCCGACGTATCGCTCTTCATATATCGAGTCGTACAGTCGTTGGTCGGGGACGGGCGCGACGGCCATGCCGACCTGATAGACGTCGGGATGGCGAAACATCGCGTTGAGGGTGCTGGAGCCTCCTCCGCTCCATCCCCAGATCGCCACCCGGGACGGGTCGAGATAGGAGCGCGCACGCAGTAGCGCCTTCATCGCGTCGGCCTGCTCCTGACTGGCGAGGGGCCCGATCGCGCCGTAGATGCTCTTGCGCCAGGCGCGGCCGCGCGGCGCCGGCGTGCCGTGGTTGTCGAAGCTGACGACGATGTAGCCCAGGTCGGCGATCATCCGGTGCCAGAGACCGCCCGCTCCGCCCCACCGGTCGGCCACGGTCTGGGACGCGGGCTCGCCGTAGACGTTGACGAGCACCGGATAGCGCTTCGTTGAATCGAAGTGCGTCGGCCGGATCATCCAGCCGTCGAGCGCGACGCCATTCGTCGACTCGACACGAAAGAACTCCACCGGCCGACTGCCGACGATGCGAGCGACCTTCGCCTTCAGAGGGGCGTTGTCCACCAGGGTGCGGGCGACGCGGTGCGACGGCAGCGCGACGACGTCGACGGTGGGGGGCACGTCGAAGCTCGAGAAGGTGTGAATGGCCCACTGGCCGCTCGGCGAGACGGCATAGCCATGGGTGCCGGGTTCGTCCGGGGAGACGAGCTGCGGCACGGCCGGCGCGGTGAGCGACACGCGATAGAGGTACCGGCGGGTCGGGTCGGTGAGCGAGGCGATGACGTAGAGCGATCCGTTCGCCTCGTCGACGCCGGCGACGGAGACGACGTCGTATGCGCCTGGCGTCACCAGGCGGATGTCGCTGCCGTCGCGCGACACGCTGTAGACGTGCCGCCAGCCATCGCGCTCGCTCTCCAAGAGGAAGCGACGCCCAGCGTCGATCCAGCGGACATCGTGATCGACGTCGACCCAGGCGCTGTCGGCGTCGACGAGCACCGTGCGCGTCGCCCCGCTGGCGGCGTCGGCCAGCAGCAGCTCGTTGCGATTCTGATGCCGGTTGAGGTGCTGGATGAACAGGTCGCTCGCTCCGGACCAGTCGAAGGCCGGGACGTACATCTGCCTCGGATCGCCATCCAGCCGGATCCACGTCGTCGGACCGCCCGCCGCGGAGACGACGCCGACGCGCACCGCCGAATTGGTCTCGCCTGCCTTCGGATACTGAATCGGCGTGACGAAGGAGTAGAGCGAATCGGTGTCGTCGATCAGCAGGTAGTCGCGCACGCCGGACATGTCGAACTGGAGGTAGGCGATGCGCCGGCCGTCGGGCGACCACCGGAAGGCGTCGCGCAGGCCGAATTCCTCCTCGTAGACCCAGTCGGTGGTCCCGTTGACCTTCGTCCGCGACGCGTCGCGGGTGAGGCGGGCGGGCGTGCCGCCATCCACCGGCTCGACGTAGAGGTCGCCGGCGCGGACATAGGCGACCCGGTCGCTCGCCGGCGAGAAGGTGGCGAACATCAGCGTGGACGGCGCCGCCCCCGACCCGCCAAGCTGGTGCAGCGCGCCGCGGTGGAGGTCGAGAACCCAGTAATCGCCGCGCGTGTTCGCGCGCCAGACTTTCCGCGAGTTGGTGAAGATGAGGACGTGGGAGCGGTCGCTCGAGAACTCGTAGTCCTCGATCGCCAACGGGGCGGCAGATCCCGGTGGGACGAGCCGCGACGCGGCAACGAGCACCTCCTGGCGTCCCGTCGCCGCGTCGTACTGCACGATGTCGCTGCCAGATCCGGCGGCGGCACGCTGGAGCACCGTGTAGTGGTCCCCGTCGAGCCAGCGCAGCCGTCCGGCCGACTCGCCGGCGAGCTCTCGCGACGCGAAGAGCCGCCGCAGCATGCTCGTGTCGGGCCCCGCCGTGCCCTGCGCGGCGGCCGGGCTCGCGGCCGGCGCGCCGAGCGCAAGGAGCGCGAGCAACGCGAGCGATCCCACCAGCGCGTGGCCGGCTCGATGCCACTGATCCACGGATGGGGAGAGGAAGGTGCCGCGATGGCGAGGAGACATGCTCGACGGGGTTGCGAGGAATCGGCGCCAGGACGAAGATTGGATACTATATGCAAAGCGGTGGCGCAATAGCGCCCCGGCCGATTCGCCCTCTCCCCCGCTTCCATGCGCGTCCATTCGCTCCTCGCCTGCGTCGGCCTGATCCTGCCCGCTACCGTGTCGGCGCAAATGTCCGCGCCCGCTCCCGGGCGCGATAGTCTCGCCCCGGTGCCTGCCGGCGCCGCCCGCGTCGAACAGACGACGCCGGGCGCGCGGCCCCCCGCCACGTTGGTCGCGAGCTTCGACGGCCTCGGCCAGGGATTCGTCGGACCCCACGGGAGCGCCACCGGTCGAAATCCGTCCGACAACTCGCTCGCCGTCGGGCCCGATCACATCGTGCAGATCGTGAACTCCCGGATGGCGATCTTCACCAAGAAAGGACGACGTTTCGCCGAGACCGGCCGAGCGGTCTACGGCCCCGTCGGGACGAACAACGTCTTCCGCGGCTTCGGCGGCCCCTGCGAGGCGCGACCGAATGGCGACGCCGTCGTCCGCTACGACCAGCTCGCCGATCGCTGGCTCATCGTGATGCCGCTCTTCTCCCGCGCGCCGTTGCGCGATCACGAACCGACGCCGGGCCGCGCCGGCGAACCGGCTCAGCGAAGCGAGATCGGACATCCGGGCCAGCCGGGCGCTGCGGTCGCACTCTTCCAGCCGCCACCGGCGGCGCCAGCGGTGGCGTCCGCGCCGGACCAGCGCACCGGCCCGCGCACCCGCCCGCCGGCCGAGAAGGGGTCCTACGGCATGTGCTACGCAATCAGCACGGGTCCCGATCCCTTCGGTCCCTACTACCGCTACTACTTCGTGCGGCCGCTGTTCCCCGACTATCCGCGTCCCGCCGTGTGGCCCGACGGCTACTACCTCCCGACCAGCACCGGCGACGACGTCGTACAGAAGCAGGACTGCGTCGTCGATCGCCGGAAAATGCTGCGCGGTGAACCGGCCTCCGAGCAGTGCATCGTCGTGGATGGCGTGAACTTTCTCAACAACGTCGATCTCGACGGCCGCCAGCTTCCACCAGCGGGCGCCCCCAACATCGTTCTTGCCGCGGGAGGCACGCAGCTCGAGAAGAAAATGGAGGACGACGGCATCTACGCCTGGACCTTCCACGTCGACTGGAACGATACCTCCAGGACTGTCCTCACCGGTCCGGTGAAGATCCCCGTCGCGCCCTATCATTATCTGTGCGACGGACAGCTCACGAATTGCGTCCCGCAGCCTGGCACCGATCGCCGGCTCGACGCGCAGGGTGACAAGCTGATGGCGCGAGTCGTCTATCGGCGTCTCGGCCGCCAGGAGTCGATCGTCGCGGCGCACTCCGTGAACAGTTCCGCCGGCGGTGGCGGCGTGCGGTGGTACGAGCTTCGACTCGACGCGCATCGCATGCCGGTGCTGCATCAGCAGGGCACTTATGCGCCGGACAGCCTCTATCGCTGGATGCCCAGCCCCGCCATGGACGGAAAGGGCAACATCGGCATCGGCTACTCGTTCGGGGGTACGCCCGACTTCGCCGGGCAGCGGTTCGCCGGCCGTCTCGCCGACGATCCGCTCGGCCAGCTCACCCTGCACGAATCCGTGCTCGTCGAGGGTGAGGCGGCGCAGACCAACACGATGCGCTGGGAGGACTACGCGCAAACGGCGGTCGACCCGTCGGACGATTGCACCATCTGGTACGTCGGCGATTATCTGAAGCGGGACGCCACGAACTACTCGACGCGCATCGGCGCCTTCCGGATGCCAGGCTGTCGCGGGAAGTGACGGCCGGTCCCGGGGCTCACTCCACCGTCGGCGCCAGCCGCTCCAGCAGCGGCACGACGAACAGCATCAGCAGCCCCGCGCCTCCGGCGATCGCTATGAACAGGGAGAAGAAAGCTGCCAGCGAGGGCATCGAGTCCATCAGCGCCGCGAGCGAACCGGCGATCTTGTCGGCGACGGCGTTGGCGAGAAACCACACGCCCATCAGCAGGGACGCGAAGCGAACCGGCGCCACCTTCGTCACGTAGGAGAGCCCGACCGGCGAGAGGCAGAGCTCGCCCAGCACGTGCAGGAGATACGCGCCGACGAGCCAGAGCGGGCTGACCCTCGCGCCGGCATCCGCCTGGTGTGCACCGATCGCCAGCACGACGAATCCCGCCGCGAGCAGAAGGAGCCCGATCGCCATCTTGCGCGGTGTCGATGGTTCGTGGCCGCGCCGGCGCAGGGCGACCCAGAGCGCCGCGAAAACGGGAGCGAACACCAGCACGAACAACGCCGGCACCGACTGGAACCAGGTCGAACGGAGGGTGACGCCCTGGAGCGACAGCCGCGTGTGTCGGTCGGCGAACAGGTTCATCGAGCTCCCGGCCTGGTCGTACGCCGCCCAGAAGCAGACGACGAACAGCGCGACGATCAGCAAGGCGAGCACGCGGCGTCCGTCGCCGGGTTCTGCCGCCAGCGCGTCGTCGCCGCGCCGCGCCGTTGCGCGCGCGCTCGAGCGACCGATCCCGGGCAGGTAGCGGTCGCGGAGCAGCACGTACGCGAGCAGTCCGAGGAGCATGCCGACGCCGGCGGCGGCGAAGCCCCAGTGCCAGCCGAAGCCCGCCGTCTGCGCGAGATATCCGCAGACGATCGGCCCGAGAAAGGCGCCGACGTTGATGCCCATGTAGAAGATCGTGAAGCCGGCGTCGCGCCGCGGATCGCCTTCGGCATAGAGCTGGCCGACCATCGTCGAGACGTTCGGCTTGAACAGGCCGGTGCCGAGCACGATGAACGTGAGGCCGGCATAGAATGCCGGCATCGTCGGGATGGCGAGCGTGAAGTGGCCGAGAGCGATCACGAGGCCGCCGATGACGAGCGAGCGCCGCGTGCCGAGCACCCGATCGGCGAGCCAGCCGCCGAGGAGGGGGGTGAAGTACACCAGTCCCGTATAGGTGCCGTAGAGATTTGCCGCGCGGGCGGTGCTCCAGCCGAGCGCATTCACGAGATAGAGGATGAGCAGCGCGCGCATCCCGTAGAACGAGAACCGCTCCCACATCTCGGTGCAGAAGAGCAGGCCGAGCCCGCGCGGATGCCCGAACAGGCCGCGATCGCCGTTGGGGTCGGCGCTGGTGCGGCGCGGCGCGGGCCCGTCGGCCAGGGGGTGCGTGGTCGAGAGGGACATCGCGACGGTCGTGGAAGGAGGGACGATTGCTGCGGCGGGAACCGCGGGATACTGTATCCATGAGTCCTTCCCCGCAACCCGGGTCGCCGCTCGCCATGCTCACTCCCGACGATCTTCCCGCGCTGCATCGCACCCTCGACGCAGTCGCCGAAGCGGTCGACGGCTGGCTGCTGTTCGACTTTCGTGGCATCAATCCGATCTTTCGTGCGGTGATGGGGGGAGAGCTGGTGGGCTCGCGCCGCGTGTACGTCTGGGTGCCGCGCGGGGGCCTTCCGGTCGTGCTGGTGCACGCCGTCGACGCGGAGCTCTGGCGCGCCTGGCCGACGGCCTTGCGCCCCATCGTCTGGGTGCGGCGCGAGACGCTGGAGCCGGTGCTGGCGGGGCTCGTCG
>JBIOHU010000111.1:0-6931 GCA_044449225.1 Gemmatimonadales bacterium | reverse complement strand
GCGACCGGCCCCTCGCTCCCCGCCGAGCCTCCCGAGCCGAGAGTGATGGCCGACACGAGGGTGCGCACCGCGACGGGGCGCGATTTGACTACGCCATGGCGCTTCGCCACGTCGAGCTGCACGTCGGCGACGTTCTGACCGTCGGGAGTGTGCGTGCGCTTGACGATGAACCACGCCGCCCACACGCCGAGGCCAGTGAGCGCCGGCAGGTACAGCGCCGCGCCGAACGGTCCGATGAGTCGTCTCGGCCACGACACGAACCCGATGTACGCCAGGTCGATGAGCCCGTAGAAGCCGACGACGGCGAGTCCGCCCACGATCCCGATCAGCGCGCCGGCGACGAGAAGGAGAACCCCCTCGTCCCAGTCGAGAGCACCGGCGCTGGCGACGAGCCGCCGCCAGCGCCGGTGCAGGGCGCCAGCTTCGTCGACCGGACCGGATGAGGACGACGCGTCGGGAAGGCCGCTCGGCATCGGTGTAAGGTAATTCCCGCCACCTTTCGCACCGCGCTGCCCAACCTTAGCCTCCACGCCGACATGAAGCCGAACCAGCGTGCGAATTCTCACGTCATTCAGGAGCCATCGTACATGCAAGCCGAGCCGCTCATCACCTGGTCGGAGCCGGTCATCGAGTACATCGGGTTCGTCGCGCAGTTCCTTGCCGTCGGAGCGGTGGGATTCCGCTTCGCCGCGGGGCGCGACAACCTCGTTGCTTCGACCGCGTCACCATCCGGTGACGGCGGTGACCACGCCGAATGGCAGGTCTATGCGCACGCCACGCGCCGCGCTGCCATGTTGGGCCTGCTCGGCGCGCTGATCCAGTTCGTGATGCTCCGGCTCTCGCTGCCGCGCGCCGCGGTGCGAGCTCACCTGACGGTTGGCGCCGCGCTCACCCACAGCTTCGCGATCGCCGCACCGGTCTGGCTGCTCGCGCTCGCCGTCGTCGGCCTCGCTCTCGCCGCGGCGGGAACGCGCGCGGGATGGTGGCTCGCCCTCGTCGGCGTCGTCGTTGGGCCGCTCACGGCGATCTTCGCCGGCCAGTGGTCGAGGCTGGTGAACCCGGCGCATCGGCTCTTCGGCGGATTCTGGATCGGCACCTTGTTCGTGCTCGTCGTCGCCGGTCTCGGCACCGTGCTGCGCGACGAGCGCTCGAAGGCACGACGCGGCGCGATCGCCGCCGCGATGGTGAACGGATTCTCTCCCCTCGCGCTGACCTGCGGCGGCCTGCTCGTCGCGTCCGGGCTGTTCACGGCGTGGAAGCACCTCAATCCGCTCTCCTCGCTCTGGTCCACGCCGTACGGCTACACGCTCATCGTGAAGCTCTGCCTCGTGGCGGGCGTCTTCGCCCTCGGCGCGTGGAACTGGAGACGCCAGCGTCCGATGCTCGGCACCGAGGACGGCGCGGTCGCCATTCGCCACTCGGCGCGGGCGGAGTTGACGGCGGCGGCGCTCGTGCTCGTGGCGACGGCGATCCTCATCAGCCTTCCCTCGCCCCGACCGCCCCGACCGCCTCGGCCGGCCGGCGCCGCGAGCGTCGCTCCGTCAGTTCGGCAGTAGCTGTTCGACCACTCGCAGCAGCGCTTCCGGCAGCTGCTCCGGCGCGCGCATGAGGCGATAGCCGCTCACGCCAAACAGGTGCGGCAGGTATTCGGTTTCTTCGCGGTCAACGGTGAGGCAGAACGAATGGACGCCGCTCGCCCGGGCTTCGGCGAGGGCGCGCCGCGAGTCCTCCACGGCGTAGACGCCCTGGTACCCGCGCAGGTCGTTCGGCTTGCCGTCGGAGAGGAGCAGGAGGAGCCGTCGTTCCGCTGGTTGCGCGTTGAGGATCGCGCTGGCGTGGCGCAACGCGGCGCCGAGCCGAGTGTAGTCCCTAGACGCGAGGCCGGCGATGCGCCGGTGCACCGCGTTGCGCGCGTCGCCGGAGAACCGCTTCACGGTGAGCAGTTCCACGTCGTGGGCGCCGGCGCCGGAGAAGGCCAGTACGGCATAGGGGTCACCGAGCGCGTCGAGTGCCTCGCTCGCCAGCAGCACCGTCATCCGCTCGACGTCGAGTACCGTCCGGTCATCGGCGATCTTCGTTCCCGTCGAGCCGCTCACGTCCACGAGCAGGACGATGGCGAGGGTGCGGCGCGCCGGCCGGGTCAGGAGGTACAGCCGATCGGTCGGCACGCGATGCATGCGCATGTCCACCTGCGCCGACACGCAGGCGTCCAGATCGAGCTCGTCGCCGGACCGCTGCGCGCGCAGGCGATCGCGGCGCGCGCGGAGCTGGCTGAAGCGGGCGCGCACCTGACGGACGATCGTCGCATGCTCGCGGAGCGTGTCATCGGCCCACTGCTCGTCGCCTTCGGTGGCGAGCGCTTCGTGCACGGTCGTGGCGTCCGGCCGATACCGTCCCGCGTAGTGGTCCCACTCCGGATAGGTGATTCCGGGCTCGCTAGCGCGCGTCTCGCGCCCGCGCGAGTCGGGCGCGCCCCGTTTGCGCCCGCCCGCCTCGTCGCGAGCGTCGGCGGCGGCATCATCCGGCGTCGAACTCGCCCCGCCGTCGGCCGTTTCATCTTTCACGGCGTCGGGCGAAGTCATCGACGCGTCCGGCGCGACGTCCGGCTCGTCGGCGACGTCGCGGCGCGCGGGGGCCGCCGCGGCGGACGACGGCATCCCGATGCTGCTCAGCGACGAGCCGGGTATCGGCGGTAGCTCTTCGCGCCGCGGAAGCGTGGCAATCTGCCAGATCTCGAATCCCGGCAATCCGCGGTAGCGCCCGGACGCAGCCGGCGCACCGCGGATCCGCGCCGCCTCGACACTCGCCCACGCGAGCGAGTCGTTCGGCGTCCCCGGCGATGGAAGCTGCGCCGACGAAGCGCCCGAGAGATCGCCGACCAGCGCGCGAGCGAGCAGCTCCACCTCACGTTCCTCGGTGGTGAGGCCACGGAGTGGGGGCCGCGACGCCAGTTCGCGCGCGTGCAACTCGGCGATCGTGCTGGCGAGGCCCGGCGCACGGTCGAGAATCGCGCGGTCCACCGCTGCGCCTTCGGCCAGGGTGAACAGGTCTCGCTCGAGTCGGTTGGCGGGGAGCGGCACGACTCCGGTGCCGCGTGCCAGGCGTTCCGCCTGCTCGATCGCCAGCAGACGGTATCGGGCCGCCGCCGCATCGATGCCATGGCTGGCGTCCAGCGAGCGCGGCAGCACGACGTCGAGCTCCGGCTGCGCCGAGCCGCCGGTCGGTCGGCGCTTGGCGCCGACGCGGACGGTCCGCCCATACATCCCGCTGAGCAGCAACTCCAGCCGGCGACGGACCTGGACGAGCTCCAGGCGCGCGGGGACGCGCCGACCGCGCCAATGTCGCATGGGCGAGGTCACCCGGCGCGTGAGGCCGATGGCGCGATTGCGGAGATAGCGTCGGAAGATCACCGGGCCGTGATTGCGCGCCGCTAGAGCGCCTGACTGATGAAGTCGTCGATCGCGGCGAGGAGGTCGGGATCATCGGTAAGCGGGCTCGCCAGCGCCGTGCGGCAAGCCTGTCTTGGCGCGATCCCGCGGGCGATCAAACGCCCCGTCGAGACGAGCAGCCTCGTCCCTGGCCCCTCGGCCAGCCCCTGATCGCGCAGTCGCCGGACCTGCTGCGCCACGTCGACGAGCGCTCGCGCCATCGACTTGGTGGCGCCGCTCTCGTGAGCGACGATTTCGGCCTCCTGTCCTGGTGGCGGGAAGTCGAACTCGAGGGCGACGAATCGCTGCCGGGTGCTCGGCTTGAGATCCTTCAACGCGTGCTGGTAGCCCGGATTGTAGGAGATCACGAGCTGGAAGCCGGCCGCCGCTTCGAGAAGTTCACCGGTCTTCTCCAGCGGCAGCATTCGTCGATCGTCGGTGAGCGGATGGATGACGACCAGCGTGTCCTGGCGCGCCTCGACGACCTCGTCGAGATAGCAGATCGCGCCGGTGCGAACGGCGGAGGTCAGCGGTCCGTCACTCCAGATCGTCTCGCTGCCGCGGATGAGGAAACGACCGGTGAGGTCGCTCGCCGAGAGGTCGTCGTGGCAGGCCACGGTGACGAGGGGCCGGCCGAGCTCGTACGCCATATGCTCGACGAATCGTGTCTTTCCGCAGCCCGTGGGGCCCTTGAGCATGACCGGCAGCCCCTGTGCGTGACAGGCGCGGAAGATCTCGACCTCGCGGCCGACCGGGAGGTAATACGGCGATTCGCGTGAGGGCATATTCCTGTATACAATACTGCATACGTCCTGGCAAGAGGCCGGCGCGGCCGCTCAGCCGGAGTTGGATCGTCGCCGGTCGGGATCCGCCATCAGACCGACCAACTCGTCGTCGGACAGGCTGTTCCAGGTCGACGGAAAGTGCCAGAGCCGGCGGACGATGCCATCGCCGTCGAAGACGAGGCTTCGTCGCCCGGCAAATGGGGAGAACGGCGAACCCGCTCGCTCGTAAACCAACCACCGGCGGCCCTGCGGGTCCTCCAGATGTCGTGTCACCTTCATCGCCAGTCTCGCTCGGATGTCTCGAGCCCGCAATGCTCTGCGGGCGTTACTTCGTACCCCGGAGGGCAGGGACCGGGCCATCGTGCGGGCTCGTCCGTGGCCGATGCTTCGGGGCAGTGGCCCGCATCTCGCCTTGCAGAGGTCGACAGGCGACCTGGGCGAGGTCGCCGCTCCACCATGCGATGAGCCTATGACTTCGATGACGAACCGCTTCACCGCGCCGCGACACCACCGTGCCGCCGCGCTCCTGACCTCCCTTGTCCTCGTTGCGGCATGCTCGACGGGCGACCGGTCCTCCGGCAAATCCAGCTCGTCGTCCGGCGACGTCGGCGCCTGGTCCCCATCTCAGCTTACCGCCGTCAACGGCGTTCCCGTTGCAGCCCTCCAGACGGCGATCGCCGCTCGACTGTCCGGCGCCCGCCCCGACGGAGTCGGGGAGGAAGCCTGGCAGCACACCCAGCGATTATACAAGCGATTCGGGCAGACCCCCCTCTGGCTGGTGGACGACGGGCTGGCGAAGGATCGTGCGGGCGCGCTCACCAATGCGGTGCTCCACGCCAGCGACGACGGCCTGCGGATCGACGATTACCCGGTCGCCGAGCTCGCCAACGCCCTCGTCGTGCTGCGCCGCACGCCGAAGCCGACGGCCGAACAGTACGCCGACGCCGACGTGCTCCTGACCGCGACCTATGCCGCGATCGGCGAGGACTATCTCGTCGGCCAGATCGATCCACGCTCGATCGCCCAGAGCTGGCACATCGATCCGCAGGACGAGAACGTCGACAGTGCCCTCGTGCACACCCTCAGCAAGCTGCCACTCGACAAGTCGATCGCGGCCATGCGGCCGCAGGACGTGGAGTATGCCGGCCTTCAGAAAGAGTTGGTGCGCTTCCGCGACATCCAGGCGAAGGGCGGCTGGCCTCGTATCCCCGACGGGAAGGCGTTGAAGACCGGCGACCACGATTCGCCGCAGCGCCTTGCCGCACTGCGTGCCCGCCTGGCTGCCGAGGGGATCGACGTCGCCCCCTCCGGCACGGACTCACAGAAAACCGGCGAGTTCGACGCCTCGCTCGCCGCGGCCGTCGCGCAGTTCCAGGCGCATCACGGCATCGCGGTCGACAGCTCGCTCGGCACCGAGACGCTCAACTCCCTCAACGTGCCCGCCGCCTACCGGCTCGGCCAACTCGCCGCCAACCTCGAGCGGGACCGCTGGATGCCCCGGTCGCTTGGCGTCCGCTACATCATCGTCAACGTGCCGGCGTTCCATCTCGAGGCGTACGACGGCGGCCAGAAGGCGCTCGAGATGAAGGTGATCGTCGGGCAGGAGTACGAGAACAAGGCGACACCGGTCTTCGCCGACTCCATGGAGACGGTCGTCTTCCGCCCGTACTGGAACATCACGCCCGATATCCAGGCGAAGGAAACGGCGCCGAAGATCGCCGCCAATCCCGGTTACATGGAGCAGGAGAACCTCGAGTATTACAAGGACGGCGGCGCCACCCGCATCCGGCAGAAGCCCGGTCCGAAAAACTCCCTCGGCCTCGTGAAGTTCCTCTTTCCGAACGACTTCAACATCTACCTGCACGACACGCCGGCGAAGGAGCTGTTCGACAAGGACGTGCGCGCGTTCAGCCATGGCTGCATCCGCGTCGAGAAACCGGTCGACCTGGCGGCGTGGGTCCTCGGCTGGGACCAGGCGAAAGTGCTGGAGATGGAGCAGGGAAAGGACAACAACTCCGTGAAGCTGACCCACAAGCTGCCGGTATACATCGTCTATGGCACCGCGTATCTGAAGGACGGCCAGATCTACTTCGGCAACGACCTCTATCATCGCGACGACCAGCTGGTGAAGGCGATCGCGGACGGTGCCCTGCCGAGCGCGCGGGCGGTACAAGCGCTCGAGGCGTTGAAACGGATCGCGACGGGGTAATGTTCGCTGACGGCGGGTTGCGCGTCGGGACGCAATTCGCGAAGATCGGCCGGCGGCGATCCGTGATGATCCGGATCGCCGCCCTCCCCGAACTGACCCGACCCATGCGTTCAGCCTCGCTCGCTCGCTCCCTCCGCGCGGCATCGCTCGTCGCCGGCCTCTCGCTCGCCGGGCTGCCGGTCACCGCGCAGACCACCGCCGGCTTCAGGCTCGATCAGGTCACGAGCTATCCCTTCCCGAACGAGCTCGTCGCCGCGCCGAGCGGGGGACGGATCGCCTGGGCGCTGAACGAGGCGGGCAAACGAAATGTCTGGGTCGGCGATGCGCCGGACTACAAGCCGCGTCGTGTCACCAACTACGAGCAGGATGACGGTCAGGAGCTGACGAGCCTCGCGCTCTCCGCCGGCGGCACTTACGTCGTGTACGTGCGGGGGGGCGACCACGGCGGCAATTGGACCGGCGCGTCGCCCAATCCACTCTCGAGCCCCGTTGCCCCGAAGATCGAGGTG
>JBIOHU010000110.1:0-6987 GCA_044449225.1 Gemmatimonadales bacterium | reverse complement strand
TGGTGCCTGCCGCGCCGATCCGCAGAGTTCCTCGAGGCGCTCGTTCGGCGTCGTTTCCCAATCGGCGGGAAAGGGAGCCAGCCGGCGTTTCTTCTCCCCGCAGACGAAGGCGAGCCAGCCGTTCTCGAGACCTGGCGAGACACCGCCCGCCTTCTGCGACGCGCGATGCACCTGGAACACCTCCCAGGTCAGGCCGCCCGAATCGGTGAACGTCCTCGCTGGCATAGGTCCGTGGCGGTCACGAGTAAACATCCAGCCGCACCGGACGGCGCGGCGGTCTGCTGCTCGGCCGTCCGGCAAGGAACGTTCCGACCATGGTTCCAAAGCAAACCGAACGCGCGAGTCGCAACGGGGATTCATGCAACGGACACTGGCCAGCAACGCGACGAGGGACGACACAATGGATCTCACCGGTATTCATCACCTCACCGCGATCTCGGCGCGAATCCGGGACAATCACCACTTCTATACCCGCACGCTCGGCATGCGGCTGGTGAAGCGCAGCGTGAACCAGGACGACGTCAGTGCCTATCACCTCTTTTATGCCGACGCGAAGGGCAGCCCGGGCACCGACCTGACCTTCTTCGACTGGCCAGTGGATCGCGAGCACCGCGGCACGCACGCCATCACGCGCACCAGCCTCCGCGTCGGCAGCGCCGAAGCATTGGAGTGGTGGTCACGCGAGTTGCCGAAGGCCGGCGTTGCGACCCGCCCCGTCGTCGAGCGCGATGGACGGCTCACGCTCGATTTCGAAGACGCGGAAGGGCAACGCCTGTCGATGGTGGACGACGGCGGCACCGGTACGGCGCATCCATGGGATCACAGTCCGGTTCCGCGGGAGCACCAGGTGCGCGGGCTCGGGCCGGTGATGCTCAGCGTTCCGGACCTCGCCTCCACCGACGCGCTGCTCCAGAAGGTGCTGAACATGCGGCCGACTCGTGAGTACGCGCATCCGGAGCTGGCCGGCGCTCGCGTGCAGGTATACGAGATGGGTCCGGGAGGGATCGCGGCCGAGCTTCACGTCGCCGTTCAGCCCACACTGCCCGTCGCACGCCAGGGTGCCGGCGGGGTGCACCACGTCGCCTTCCGAACTCCTGATGCCGACTACGACGAGTGGGCGGAGCGCCTCGACTCGATGGGGGTCCGGAACAGCGGGAAAATCGATCGCTACTACTTTCGCAGCCTCTACTTCCGTGAGCCGAACCGCATCCTGTTCGAGATCGCCTCGGACGGACCGGGGTTCGCGCTGGACGAGAACGAAGCGACGTTGGGCGAGCGGATCGCTCTGCCTCCCTTTCTCGAGGCAAGGCGACAGGAGATCACCGAGAACCTGAAGGGGATCGACTAGCGACTGACCCACCGAAGCGGTGCGGGCTCTGCCGTGAAGTGTGGATTACCGCTGGAAAGCACATGGAGTGCAGGGCGATTCCACTCGTATGAGTCGAGACGCCCTTCCCCGGATACGCCGGTCGCCGCTGTACGTGGAATTCACCCTGGCGCATCTCATCGAACGGAGCGGCAATCGGGGCTCGCGGCCGGCCCACCGGCTCGATGCGTTCGAGCGCACCCTGGCCCTGCTCTCCCGCGTCTGGCGAATCGAGCGACCCCTCTCGCCGGTGCGTGAGCTCCGTATGTCGGACGAGACGAGGGAGGAGCTCCTCGCCTGGGTCGAAGCCGAGGAGGTGGCCGAAGGCGACGCGCTGTGCCGACTCGCCGTCTACGCGTCGGGCGCGGTCACCGACGATGCCGTGCCGGAGGGGTGGGTACGACTGCGGCTCAGGCTCGGCGGATTTGGCCTCTCGCTCAGCCCCTGAGTCCTCCCTCAGGGCATCTTGATCGCTACGGCGTCGCTCACCCCGGCATCGCCCGTGTGGCGGATGGAGCCGTCCAGGGTGCCCGTCGACCATTCGATCGCCCAGCGCTCCCGCGGCGTCGTGTCGGATTGTAGCGTCGCCTCCAGGCTGCGGATGCCGTCGCCGACGTCATTCCAGCGCCCTGCGACCACGACTGAGTGTGGACGCCCGGCCATTTGCAGCGTTCCCGACCCCAGTACGCTGTCGATGCCCGCTGGACGAAGCTCGAGGGTGACGCGCGTCTGGCCGTCGGAAGAGAGAGCGACGACGCGCTCTCGCGGGGGGACGCAGGCAGCCGCGAGCAGAGCGATGGCGGAGAGGGCGGTGCGTAGGGCGGCGGCGTGCATTCTTGCGCGGTCCGGTGCGAGTGAGGTCGGGCTCTAGTGACGAGCCAGCCGCACTTCGGTCACCTCCCAGTCGACCCTTGTGACTTGAGTCACATTCGGTGCACGGAGTTTGCATCTCGCTGGGCCGGGGTGACGAGGTTATTGCCGCACCGGGCCGCTGCCGAAGAGGCTGGAGCGCGAGAGTCGAGTGCGAACATTTCGGGACGACTTCGATCGAGAGTGGGAGGTGCGGGCTATTCAGGAGCAGCTCACGGAGCGTCGCACCCGTCTGCTCCCTCGGCCGCAGATGGCGCTGGGATGGCTACTGTTCAGTTGCGGCGCCGAGCGGCGCCGGCTCGATCCGCTGCCACCCGGCTGGCGGTTGGCGAGCGAGTCGGTGCTCTGTCGCTGGTGCGACGACGCGTCACCGGTCCCGTCGCTTCCCATCCGCCGCGTGCAGGCAGGACGGAGCTGATCTTCAGCTGCCCGTGGGCCAAACGGCAATCGCGGAGACATTCGGCCGAGCGAAGCAGGCGCGGGCACGTTTGGTGCTTGCACCCCCGGCATGGCGATCCGGACGTACGTTGCACCCGACGGCACGGCCTGGACGGTCTGGCTCGTTCAGTCAAGTGGCGTCGCGACGATGCCCGGCACGCCCACGGAGTGGCTGGCCTTCCAGAACGAGGATGGCACCGAACGTCGCCGCCTGCTCGAGATCCCGGCCGGTTGGGAATCGCTGCCTGAAGATCGCCTCGACCTGATACGACGCATCGCCGAGCCGGTGAAGGGATGGGCGCTGCGCCATACTCCGCCGGGCGGCGTCGGACGACACGATCCGAGCGGAGCGGACGGCGGCGGTTAGTCAGTCTCGTCGCGCGCAGCGTCGCGCGCTTCAGCTTCCTCCGCTCGAGATCGAGGCGAGCCCAATGCAACAGGTCTTTCGCCGCTTCGCGCAGGCGACCGCGACGGCCGTCGGCACACCATGGACCTTTCTCGGCGCCGTGGTGGTGGTCGTCGTATGGGCGTTCAGCGGACCGCTGTTCCATTTCTCCGACACCTGGCAGCTCGTTATCAACACCGGCACCACCATCGTCACCTTCCTGATGGTGTTCCTGATCCAGAACACCCAGAACAGGGACGCTAGAGTGATGCACCTGAAGCTCGACGAGCTGATTCGCGCCACCCATGCGGCGCGCAACAGGCTCGTCGACATGGAGGCGATGACGGACGAGGAGCTCTCCCAGTTGCAGCAGGAGTTCAAGGAGCTGCATCGCCGCGCCGGCGAGACGCTGGAGGAGCGGCGCCAGCACGACCGGCGCCTCGCGGCGCGGGAAGAAGCCATGCCGGGTTGATCGGACGACACGCGACGGACGCGAGGAAGCCCGGCGTCGCCGCGTTCTGTCGACTGTCCCCGACGACACGTAGCCTCCCGAGCCATCGAGCTGACATTTTGACGTCGGCCTGACGACGGGCGACTGGAGCCCCGATTGCTTCGCCCAGTCCCCGTACCTGCATCCGGCTTCCGTGGCAATCGCGGGTCCTGTGGTTCGGATACCAATCGTTGGGATAAGAGTCGAGTGATTGGACGGCCCCACGTACGCTCCAGGATCCGGACGATCCGTGGTTCGTTCGGCCTACATGCTCTCAACTATTTTTCCAGGGAGAGGTCATTCATGAAATTTCGAATGTCGGGAGCGGTGGCCGTTCTTTTTGCCACGGTTGCTACCGTTATCTGGTCCTGTGGAAGCAGTGCTTCATCCGGCCCGACCCCAACGTCCACCACCCAGGTAATCTGGCAAAACGGGGCGCTGGGATGCTGGGCAAGCAATTGTGGCACGGGAGGAATGACCATCTCGGATCAGTTCACCACCCATCGAATCACAGCGTCGAACACCTTGGAAATTGATGGAATGCCGCAATCCGGATCAGGCGTCCAATTCGGAAGCTGGCTTACAAGAATCAAGTTGCTCAACACTGAAAATCAGAGTGGGTATGCCGGTGGCCACCTTCAATTCGACATCATGCTGGCTCAGCCGGCTTCGGCCTATGCCGGCATCGGCGTCTCGACGGGCAATGGATGCCCGAATTGGGTGCTATTGAGCCCTGGCTCCCTGAGCCAGACCGGCTTTACCCATATCTCAGTGCCCTTGTCGACGTGTACGATCAATTATCCCACTCTTTTCGTCGTGACCCTTACCGGAAATGCCGCCAGCAGTCTACCCGTCCTGTATTTCAACAACATTGAATGGACGACGGATTGATTTTCACGGACTGACGTGGTGGAAGACTCACGGTCGCAGAAAGACGAACTCCCGCCGCCACGTAAGTGACGACGGGAGTTCTCATTGCCCCTCCTGGGATCGAACCAGGACTCTCCTGATCCAGAGTCAGGCGTGTTGCCAGTTACACCAAGGGGCACCAAAAACGCCGAACGGAACAATTCCGACTGCCCGTTCGGCGGAACCCTACTAAAATAGCCGGAGTAGGATGCCGCTTCAACCCCTCCGACTCTCTCCGGACATCGTCCTGCCCGCGCTCCACACCCCACCTCGCGCCGTCTTCCGCCGCGCGCGCCCGATCCGGCTTGCACTGCCGGTCGCTCTCCTCGCCTTGGCGGCTTGTCGCGACGCCTTCGGCGGCTTCGGCAGCGGAGCCCGGGCACGGGCAAGCGCCGAACAGACCTTCGACGCGATCGCCGATCGCCACCTCGACGTCGTGCGCAACCCGAAGTACGAGTACGCACGCCTTCATCTCACCCGGAGCGCCCTCTCACCCTCGCACGTCTTCGACGACTCGGCCGCATGGACGGCGACGAGCGGGAACGTCCGGCTCCTCGAAACCTTCGGCACGCTCGTCGACGGCCGCTATCACCTGTCCTCACGCCCGTCCGTGCCCGCTCCGGTCCGACCCGCCGACGCGCGCCACGTGGTCTCGCTCGCCCGACTGTCCGAGAACGAATACCGCTGGGAAACGACGGTGGACTACGCCGTCGGCAACGTTCACCCGACCGACGTCGCCGCGGTGGTCACTCGACTGATCGCCGCCGGCGAGGGGCGCACCGAGCGCGAGCTGCGCGCCGATCTCGCTTCCAGCGCACCGCACACCAGCGCCGCGCTCGGCACCGTCTTCTCGATCGACTCGCTCCGTCCGGTGTCGCTCGCCGACGGATCCACCGCCGTCACCCTCGGCATCGCCGTGAGCGCGGCACCACTGGAGCACCGGCTGCCCGCCTTCGCTGGCTACCTCCACAAGTACGTCGAGCCGGCGAGCTATCACCTCGTGATCGCCGACCGCGCCGCCACTCCCTACCTCGACATCTCGGCAAAGGACCGCTTCATCACGATTCGCCTGCGCACGATGCACGGACACCTCGTGCCGCTCGCCGGGCCGGCGCGCCCGATGCCCGACTCGCTTCTCCTCCTCGCCGACCTCAGGGTGAAGATCAGGATCTTCCACGTCGGCTTTCACGGGCTCGTGATGGATCTCGTGAACTCGACGCGCGGAGACCGGGAGCGCGGCTGGAAGGTGACGGCCCATCGCGAGCCGCAGTGGGATCTGCCACTCCTGACTGCGCGCCTGATCCGTGCGCCACTGCGCCGGCCTTTCGCTGGCGAGGGGGCGTTGTTCAGCATCGGCGTCCGCGCTGGGGACGATGGCGCGCCGACGGTGCTCGTGCGGCAGGTGCGCCTCACCGTCCAGGAGAGCTCGATCCTCAACTTCCTCAATTCGCTCGGCAACACCGCGATGGATGACTTGAGCGTGACCGTCGAACGGGAGGAGAACATCTGGCTGCGCGAGCTGTTCCTCGCCTTGCGCGACGACGCGCGGGGGGCGATCGAGTGAGGTCGGCCCACCTGAGCGAGGAAAAATAAAAACGCCGCGAGCGTGAGCTCAGCGGCGTCCTATATGTCATCCGACCGGCAATGCCTCCGGATTCGCCACGCGCGCCGTCATTGGAACTCTCCGTCCTACCGAACGGCGGCGGGCAAACACCGGGATTGGCGAGAAGCGTGCCAATCAGCTTCGACATCGATGGAGCTGAGGGGGATCGAACCCCTGACCTCTGCAGTGCGATTGCAGCGCTCTCCCAGCTGAGCTACAGCCCCGCGTCTGCACCGGTGCTCGGAGTATCGTACCCCGCCAAGCTCGCCAGGTGCCGGACAGCAACGGCCCCGCAATCGAGCGGGGCCGCCGTCACCGACACAAATCTAGCCGGCCACCCCGCGCTGTCAACTAGACGCACCACGCCGGACCGCGTAACACATCGGACTATTCGAGCGAGTTCCATCCGGGCGGAGGTTTCCGCTCTTCTCACGCGAACGCACCTTTCCCCCATGCTTCCCTCCCCCGCCGACGTCATCGCCGCAGCATACCGACTCCGCAGCACGGTCGAGCGGACGCCGCTCCTCCACTCCGCGCCGCTGTCCGCGGTCGCCGGTGCCGACGTCTATCTCAAGTGCGAGAACCTGCAACGAACGGGGTCGTTCAAGCTGCGCGGCGCGACGAACGCACTCGCCGCGCTGTCGGCGAACGAGCGGGCGCGCGGAGTGGTCGCCTCGTCGGCCGGAAACCATGGCCTCGGCATCGCGTTCGCGTCGCGCACCCTGGGCATCCGCGCCCGCATCTTCATTCCGTCCACGGCACCTGACGTGAAGCGCCAGGGCATCGTCGCGCTCGGCGCCGACGTGGACGACAGTCACGCAAGCTACGACGCGGCGCACCACGCCGCCATGAAGTTCGCGCGCGAGAGCGGGCGGACTTTCGTGAACCCCTGTGCCGGGGAGGCATTGATCGCCGGCCAGGGCACG
>JBIOHU010000109.1:0-7191 GCA_044449225.1 Gemmatimonadales bacterium | reverse complement strand
TGAGCGGCTCGCGCCTCCGCGGACGGTTCGCCGCCCAGTTCGGCACCTCGGTGCAGGCCAACTATGCCGCCGAGCCACGCCTCGGCACGCTGAGCGGGCCGGACGTGAGCCGCTACCTCCAGGAGGCGTTCGTCGGCTACCGTGTCGCCCGAGGACTGTGGCTGGACGGTGGCGTGTTCTTCTCTCCATTCGGAAGCGAAAGCTGGATCAGCCGGGACAACTGGACCTACACGCGGTCGCTGATCGCGGAGAACTCGCCATACTACGAGGCGGGGGTAAAGGCGACCTGGAAGGTCACCCCTCCGCTCACGGTGCAGTTGCATCTGATCAACGGGTGGCAGAACATATCCGAGACGAACAGCGACAAGGCCGTCGGCCTCCGCGTCGACTACACGGTGTCCCCGACGTGGATGCTCGCGTATGACGGCTTCCTCGGCAACGAGGCGCCTGACAGCATCCCCGCGCAGAAACGGCTCTGGCAGGAGGGGATCGTCACGATGGTGCTGAGCGATCGGATCCAGCTCCGTGGCACCCTCGACTACGGGACGCAACGGCGTCGAGGCGATGCCGGCAGCGCGCCGTGGCGCGGCTACGCGGTCCTCGCAAGGTGCCAACTGCGGCCGCGCGTCGCCGTCGCGCTTCGCGCCGAAGGATATTCCGATCCGGAGCAGATCATCGTGTCGACGGGCCAGTCGTACGGATTGCGCGCGTCCGGCTGGTCGTTCTACGCCGACGTCGTCCCCCAGCCACGGCTGCTCTGGCGCACGGAGGCGCGGCGGCTCGCGAGCCGCGACCCGCTGTTCACGTCCCGTCGCGACGCGAATGGACTGTCGACGAAGGATCCGGTCGTCGTGTCCTCGCTCACCCTGACCTTCTGAGTGATGTCCGACCGGCCGGAAGCCGAGTCCTCGCCGCCATCCGGAGCGGAGCGGCGGCGCGTGCCGCGCCCCGCAGCGGACCCGGGTGATTTCCTCGAGCTGGTCAGACGGCAGGAGCGCGGCAAGCTCAAGCTCTACATCGGCTCGGCGGCTGGCGTCGGGAAGACGTATCGAATGATCAACGAGGCGCACGAGCTCCGTCGACGGGGCGTCGACGTCGTCATCGGCTTCGTCGAGACCCACGGTCGTGCCGAGACCGCGTCGCAGCTCGGAGAGCTGGAGGTGGTGCCACGCCAGCAGATCGTGTACCGGGGGGTGACGCTGGAGGAGATGGACGTGGATGGGGTGATCACGAGAAAGCCCGAGGTGGCCGTCGTGGACGAGCTGGCGCACAGCAACGTCCCCGGTGCACGGCACCGGAAGCGGTGGGAGGACGTGATGCAGCTCCTGGACGAGGGGATCAACGTCATCTCCGCGGTGAACGTCCAGCACCTGGAGTCGCTGAACGACGTCGTGGCCTCCACGTTGGGAGTCACGGTGCGCGAAACGATGCCCGATTGGGTCGTGGCCTCGGCGGATCAGGTGATCAACCTCGACATCTCGTCCGAGGACCTGCGGCAGCGGCTCCGGGAAGGAAAGATCTACACGAGGGACAAGATCGACGCCGCGCTCCACAACTTCTTCACGGCCGAGAATCTGACCACGCTGCGCGAGCTCGCGTTGCGCGAGGTGGCCGGCGCGGTCGATCGCTCGCGCGAGGAGATCATCCGGCGGGAGGCGGGTGAAGTGGCGACAGCCGCGCCGCGAACCGTGGAGCGCATTCTCGTCGCGATGTCGAGCGATCCGCCCTACACCGCCGCGCTGCTTCGCAAGGCGAGCCGGATCGCCGGCCGACTCAACTCCGACTGGTACTGCGTCTACGTCCAGACCACGGACGAGCGCGCCGATCGCATCGACAGCACCGTCCAGCGGACTCTCGTCGCGAATATCCAGCTCGCCCAGACGATGGGCGCCGAGGTCGTGAAGCTCGAGGGGAACGACGTCGCCGACGTCCTGGGCGAGTTCGCCGTGAGAAAAGGAGTGACGCTCCTCATCATCGGCCAGAGCAGACGCTCGCGGTGGCACCACCTCACGAAGGGATCGGTGGTCGAGCGCCTCGTCAACAATGCGCAGGGCCTGGACGTGCTCGTCGTCTCGTTCGATCCGCCGAAGACGGATGGCGGGCGGACATGAAGGTCATCCATCGTCTGTACCTGATGATGTCGCCCGCCATCGTGGCGATGCTTCTGCTGGCAGCGCTGGCGTACTGGGGACAGTACGGCCGCGAAGCGCCGGAGAACCTCACCGGGCTGGGCGCCATCGTGGTGCTCGCGTCTCTGGCAACGAGTTGGGCAAACGCGCGATACGTCGCCAGGCGGCTGGAGCGCCTGTCGGTGGGCGGGTCGCAGCGAGGGCCGGCGCGACCGCACGCGCCGCGCGACGAAATCGATGAGATCGAGCGGGTCGTCGATCGGCTGAGCGGAGAGGTCGAGACGGCAACCACGGACTCGGCGCACTCAGTGGAACGGTATGATCGGCGGGCGCGCGAGTACGCGCGGCTGCTCGTGGCCGTCGCCGACTCGGCGGCCGACGGGCTCGAGGAGGTGCGACTGCCGCTGCACATTCTCCTCGAAAATCACTTTGGTGAGCTCAACGAGAATCAGGAAGAGATGCTCGGGGCCGCGCGCGCCGCGGCGGAAGCCCTCGATGCGGACATCATCAGCATCCGACAGATCGCAGAGCTCGACCTGAATGAGCAGCCACTGCGACGCGATCGGGTCAGACCGGCAGAGCTGATCGAGGCCATCCGTCCCATGCTGAATGCATCGGCGGAGGCGGCCGGCGTGACGCTCGAGCTGGAGGTCGCGCCGCTCCTGCCCGCGATCACCGGCGATTCTGCCAGGCTCCAGGATGCGACGGTCACGCTGGTGCGGGCGATGCTCGTCGCCGCGCACCCCGAAGCGCGAGTGCGGGTCGCCGTGACCGAGCAATCGGGATCGGTCACGATCGTCATTTCCGGCGGTGGAGAACCCATCCGGTCGATTCGCTGGGTCGCCGCGACGCGCGTCATTCAGGCTCACGGCGGAGTGGTGGACGAGAGCGGCGATGCGCTCAGCATCAGCGTTCCGGTCCGGATCGCCGGGTAGCTGGACGGCACCAGGGTGGCGACATCTAGCGACTGTGCGTGTAGAGCAGGTCGACGAGCTCGTCGTACATCGCGTCCGCATGATCGCCGCCCTTCCGGATCGCCGTGGACGCGCAGTGCCTGAGATGGTTCCGCATCAGCTCGCGCCCCACCGAGCGCAGCGCCTCGTGCACCGAGGCAATCTGGGTCATGATGTCGGCGCAGTAGCGGTCGTCCTCGACCATCTTCTGCAGCCCGCGGACCTGTCCCTCGATCCGGCGCAGGCGTTTGACGTTGCGCTCCTTGAGGTCCGCGTCGACCGCGACCGCCTTCCGACCGCCAGCGTCGTGCACGCCGCATCCGCAGCTCGCCTCGAGGATCGGCATTGCGGCACTGGACTTCTTTCGAGCGGTGGCCATGGAAGCTTCCGGTAAAGTGTGCTACTGACCGTCGTGCGAATGGAACGACGTCGTCATCCCGCGGGAGCGGCCGAAGGCCGCGAGTGTCGGGATCCATCGTACGTGCACTCGTGGCTGGCTTCGAGGACGGGACAGGAGGTCCCGACAGGGGCTTCGCCCCTGCGGGATGACAGGGCGTCGCACAATCCGGGTCATCGGGCCCCGATCCGCGCATGGCGGAGGCGAAGACTGTTCCCCACGACGCTGACCGAGCTGAAGGCCATGGCCGCGCTGGCCAGCACGGGGCTGAGCAGCAGACCGAACGCCGGATACAGCACGCCGGCCGCGATCGGGATGCCGATCACGTTGTAGCCGAACGCCCAGAAGAGGTTCTGCTTCATCGTCCGCATCGTGCGCCGCGAGAGCTCGATCGCGTTGGCGACGCCGGCGAGGTCGCCCCGCATCAGCGCGACGTCGGCCGCCTCGACGGCGACGTCGGTGCCCGTGCCGACGGCGATGCCGACGTCCGCCGCCGCGAGCGCCGCGGCGTCGTTCACTCCGTCGCCGACCATCGCGACGACCTGGCCGGCGGCGGTGAGCCGCTGCACCTCGGCCACCTTCGCGTCGGGAAGCACCCCCGCCACCACGCGGTCGATACCGGCGCGGCGCGCGACGGCCTGCGCGGTCCGTTCGTTGTCGCCGGTGAGCATCACGACGTCCAGGCCCATCGACCGGAGGCGGGCGATGGCGGCGCGCGACGTCTCCCTGATCGGGTCGGCGACCGCGAGCACGGCGACGAGCACTCCACCGGTCGCTACGTACATCGGCGTCTTTCCATCGGCGGCGAGCCGCTCGGCCTCGGCGCGCAATGGCGTCACGTCGATGCCGGATTCCCGCATGAGCGTCTCGTTGCCGGCGGCGACGGGGGTGCCGAGGACGGCTCCGCTCACTCCACGGCCGGCGTGCGAGGTGAACGAGCCGGGTGCGGCGATGGCCATCCCATGATCCTTCGCGTACTGCACGATGGCGTCGGCCACCGGATGCTCGCTGCGCGACTCCAGCGACGCGACGAGCGACACGATGCGGTCGCGCGCGGCGGCTGACGGCGTCTCGCCACCGGAGGCGTTCGGCAGCACGACGTCGGTCACCGTCGGCCGGCCTTCCGTGACGGTGCCCGTCTTGTCGAGGAGGACGGTCGTCACGTCGCCAGCCCGCTGGAGCGCCTCGCCACCCTTGATGAGGATCCCGAGCTCGGCGCCCTTGCCGGTGGCGACCATCACCGCCGTCGGCACGGCGAGCCCCATGGCGCAGGGACAGGCGATGATGAGCACCGTCACCGCACTCGCGAAGGCACGCACGGCCGCGGTCGCCCCCGATCCGCCGCCGAGGTGCACCGAGAGGAACCAGACGACGAAGGTCAGGATGGCGAGCGACATCACCACCGGGACGAAGATCGCGCTCACCCGGTCGGCGAGGGCCTGGATCGGCGCGCGGGTGCCCTGCGCATCGCGCATGAGTCGGACGATCTGCGCCAGCACGCTGTCGGCGCCGAGCGTCGTCGCGCGGTAGCGGAGCGCACCGGTGCGATTGATCGTGCCGCCGATGACCCGGTCGCCGGCGACCCTGGCCACGGGCACCGACTCGCCGGTGAGCATGGATTCGTCCACCGCGCTCTCGCCGGAGAGCACTTCGCCATCCACCGGCACCCGCTCGCCCGGCCGTACGATGACCACGTCGCCGCTCGCGACCGAATCCACCGGCACGTCCACATCGGCGCCGTCGCGCTCGAGGCGCGCCGTCTTCGGCTGGAGCTGCGACAGCGCCCGCAGCGCGCTCGACGTCTGGCGTTTGGCGCGCGCCTCGAACGCGTTCCCGGGGAGGATGAGCGCGATGAGGATGATCACCGGCTCGTAGTACAGGTTCGGCGCGAGTCCGTGATCGACGAACACCGCGGGTGCGAAGGTCGCGACCACGGAGTACACGAAGGCGGCCCCCGTGCCGACGGCCACCAGCGTGTCCATGTTCGCGGCGTGATGCCGGAAGGCGGCCCACGCGCTGGTGAAGAAGTGTCGCCCCGCCCACAGGATCACGCCGAGCGTCAACAGGAAGAGTGCGTCGGGCATCCATCGCGCATCCCTCACCAGCATCGGCCCGAGCATCGCCACCGCACCGGCGATGGCGCTGCCGATGGCCTTCCTGCGCAGCGCGACGAACTCCTCCTGCTGGGCCGTGTCGCGCGCCGCCTGCTCCTCGAACGTCGAGCGTCCCGCCACCGGGAGCTCGGCACCGTAGCCCGTGCCCCGGATCGTCTCGACGAGCGCGCTCGGCGCGGTCGCCGACGGATCGTACGTCACCGTCGCGTTCCCCATCATCAGATTGACGGTCGCGCCAGTCACGCCCGGCGTCGCGTTCAACGTCCGCTGCACGCGACTCTGGCAGGCCGCGCAGGTCATGCCGGAGACGGGGATGACCACCTTCTCCGATCGGCTGCTGGTGGGATGTGACATCGGCCGCCTACTCGGCGATGAGACGGCCGTGCAGCATCGACATGCCGCAGGTGAACTCGTAGGTACCAGGCTTCGGCGGGGTCACGACCACGGCGGTCTGCTCGTGCGCCGGCAGGAACTTGCGGACGCCGAAATCGGGGAAGACCAGTTCCTCCGAGCAGCTCGACGTCTCCTGGCGGTCGAAGACGAGGCGGACGGGTTGTCCGGCCTTGACTCGAATGGTGGAGGGCTCGTAGCCCCCGTGCACCACGATCGTGGCGGACTGCTCGCCGGCCCTGCCGTTCGTGCCAGCGGCGCCACCGGCTGACAGGCTGGCCATCACCGCTCGCGCCGATCCGCGCTCGGCGAGGAAGAAATACCAGTTCACCCAGGCGATGGCGTTGAGGCCGGCCGCGGCGACGAGCCAATCATTGGCGTTCAAGCCGGCGAAAGCCAGCGGAACGGTACTCGACATTGGTGCCTCCGGGACGGATGTGATACCGGTGAGGGGTATGCAGGAAACAAATCTATCTTACCCCCTCCCCCTATGCAATGGTGCGGTGCAGGATCACCTGGCTCCGTGAGCCTGCGTCGCACCGGGCATCTCCGGCATCTCCATCGTCGACCCGCGCATGCTCATCCCCGTGCGGAATGGTCGCACGCGCAGGAAGATCAGGGCCCCGACCGGTGTGCGCGATCCATACACGGGGCCGAGCGCGGAGGGGACGACGTCGAGCGTGCCCATCGCGCCCAGGCCGAGCGTGCCGGCGCCGAACCGCGCGACGTCGCGGATGTAGCCGAGGGTGAGCTCGCCGACGTCGAACGAGCGGTCGGTGGCGAAGTTGTATAGCGGCGTATCGAGCACGAGGTCTTCAGCCGACTTCTGGACGAACTCGGCGCGGCCGAAGATCGTGTTGATGGCAACCAGCACAGCTTCAGATTCCGCTAGCAGACCGTGCGAGAAGCCGGGATGCGTCGAGTGGAGGTTCGCGCCGTAGATGATACTCGACGCCCACTGCCCCTCGGTGCCGAGCGTGGTGCCGTGGAGCACCGACGCCGTCACGCGGTGCATCGACTCCGTCGGATTCAGTGCCTCCGGGCTCGCGAGGTAGCCATACCCCGCGGTAAAGCTCCACTGCATCGTCGGGTTGAACGTCGCCCGTGCCGAGTAGGTGTCGAGCCGGATCGGATCGAAGTCGAACCGGGACTGATCCGGCTCGCGACCGTTGAACACGGACCCCTCGAGCTTGAGCGTGGGAGTGAAC
>JBIOHU010000108.1:0-7316 GCA_044449225.1 Gemmatimonadales bacterium | reverse complement strand
GTCTCACTCGTAGTTCGTGTAGCGCTTCAGCACGATCTCCTCCAATCCCTCCTTCACCTCGGCGAGCTCGATCGTCTCGAGGACGTCGGCGGCGAAGGCGTAGGTGAGGAGCTCGCGGGCGGTGCGGGCGTTGATGCCGCGGCTCTTCATGTAGAAGAGCGAGTTGTCGTCGAGCCGGCCGACCGTCGCGCCGTGGGTACACTTCACGTCGTCGGCGAAGATTTCCAGCTGCGGCTTGGTGTCGATCTGCGCCTTCTCCGAGAGGAGGAGGGTGTTGTTCGTCTGCTTGCCGTCGGTCTTCTGCGCCGCCGGATGCACGAACACCTTGCCGTTGAAGACGCCGTGCGCCGAGCCGTCGAGGATTCCCTTGTACAGCTCGCGGCTGTAGCAGTTGGGCTCGAAGTGCTCGATGCGGGTCTGGTGATCGATGTGCTGCTCGCCGTCGCCGAGGTAGAGGCCGTTGAGGGTGGCGCCGCATCCCTCGCCGCGCAGCTCGGTGTAGACGTTGGTGCGCGACAGCGCCCCTCCGGTGGCGAAGCTGAACGAGACGAGATGGCTGTCGCGTCCCTGCCTGACGTCGACGGTGCCGACGTGGTACGCCTGCTCCGACTCGCGCTGGAGCTTGAGGTGGGTCAGCGTCGAGCCGTCGCCGAGCGTCGCCTCGGTGACGGCGTTGGTGAAGTAGCTGCCGCGCGTGCCGTCGAGGGCGGCGTAGGTCTCGATCACCGTCGCCTTCGCGAACCGGTCGAGGACGATCAGGTTGCGCGGCTGGGCGACGCCATTCACCGCGCCGTCGTCGCTGACGAAGAGCAGGTGAATCGGCCGCGTGAGCTCGACCTCCTTCGCCACGTGGACGACGGCGCCGTCGTTGATGAACGCCGTGTTGAGCGCAGTGAAGGTGTGGGCGTCGATCGAGGCGATGCGGCCCATGTGCTGCTCGACGAGGAGGGGCAGCTCGTCGTAGGCGCGCTCGAGCGGGAGCACCGACACGCCGTCGGGGATGCCGGCGACGTCGGAAAGGGACGCGTCGAACCGGCCATTGACGAAGACGAGGGTGTGCCAGTCGGCAGCGCCGAAGCCGAAGGGGGCGAGCTGCCGCTTCGCCACGCCGCCTTCGGCACGCCGGCCGGTGAGCGGCTCGAACTCGCGTTCGGCGATCGGCGAGACCGAGGTGAAGTGCCAGTCCTCGTTTTTCGTCGTCGGGAAGCCGAGCTCCTCGAAGCGGGTGATCGCGGAGAGGCGCAGCGAACGAGCCCACTGCGGCGCGTCGCGGCCGCCGTCGTTGGTGAACGCCTCGAAGCCGGCGAGGTACGACTGCATCACGCGACCGCCCCCTCGAGTAGCCAGTCGTACCCCTTCTCCTCCAGCTCCAGTGCGAGCTCCTTGCCGCCGGACCGCACGATCCGCCCGTTGGCGAGCACGTGGACGTAGTCGGGGACGATGTAGTTGAGCAGCCGCTGATAGTGGGTGACGACGATCGTGGACTTGTCCGGGCGGCGGAGGGAGTTCACCCCGTTGGCGACGATCCGCAGCGCGTCGATGTCGAGGCCGGAGTCGGTCTCGTCGAGGATCGCCAGCTTCGGCTCGAGCACCGCCATCTGGAGGATCTCGTTCCGCTTCTTCTCGCCGCCGGAGAAGCCCGTGTTCACCGAGCGGGTGAGCATGTCGTTCTCCATCTCGACGAGCTTCATCTTCTCGTCCATGAGGTCGGCGAAGCTCATCGGGTCGATCTCCTCCTCGCCCCGCGCCCGCCGGATCTCGTTGTAGGCGGCGCGCAGGAAATAGGCGTTGCTCACGCCGGGGATCTCGACCGGATACTGGAAGGCGAGAAAGATTCCCGCCTGAGCGCGGACCTCGGGATCCATCGCCAGGAGATCGTTCCCCTCGTAGGTGACGGTGCCCGCGGTGACCTCGTACGCCGGATGGCCGGCGAGGACCTGCGCGAGCGTGCTCTTCCCGGAGCCGTTGGGTCCCATGACGGCGTGGACCTCGCCGGCGTTCACGGAGAGGGTGATCCCCTTGAGGATCTCCTTCTCTCCTACTGTCGCGTGCAAGTCTCGTATGTCGAGCATACCGATCACTGTTTGTCGTGAATCGTGAATCGTGAATCGTGAATCGTGAATCGTGAGACGTGAATCGTGAGACGTGAATCGTGATGGCGTTTGTTGTTACGTCTCACGTCTCACGCTTCACGATTCACACTGTCTAGCCGACCGACCCCTCGAGCGTAATGCCGAGTAGCTGCTGCGCCTCGAGGGCGAACTCCATTGGCAGCTCCTTGAACACTTCCTTGCAGAAGCCGCTGACGATCATGCTGACCGCCTGCTCGGCGCTCAGCCCGCGTTGCTTGCAGTAGAAGATCTGGTCCTCGCCGATCTTGCTCGTCGAGGCCTCGTGCTCCACCTGCGCGCTGTTGTTGCCGACCTCGATGTAGGGAAAGGTGTGCGCGCCGCACTCGTTGCCGACGAGCATCGAGTCGCACTGGGTATAGTTGCGCGCCCCGTGCGCCTTCGGCATCACCTTCACCTGGCCGCGATAGCTGTTCTGCCCCCTGCCGGCCGAGATGCCCTTGCTGACGATGTTCGACTTCGTGTTGCGGCCGATGTGGATCATCTTCGTCCCCGTGTCGGCCTGTTGCCGGTTGTTGACGACGGCCACACTGTAAAACTCGCCAGTCGAGTTGTCTCCCAGCAGGATGACGCTCGGGTACTTCCAGGTGATCGCGCTCCCCGTCTCGACCTGGGTCCACGAGATCTTGGAATTGGCGCCGGCGCACTTGCCACGCTTCGTGACGAAGTTGTAGATGCCGCCCTCGCCGTTCTTGTCGCCGGCATACCAGTTCTGCACCGTCGAGTACTTGATCGTCGCGTCCTTCAGCGCGACGAGCTCGACGACGGCGGCGTGGAGCTGATTCGTCGACCGCTTCGGCGCCGTGCATCCTTCCAGGTAGCTGACGTACGCGCCTTCGTCGGCGATGATGAGCGTGCGCTCGAACTGTCCCGTTCCCTCGGCGTTGATGCGGAAGTAGGTCGAGAGCTCCATCGGACAGCGCACGCCCTTGGGGACGTACACGAACGAGCCGTCGCTGAACACGGCGGCGTTGAGCGCGGCGAAGAAGTTGTCGGAGTGGGGGACGACGGAGCCGAGGTACTTCTGGACCAGCTCGGGATGCTCCTTCACCGCCTCGCCGAGGGAGCAGAAGATGATCCCGAGCTCGGCAAGCTCGGCCTTCATCGTCGTGCCGACGCTGACGGAGTCGAAGATCGCGTCGACGGCGACGCCGGCGAGGAACTTCTGCTCGCGGAGGGGAATGCCGAGCTTCTCGTAGGCCCGCAGGAGCTCGGGGTCGACGTCGTCGAGCGACTGAAGCGGGGTGACCGACTTGGGAGCAGAGTAGTAGGACTGGCGGGCGTAGTCGATCGGCTTGTAGGTGACGTTGGACCAATGGGGCTCCTTCATCGTCAGCCAACGGCGGTAGCCCTTGAGCCGCCAATCGAGCAGCCATTGCGGCTCACTCTTCTTCGTCGAGATGAGGCGAACGACGTCCTCGCTCAGTCCGGGCGGTATCGTATCGGCCTCGACGTCGGTCACGAAGCCGTACTGATATTCGCGGTTGACGAGTGATTCGATGGACGAACTCATGACTGCGGATCTCCCGGCCAGATGGGCTGTGTCGCCGAGCGCGCCGCGAGCAAGAGCGGCCAGGCAGCGCGGAAGGGACACGCGTCTGCGATCAAATGGCGATACCGGAGTAAACTAGTCGGTTTTGCGGTCTGCGTCAACGAAGGGGCAGGCTTGGTAAGTGGATAAGTGAGTTGGAGTTAGGGCAGAAGAGCGCCGACGGGCCGGCGCGCGTGAACTGCGGAAAGGCGCTTACAGGCCGGGCCGCGTGAAACGCGGCCTTTCGGGGCGCTGCGTGGCGGCTGCGCCGCCTTCGCTGGCTTACGGGGCGCTCGCTACGCTCGCTGACGGGTACCTGCACACCCAGCGAGGTCGGTTCCCGTAAGGCGGCGCTTCGCGCCGCCGCCCCGTCAGCAAGCCAGCCGCGAGCGTAGTGAGCGGCGAGGCAGCGTCCCGAAGGCCGGCGTTTCACGCCGGCCGGCCCGTAAGCGGCGACTGCGCCGCCGCGCGCGCCCTTCAGCAGCCTAGCCCTCCCCTTCCACCGGATGCAGCTTAGTTCCAATGAAGCCGACGCCGACGTCGAAGGAGACGGTGCAGTCCTACGGATGGGGCGCCGGGTGCGAGGGGTGGCATCTCGTGCGCGGACAGAACTTCAGCGTGATCGAGGAGCGGATGCCTGCCGGCACGAGTGAGGTCCGGCATTGGCACGCGCGTGCCCGCCAGTACTTCTACGTTCTCGACGGCACTCTCACCCTCGAGGTGGAGGGAGAGACCCACGTGCTTCCGCGGCGAACCGGCATCGAGCTGCCGCAGGGGACGGCTCATCAGGCGATCAACGACTCGGGCGCCGTCGTCGAGTTCCTCGTGATCTCCGAGCCGCCGAGTCACGGCGATCGGCACGAGACGGAGCCGCCGCACGTTGGCTGAGCTGCCGCGCTTCGCCGCGACCCGGTACGTGCAGCCGCTGCGCGAGGGAGGATCGCTCCCCGCCGTGGTGGACACCGAGGACGGTGGGCTCTGGGTGGTGAAGTTCCGCGGCGCCGGCCAGGGGACGAAAGTGCTCGTCGCCGAGATCATCGTCGGCGGGCTCGCGCGACAGCTCGGACTTCCGTCGCCGGAGCTGGCGCTGGTGTCGGTGTCGCCGCGCTTCGGCCGCAGCGAGCCCGATCCGGAGATCCAGGAACTGCTCCGGAAGAGCCACGGCATCAACGTCGGACTCCGGTACCTCGAGGGGGCATTCAACTTCGACGTCGCCGCCGCCGGCGACCTGGTGCCGCCGGAGCTCGCAGCTCGCATCGTCTGGCTCGACGCCTTCACGACCAACCCCGATCGCACGGCGCGCAATCCCAACATGCTGATCTGGGAGCGGCACCCGTGGCTGATCGACCATGGCGCGGCGCTCTATGCGCACCACGACTGGGACGCGGTGGATGCCGCGCGGACGCGCACTCCCTTCCAGCTCATCCGCTCCCACGTCCTGCTGCCGCACGCCGCCGATCTGATGGAGGCGGACCGGCGGGCGGTCGAGGCACTCTCCGGCGACGCGATCCACGACGTCGTGTCGGCGGTCCCCGACTCGCTGTTCGGCGACGCGCGCGCCGCCGGCGGTGACTTCGCCACTGGCGCCGAGGCACGAGCGCGGTACGTCGAGTATCTGACGACCCGCCTGGGGGAACCGCGTGCCTTCCTGACCGAGGCGATGGCGGCGCAGGAGCAGCTCCGCCTGGAGCCGCCGCTGCACATGAAGGCCCGCCGGTGAGCGCGTCGCGCGAGGTGGACTACGACTTTGCGGTTCTTCGCGTCGTGCCGCGCGTCCACCTCGGCGCCTTCGTCAACGTCGGCGTGGTGATGCACGCCCGCACGAGGGAGTTTCTCGCACTGCGGGTGCTCACCGACGTCGGGCAGCTGCGGAGGCTGCTCCCGGCGATCGACGCCGATCTGCTCGCGCGCTATCTGAAGTCGTGCGAGGCGATCTGCGCCGGCGATCCGACTGCAGGTCCGGTCGCGCTGGCCCCGCCGTCCGAGCGATTCCACTGGCTGACGGCGCCGCGATCGGACGTCCTCCAGAGCTCGCCGATCCACGAAGGAGTGTGCGGGGATCCGGCGGTGGAGCTGGAGAAGCTGTATGGAGCGTACGTGAGCTGAAGGGCGGGCGCGCGGCGGCGGAGCCGCCGACGCTTACGGGCCGGGCCGCGTGAAATCGCGGCCCTTCGGGGCGCTGCGTTGCCGCTTCGCGGCTCGCTTGCTTACGGGGCGGCGCGCTGCGCGCGCCTTACGGGAACTGACCTTTATGGGTGTGCGGGTACCCGTCAGCGAGCGCAGCGAGCGACCCGTAAGCATGCGAAGGCGGCGCAGCCGCCACGCAGCGCCCCGAAGGCGCGCGTTTCACGCGCGCCGGCCCGTCACCGCCGTCCAGCAGTTTGTAGTACCTTTCCTTCCTCCCAGCCCTCGATCAATGAATGAAGCCCAGCTCAAGGCTCTGCTGAGAAAGACCCAGGCCGCGGCGGCGGCCGCGAAGCCGAAGAAGAACCGCACCTACGACGCGACGCTCGATGCGACTCGCCCGCCCAAGTCGGAGGAAGCCGAGGCGGCCGATGCCGACGCGGCCGATCTGTTCCAGCAGATGAAGAAGCGCGAGTTCTGAGCTCCGATGTCCCGCTCGTTCGTCGGCGAGGGCGCGGGCGGGCTCCCGATGGTCGCACTGCGCGCCAGGGACGGTGCGGCGGCGGACGTCTACCTGCACGGTGCCCAGATCACTTCGTGGCGGCCGGCGCGCGGCGAGGAGCGGCTCTTCCTCAGCTCCCGCTCCGAGTTCCGGGCCGGCGCGGCGATCCGCGGCGGGATCCCCGTCATCTTCCCTCAGTTCGCCGCCGAGGGGCCGCTGCCCCGCCACGGCTTCGCCCGAACGAGCGAGTGGTCGCTCGACGAGGAGTCGCAGGCGACGGATGGGGAGGCGCTCGCCACCTTTTCCCTGCGCGACAGCGATGCGACGCGGGCGATCTGGCCGGCCGCATTCCACGCCATGCTGAACGTGCGCGTCGGCGCCGATCAACTCGTCGTCACCCTGGCGGTGGAGAACACGGGGCGCTCCGCCTTCACCTTCACCGGCGCGCTGCACAGCTATCTCCGGGTGGAGAATGCCGCCGACGTGGAGCTGGTGGGGCTGCATGGGGTGAAGTACCGGCTGTCGGGCACACCGGGAGCGCTGGTTCGCGACGACCGCGGCGCGGTGCGGGTGGATGGGGAGATCGACCGGGTCTACGCCGACGTCCCGCGGACGCTGACGCTGTACGAGCCGTCGCGGTCGCTCGAGATCGGCTTCGACGGATTTCGCGATGCCGTGCTGTGGAACCCGGGAGCGGCGAAAGCAGCGGCGCTCGCGGACATGGAGCCCGGCGGCGAGCGCGAGATGTTCTGCGTGGAGGGGGCGGCGGTGCAGGTACCGGTGCGGGTCGCGCCGGGCGAGCGATGGCAGGGCGCACAGCGGTTCGTCGCGCTGTGAGGAACTCGCGATGACGATGAATCACGGAGGCGCGATGTCCGCGAACGACAAGGGTTCCGATGCGGCGGCGGGCCGCGACGCCCTGAGAAATCAGCTCCGTCAGCTGGAGGAGTTCGTCGCGCAGTCGGCCGCCGGCGGCCGACTGCGCGACGAACTCCTCCAGCTGACGGAGCTGATTTCTCAGGGCGTCGCG
>JBIOHU010000107.1:0-7335 GCA_044449225.1 Gemmatimonadales bacterium | reverse complement strand
GCTGTACCGCGCATGGGTCGAGTCGCGCCGGGAATACGTGAACCGCATCAGCGGTGGCCGGCTCGGCTACGTGCACATGTACGACATGGGGGAGGGCTCACTGCATCAACTCTATGTGGACCTCGACGCCGAGCAACAGGGACGCGAGGGAGTGGTGGTGGACGTGCGGAACAACAACGGGGGCTTCGTGAACCCCTATGCGCTGGACGTGCTGACACGGAAGCCTTACCTCACGATGAAGTTTCGCGAGCAGCCAGCGATCGGAGCGCGCACCGCGCTCGGCCAGCGCGCGCTGGAGCTGCCCACGGTGCTCGTCGTCAACCAGCATTCGCTGAGCGACGCCGAGGACTTCACCGAGGGCTATCGCGCGATGCACCTCGGCAAGGTGGTGGGCGAGCCGACGGCGGGGTGGATCATCTTCACCTCCAACCGCACGCTGCTCGATGGCACCACGGTACGCTTGCCGAGCACCCGGATCACTGGCGCGGACGGCAAGGACATGGAGATGCATCCCCGGCCGGTGGACGTGCTGGTGGTGCGGCCAGTGGGTGAGAGCTACTCCGGAAAGGACAGCCAGCTCGATGCCGCAGTACGCGTGCTGCTCGGGCAGTTGGGGGCGCAGCGATGAGGACGTCCCTTGCCTCTGCGCTGATCGGGGCGGCGCTCGCCGGCGTGGTGCCCCGGAACGCCCGTGCCCAGGACAACTACGAGATTCAGGTCTACGGCGCGGAGACGATGCCCACCGGCACCACGATGTTCGAGCTGCACAGCAACTATGCGGTGAACGGCCGGCGCGAGGTCGAGGCTGGCGTGCTGCCAACGAACCATGCCGTGCACGAGACGCTCGAGATCACCCACGGTTTCACCAATTGGTTCGAGGTGGGCACCTATCTCTTCACGAGCGCCGCGCCAGAACAATCGTGGCGCGCGATCGGAAGCCATCTTCGTCCGCGGGTCCGCGCGCCCGAGTCGTGGCATTGGCCCGTCGGCGCCAGCCTGTCAGTGGAGGTGGGATATCAGGATCGCGAGTTCTCCACCGACACGTGGAGCGTGGAGGTGCGTCCGATCGTGGATCGGAAGCTGGGTGCCTGGTATGCGTCGTTCAATCCCACGTTGGAGCACGGATTGCGCGGTGAAACTGCGGCAGAAGGATTCGAATTCTCGCCGAACGTCGTCGTGAATCGCGACGTCACACGCACGGTGAACCTCGGCGTGGAATACTTCGGCGGAATGGGGCCGATCCGTCGTTTCGCGCCACGCGCCGAACAGGCGCACCAGCTGTTCGGCGTGGTGAACCTCGATTTCGGTCCAGAGTGGGAGTTCAACGCCGGCTATGGAGCGGGACTCACGCCGGCGAGCGAGCGCGGCATGGTGAAACTGATTCTCGGGCGACGCGTCGGCGCCACGCCGTGACGCCAGGCACCCGCTCGATGAACTGTCCGAGCCCAGCTACGACCCGAATTGCGCGAACCCCACTGTGTTCCCGCCCGGCTCGCGCACGTAGATCTCCTCGCTGCCGTAGAACGTGGTGTGCCTCGGCGACACCACGGGCGCACCCGCGATCGCCTTCTCCACGCCGCCCAGATCGTCGGTCGTGATGAACAGCGCCGTGGAGTGACCGGTGAGCTCCGGCGCGGACTCCGGCCGCTCGGCGATCACGCTCGCCCGCGTCTGGTACATCACCTCGATCTCGCCCTTCTTCAGGCTCGCGAACACGAGCTTGCCGTCGCTGCCCGGGACCTGATTTTCCGCCGCGAAGCCGAGCCGCTCGACCCAGAAGGCGACGCACGGCTCGACCGCCTCTACCACGAGCACGGGCGTGAGACGGCCGAGAGCAGGAACTGAAGCGGACTTTGCGGCTGTGGGCATGACGCACCATCCGGAAAACGGGTGAGGAGAGCTTCGGCAGAGATGCCGAATAAATACCGAATCAGCCCGGACGTCAAGACGGGAATCCTGATCTCCCGACACCTACATCCGGTAGCGCCGCGTGCCTCGCCCGGGCGCGGTCTCCAGCGCTAACTTGCAGGCGCTTCCTCACTGTCGGGACCGATGAAGGCGATTCTGCTGATCGACCACGGGTCGCGCCGCGACGCCGCGAACGAGATGATGGACTGCATGGCGAACCTGGTCCAGGCGATTGCCGGCCCCGACGTGGTCGTGCGGTACTCACACATGGAGCTCGCCGAGCCGTCCATCTCCTCCGGCGTCCGCAGCTGCGTCGAGGCGGGTGCGACCGAGCTGATCGTCTTCCCGTACATGCTCTCGCCAGGCAAGCATTCCACAGGCGACATCCCCCGCCTCGTCGCCGCGGCCTCGGCCGGCTTTCCCGCTCTGCAGGTGCAGGTCACGAACGCCTTCGGTGTGCACGAGAAGCTGGCCGAGCTGATTCTCGAACGCGCGGGGCTGCCGATCGCCAATCGGCTCGCGGCGACCGACGCGGCGCATTGCTGGCACTCGACCCGCTCCGGCACCGCCTGCGGCGACGCCTGCCGCTGCCAGCCGGTGAGCGGTTCGGTCGGCGCGGCGAGCACTTCGCACTGACGCCACCCTCTCCGGACGCCACGCCAAAGATGTCCACCGAGACCGACACCGCCCGGCCGCCGCTCACGATCCTCTCCGACGAGGAGATCGCCTTCCGCGACGCCGTCGCTGCCTTCGCCGCGGATGAGGTGAAGCCGCGCGTGCAAGCGATGGAGCGCGCCGGCCGGATCGATCCGGTGCTGGTGGCGCAGTATTTCGAGATGGGGCTGATGGGGATCGAGGTGCCGGAGCAGTACGGTGGGTCGGGTGGCTCCTTGATGATGGTGACGCTCGCCGTCGAGGAGATCAGCAAGCACGACGCGGCGGCGGCCATCGTCGTCGACGTCCAGAACACCCTCGTGAACTATCCGATCAACCGCTACGGCAGCGACGCGCTGCGGGCGAAGTATCTGCCGCGCCTGACGAGCGACACGATCGGCGCCTACGCGCTCAGCGAGCCCTCGTCCGGCAGTGATGCGTTCGCCATGCGGACCCGCGCCGAGAAGCGCGGCGACGCCTGGATTCTCACCGGGCGGAAGATGTGGATCACCAATGGCGCCGAAGCGGGGATCTACGTCGTCTTTGCCAGCACGAATCCCGACGCCGGCTACAAGGGAATCACGGCATTCGTCGTCGAGCGGGATTTCCCCGGCTTCTCCGTGGGAAAGAAGGAGGAGAAGCTCGGCATTCGTGCCAGCAGCACGACGGAGCTGATCCTCGACGGCGTCGAGGTGCCGGAGGAGAACGTGCTCGGGCCGGTCGGCCAGGGATACAAGGTGGCGATCGAGACGCTGAACGAGGGACGCATCGGCATTGGGGCGCAGATGATCGGCGTCAGCCAGGGTGCGCTCGCCGCCGCGACGGCGTACGCGCTGGACCGCGAACAGTTCGGCAAGACGCTCAGCGAATTCCAGGGGATCCAGTTCCAGCTCGCCCAGGCTCGTACGGAGACCGAGGCGGCGCGGCTGATGGTCTACAACGCCGCGCGCCTCAAGGACGCCGGTTACGACATCTCGATGCAGGGGGCGATGTCGAAGCTCTTCTCCAGCCAGGTCGCCGAACGGGTGACCTCGATCTCGCTCGAACTGTTCGGCGGGTACGGCTATACGACCGATTATCCGGCGGAGAAGTTCTACCGCGACGCCAAGATCGGCGCGATCTACGAAGGCACGAGCAACATGCAGCTCAACACGATCGCGAAGGCGATGTTGAAGTGAGTGGCGGCGGGCGGGCGCGGAAGCCGCCCGCCAGCCCATCGGACTACTGCCTCGTCGTGATCCTGATGATCCCGTTTTTCGCCGCGGGGTCGGACGACATCGCTGCCGCCGCTGCGCCCTTGATGACGTTGACGCTCACGATCGACTTCGGGTCGAGCGCGTGCATCGCCGCGAAATCGGCTCGCACTCCATCGATCAACAGCAGCGGCGCCGCGGCGCTGTCGCCCGGCGTCCTGACCATGATCGTCTTCGAGTCATGCGCGAGATCGCTGCGCATCGTCGCGTGCAGGCGAGACATACCGCCGGTGATCGCGGCATCCGGGCGCGGCGGTTCGCCGTTGGTCGTGATGCGGAGCATCGATGGCTCACCGGCACGTTCGCCTTTCGAGATGTTCACCGTGACGATCTGGTTCGGCGTGAGGGAGTTCGCCAGGCGGGCGTCGACGGCGCGGCCGTCGATGAAATAGCGCAGCGAGTCGCCGTGCATCGTCTTGAACATCTGCAGGCCGGTCGCCGCCCGTTCGGCGCTGGCCGCATCCATCGCATCGATCTCCGGTCCCGTCGGCACCTTCGCCTCGCACGCGGCGAGCAGTGCGAGCCCGGCGGCCGCTCCGAGCAATCCGGCACGCAGCCAGCGGTGTCCAGTCCGATTGGCGTTCATGGCGAGCAACCTCCGTTCGAGATGTGAGCCTTCCTCGGCGAGCGCGGTCGCGCCCACCCCAAAGCCTGTGCAGCGACCGGCGAGGTCGATCAGCAGGGTGCCATAGCTCCTGACCGGCACTCCACGACGAATCACTCGCGCGTCGCAATCGAGCTCGATGGCGAGCCGCAGCCGGGCGAGCATCCACCACACGACGGGATGCCAGGGCACAAGCGCCACGACGAGGCATCCGGCGCCGAGCAGCAGGTGATCTCGTCCGCGGAGATGCTCGCCCTCGTGCTCGAGCACGAGCCGTTGCTCAGTGCCAGAGCAGCCGAGCAACCAGCGCGGCACCACGATCTCCGGCCGGATCACGCCAACCACGGCCGGCCCGACGTCGGGTGCGATGCGCACGCGACGGCCATGCAGGTCCGCCTCCGGCCACCCGCGACGGGCGCGACGAATGCGCCGGTGGACGAGCGCCAGCACGACGAGGGCGGCGCCCGTCGACATGATCCAGAGTGCGGCGGCCGCGCCGGGGAGCCAGGACGGGAGGAGGCGAGCGACGTCGGCGACGAGCGACGCGACCGAGGCTCCAACCGTCGTGCTCGCGTCGCGGATGGCCGACGTCAGGGTCCACCCCGCCGCCGACTCGACCGTCGTTTTCGCGAGAATGCCGTTCGGCAGCGCTGCACTCGCGGCCGGTACATCGGTCGCGACGGCGGCCCGCAACATCAGCGCGATCGCCGTCGTCGCGGCGGCGAGCCAGCTCCAGCGCGTCGGCCATCCGACCTGCCGGCAGAGCGACTCGACGGCCCAGGCGACGACTGCCAGGAGTGCGACGAGGAGGACGTCGTACGTCAACCAGGCGGCGCTCATGTCTCCTCCTTCAAACGGTCGGCGAGCAGCCGACGCATGCGTTCGAGCTCGGCACGGCCGAGCTTCCGATCCGACACGAGCTGGGCGAACATCCGTTCGGCGGAGCCGTGGAAGATCGCGTCCCTGATCCGCGCGAGGGCGCTTCCTCCGGCGTGCTCGGCTCGAACCGTCGGGAAGTAGCGGTGGGCGCGGCCTTCGGCCTCGTGCCGCACGTAGCCCTTCTCCTCCAGCGTCTGCAACGCGGAGAGTACCGAGGTGTAGGCGAGCTTCGCGTCGAGCTGATCGCGCACGTCGGAGACGGTGGCGGAGCCGAGCCGCCAGAGGATGCTCATGACTTCGAGCTCACGGGGAGGGAAATAGACGTCGTCCATGGGTTCTCCTACTGCCTTTCCAGTACGTTAACGCCGACCGTGAATCCTGTCAACTGTTTTTCCCGTAGATGATCCGGACCATCGCTCCGCCTGCCAACGATTCATCGACGGCCGCTGTCGAATCATGCGGCTCGACCTTCCCACTGCCCGGAGACCTTCCCCGATGCCCCAATCCATCCACCGCGCCATCATGGCCGCCGCCATGCTCACGTCGGCTCTTCCCCTGTCGCTTGCCGCGCAGCGAACCGCCATCAGCTCCGATGCGGACTGGCTGAGCAGCTGCCGCAAGGACTGGGGCGACGACCGCGGTCGTGCCTGCGAGGTGCGAAACGTCCCCGTTCGACCGGCGGGGCGGTCGCTGCGCGTCGATGGGCGGCAGAACGGGAGCATCCGGGTCCAGGGTTCGGACGGCGATGCGGTGAGCATGACGGCGCGACTGCAGGCGAACGGAGAGAGTGACGCGGAAGCCGAGTCGCTCTTGAAGCAGGTACGAGTCACGGTCGATGGGCAAACCGTGCGCGCCGAGGGACCGAGCGAGAGCTTCGGCCACCGGACGAACTGGTCAGTGAGCTACGTGCTGTCGGTGCCGCGTCGCTTCGACCTTTCCCTCGACGCGAACAATGGATCGCTGGGCGTCGCCGGGGTGACCGGCAAGCTCGACCTGCGCACGACGAACGGCTCCGTCGCGCTGAGCGACGTGGGCGGTGACGTGCATGCGCGTACCCAGAACGGCTCACTCAGCATCGAGCTCGCGGGCAGCAGCTGGGATGGAACGGGGCTGGATGCGGAAACCCAGAACGGCTCGGTTCGGCTCATGGTACCGGCGCGCTACGCCGCGCAACTCGAGACGGGGACGGTGAACGGCCGTATCAACACCGACATCCCGATCACGGTACAGGGACGGATCACTCGGCAACTGAGCGTCCCGCTGAACGGCGGTGGAAAGACCGTTCGGGCGGTGACGACGAATGGATCGGTGCGGATCTCCGAACGACAGTAGCCGGCGCGGGAGCGGCATTTTCGCTCCAGCGGATCATCCCTTGCGCCAGCGAGGTAATATTCAGCTTACCTCATTCACGAGATCGCCTCAATGATCCGCACGACCTGGCCACTTCTCGCCGTCCTCGCCGCCGCCTCGCCGCTGGCTGCCCAGCGTGGCACCGCTACGCCGGCTCCGCCGCCGCTCTCCGCCTCGATCCACTACGACCGCACCGGCGTCGGCGACACGTCGATGTTCGCCCCCCTCGACCTGCCGCCCGGCAACGAGTTCCGCTCCGGATCGGGCGCGCCGGGCACGAAATACTGGCAGAACCACGCCGACTACGACATCAAGGCGTCGCTCGACACGACGACCAAGACGCTGACGGGATCACTGCAGCTCCGCTACACCAACAACTCGCCCGACACCCTGCGCTTCATCTGGATCCAGACGGAGCAGAACGCATTCAAGGACAAGTCGCTCAACTCGTTCATCTTCCCGCAGAACTCGCGGTTCGGTGCGCGCGGCTTCGAGGGCGGCGACGTCCTGACGAGGTTCGACCAGATCCTCGGCGGGCGGAGCGGCAAGCGGATGGCGCTCAAGCTCCGTGACAACGGGACGGTGACGAAGGTGGATCTCGCCGAGCCGCTCGCGCCGGGGAGGACGGCCACCTTCGACGTCGCGTGGCACTTCCTCATTCCGGAGCATGGCGCCGACCGCATGGGG
>JBIOHU010000106.1:0-7357 GCA_044449225.1 Gemmatimonadales bacterium | reverse complement strand
GACTCGTCGAAGCGACCGTGCGATCCGAGCGAGCCGAAGACTTCGTCGGTGGAGACGTGCAGGAACCGGAATTTCGCCGCCTCCGTAGTCGGCAGAGTGCGGAGATAATCCAGCGCCTCGTCGAGGAGCACGAAGGTGCCGACGACGTTGGTCTCGATGAACGCCGCCGGGCCGTCGATCGATCGATCGACGTGCGACTCGGCGGCGAGGTGCACGATCGCGGTCGGCCTGAAGCGCTCGAGTAGCGAGCGCACGAGCGCCCGGTCGCCAACGTCGCCGCGCACATGCTCATGGCGCGGGTCGTCCATGATCCCGGCGACGGTGGTCAGACTTCCGGCGTAGGTAAGCTTGTCGAGGTTGAGGACCCGGCACCCGTCGCCGACGGCGCGGCGGACGAACGCCGAGCCGATGAAGCCGGCGCCGCCGGTGACGAGCAGTCGCTCAGCGCTCATCGGGTGTCGTTCTCGTGGGGGAGACCATGGCGCGGAAATATACCGCGCCTGCGCCCATCACGTCGCTCGCTCGTACACCCGCCACCGCATCCGCTCCCGGGCCCCCATCGCCCGCATCGGCTTGACGATGAGCTGATTGTCCTCCAGCAGCCAACTGGCCTCGGCGCCGATCTTTCCCATCGCCAGTCCGCGTCGCATCACTTCCGCCGTGAACAGCGCGAGGATGCTCCGCGACCGGAACTCCTTCTTCACGCCGAGAGCCATGACCCGAGCGGTCCGGATCGTCCGCTTTCCCCAGAGCATGCGCAACAGTCCGAGCGGGAAAAGCCTGCCGCTCCGGTTCTTCCGCAGCGCCTCGTTGTAGTCGGGCAGAGCGAGCATGAACCCTGCTGGCTGACCGTCCACCGACGCCAGAAAGGCCAACTCCGGCCAGAGCAGATGCTTCATGTCCTTCGCCATGTGTTCGAACTCGGCGCGCGACATCGGGACGAAGCCCCAGTTCCGCTCCCATGCGTCGTTGTAGATCTCCCAGCAGGCGGCGACCTCGCGGTTGAACTTCCCGGGGTCGAGATCCCGGAACTCCATCCGTCCTTTCTCCAGCGCACGCGCCGCCTGCCGCTCGACGAACTCCGGCAACTGATAGCCCGGCTCGGCGGCGGGAAACCAGAAGCCGAGCAGGTCCTTCGCTTTTGCCAGCCCAGCCCCTGCACACAGGGTGTCGTAGTACGGCGGATTCCACGCCGTCATGAACGTCGGCCGGTGCTCGAATCCGTCGACGAGCAACCCGCACTCGTAATTCGTGCTCGGATTCATCGGCCCCTGCATCGTCTCGAGCCCCCTGTCGCCGAGCCAGTCGCCAGCCACGCGAAAGAGGCCGTCGGCTACCGCCTGGTCATCGATGCACTCGAAGAAGCCGAAGAAGCCGGTCCGGTCACCATGGAAGGCGTTGTGGGCGCGGTTCTCGATCGCGGCGATCCGGCCGACGACCGCCCCGTCGCGCAGGGCCAGAAAGAGCGCGCGGTCGGCCTCCCGGTAGAATGGATTCTTCTTTTCATCGAGCGCGTCGTACACGGCAGCCCGCAGCGGAGCCACCCAGTTCGGATAGCGCCGCCGGTCGTACAGCTCGTATGGAAACGCCACGAACTGCTTCAGCCCGGCGCGGTCGGTGACTTGGCGGAGCTCTGTCTGCATCTGCCGATGCTCCATCGGTTGTAGTTTACCTCTCACGTTTCACGATTCACGTCTCACCTTTCAGGTGCGTTTCACGCCTCGCCCCGACGGTCCGTCTCGCGTCGCGCGCTTCACGAATGGCTTCGTTGCCGCGTACCTCGTGGCCTCGATCTGGCCGATGCTGCTCTACGCCCGCGTGGCCGGCGAGCCGGGTCCGCTCGTCGCACACCTCGCGGTGATGGTGATCGCGATCGGACTCGCCGCCTCGCGCCGCGACGCCCTCCGGCCGCTGCGCGACTGGCTTCCGCTCCTCCTCGGTCCATTTCTCTACGTCGAGCTGCGCTGGCTGATTGCCGGCGCCGGACGTCCGCACGCGGACGCGATGGTCATAGGCTGGGAGCACGCCGTCTTCCACGGAAATCCCTCCGCGACTCTGGCGCTGGCGGTGCCGTCGCTCGCCCTCAGCGAGGCGCTCCACGTCGCCTATGCCTCGTACTACTTGCTCGTTTATCTCCCTCCCCTGTTGCTCTACGCGCGCGGACAGAGGAAAGAGTTCGCCGGGACGCTGCTGGCGCTCACGATCACCTACGGGGTCTGCTTTGCCACCTACCTGTTCTTTCCGGTCGATGGCCCTCGCTACCTCGTCGGCGCAGCGCCGGCTCCCGCCGGGCCTGTGCGCTCCTTCGTGCTTCACCTGCTGGCCGTCGGCTCGTCGCGCGGGACGGCGTTCCCGTCGTCGCATGTCGCGGCATCCGTCGTCGCGTCGCTCTGCGCGCTGCGATACCAGCGCCGCACCGGGCTCGTGGTGGCCACCCTCACGGGTGGGCTGGCGCTCGGCACGGTCTACGGCGGCTTCCACTACGGCGTGGATGTCCTGTCGGGAGCCGCAGTGGGGATCGCCTGTTGGCTGGCGGCAGAAGCCGTCCGGCGCAGGCTGTCCGAACGCGGAGAGCAGAGAGCGACGGCGGCCTGATACCGCGCCGGCAGAGCCGCCAGCGCCGGCGGCAAGGGCAGGTCGTGGAGGTCGGTGACACGCAAACCGGAGGGCCGCTCGCCCGCCCGATGCGCCTCCAGGCCCTGGATGCCGCTGCCGATCGCCTTCAGCTCCGCCTCCACCCGGCACCAATGACGCAGGAAGACCATTCCCGAGTCCTCGCCCTGCCCGACTTCGTAATCGAGCTGGGCACGTTCACGCGGGTCGAGCACGCGGTCGGCGACTCGCTCCCAGCACTCGATCGCACGAATGCGCTCGACGTCCACGCCAACGTCGGCGATCCGGCTGAGCGCGACGAGCTGCAGATCGTCGCAATGGGCGATGCTGAACCAGATCGACCTTGGCGCGCCGCTGCGAACGAGCGCCGGCTTGCCGTGCAACCCGTCGCAGAGATGGACGGCCGCGGCCTCGACGCCCAGAACCGCACCGAGAATCTCCCGCACGATCGCCCGTCCGATGGCGAACCGTCGCGCCACGACGGCGTTCGTATACGACTCGTACCGCTCTCGCTCCCTCGCCGATAGCACTCCCACCGCGTTGTGGATCTCGGCCTTGCTCGCCAACAGGGTCGCCGTGTATACCCTGGCGTCAGCGTCGCCGATGCGCGCGGCATCGGCAGACGGCCAGCAAAGCACCTTGGCCCGCACCGATCGGCTCATGCCGGCACTTCCCGCAACCGCCCCGCGCCGTCGCGCGCCGGATCCGCGTTCAATGAGGCGAGGGCCACGCTCACCGCCGTGACTGCGGTCCGAAGCTCGCGCTCGCTGTGTGCCGCGGAGACGAAAAAGCGGAGGCGCGCTCGATCGTCCGCCACCGAGGGAGCCACCATCGGCTGTACGTTGATCCCTGCCTCGAAGAGCATCGCCGACAGTCGCGCGGCGCGCAGGGAATCGCCGACGATCACGGGGATCACCGGGGTACCGGCGCTGGCGCCCGTGTCGAATCCCGCGTCGCGACAAAGAGAAAGAAAAAGGGCGGCTCGCTCCTGGAGTCGCAGCACTCGCTCGGGCTCCGCTTCGAGCTTGTGCAGCGCGGCGAGCGCGGCGCCGGCGTTGCCCGGCGTCATCCCGACGCTATAAACGAAACCGGGCGACGTGTACTTGAGGTACTCGATCAGCGCCGCGCTCCCGGCGATGTAGCCTCCGCAGCTTGCCAGCGACTTGCTCAACGTCCCCATGAGGATGTCCACGGGCCGGCCGCCGAGGCCCGCGTGCTCGACGATCCCGCGCCCGGTCGCGCCAAGCACGCCGAGCGAATGGGCCTCGTCCACCATCAGCAACGCGTGATGCCGGTCCTTTACCTCGACGAACCGCGCGATGTCGGGAATGTCCCCGTCGGCGCTGTAGACCCCTTCGATCACGACGAGAGCTCGACGGTGCTGGGCGCGCACCCGGCCGAGCATGGCGTCGAGCGCCGCCCAATCGTTGTGCGGGAAGACCAGGCGCCGCGCGCCGGAGAACTCGGCCCCCTGCATCGCGCTGTTGTGCACGAGCTGATCACAGAGGATCAGGTCTTCGGCACCCATCAAGTGCGAGAGCGTCGACACGTTGGCGGTGACGCCGCCGATGTACACGATCGAGTCCTCGGTACCGAGGAAACGCGCCAGCTCGCGCTCCAGCTCGCGATGCACTGGTCGCTCTCCCGACACGACGCGGCTCGCCGACACCGACGTTCCGTAGCGCTCGGTCGCCTCCTGCGCGGCGCGGGTCACCGCCGCGTCCCCCGCCAGCCCCAGGTAGTCGTAGTTCGCGAAGTTGATGAGGCGGCGTCCGCCGATCATGGCCGAGGCGCCGGTAATTCCCTCATGCAGGTGGAAGAAGGGGCTCGCGATGCCGTGGTCGGCCATCGTCTCGAGCCGCGCGCGGAGAGCTCGATACTCGGCCCACTGCGCGACATCGGTACTGTCGGCCGCGGGGATGCCGTACGTCGGCCAGTTCGGTGCGGACGGCGCTGCGACCGTGGATTCACGGGCGTCGAGCGAGGCCAGATGCCGGGCGAGGGAGCGGATGTCGGGCTGCTCCCAGAGTCGGGCTGGATCGATTCGGCGTCCGAAGCGCCCCTCGAGGGCAACGGTCAGGCGGGTCGCAGCGAGCGAGTCGAGTCCGAGCTCGCGCAGCTGGGTACGGGGGGCGAGGAGGGCGGGATCCACCGCCAGCTCCTCGCGCACCCAGTCGATCACGAAGGCGGTGATGGCGTCCTTCGGTGCGACGACGTCGCTCCCCTTCGCCCGCCACCGGCCGACGACCTCGAGTCCGCCGGAAAGCAGGGCGACGCGGCAGGCACGCCGCTGGATCTTGCCGCTCGAGGTGCGCGGAATCGTGTTCTGACGGATGAGGACAATCTCGTCGGGCACGACGCCGATCGTACCGGCGAGCTCGGTGCGGATCGCCTGGAAGAGCGCACCGTCGGCGTTCGGCTTGTGGTGGCGGGTGACCTCGGCCACGAGAACGAGCCGCTCACGGGACTCTCCCGGCACGCTGAACGCCGCCGCGAATCCCGACCGCAGGCTCGAATGGCTCCGCTCCGCCGCCACCTCGATGTCGTGCGCGTAGTAATTCCGACCGTCGATGATGACGAGATCCTTCAAACGGCCGGTCACGACGAGGCGTCCGTCGGCGAGGACGCCGAGGTCGCCGGTGCGAAGGAAGGACTCGCCGAGACCGGCGAGCTTGGCCTTGAAGGTCGCGGCAGTCTCCTCCGGCCGGTTCCAGTAGCCCGCCGCCACACTTTCGCCGGCGACCCAGATCTCGCCGACCTCGCCGTCACGGCAGCGGCGCAGGGCATCGGGATCGACGATCGCCACCATTTCGCTCGCCACGGGGCAGCCTGACGCGACGAGTACGGCCGACGGGGCATCGCCACCCTCCGGCGCGCGAAGCTCACCCGCCTCGAGAGCACGCCGGTCGGCGACGACGAGATGCGCTGGACGCTCGGCTGGCCCGCCGGAGACGAGGAGAGTCGCTTCGGCGAGCCCGTAACAGGGGAGGATCACGTCGCGTCGAAGTCCACTTCTCGCAAACGATTCACCGAACCGGGCGATCGTGTCGGCGCGGATCGGTTCGGCTCCGTTGAACGACGTGCGCCAGGCGGACAGGTCGAGGGAGTCGCGCTCGTCCTCGGTGATGCGCTCGACGCAGAGATCGTAAGCGAAATTCGGCGCGCCGCTCGTGGTCGCGCGGTAGCGCGACATCGCTTCGAGCCAGCGCAACGGTCGCTGAAGAAAGGTCGCCGGAGCCATGAGGGCCGCCGAGAGTCCGGCGTAGACCGGCTGCAGGATGCCGCCGATCAGTCCCATGTCGTGGAATGGCGGGAGCCAGAAGACGCCGTTGTCGCCTGGCCGATGCGCCGAAACCCGGTGAATGACCGCGGAGTTGTGGAGGAGGTTGGAGTGCGCGAGCATGACGCCGCGCGGATCGCCGGTGGAACCCGATGTGTACTGGAGCATGGCCAGCGAACTCCCGGTCACCGACGTCGGTCGCCAGGCTCGCGGGTCACCGGCAGCGAGACGGCCGGCATCGAGCCAGGTCAGTCCTGCCAGCTCCGGAGTGAGGGCGAGCCAGCCGTCCAGCCGAGCCATGAGCGCCTCGGAGGCGACGGCGAGGCGGGCCCCGCAGTCCGCCACCATGCGCGCGACGCGGGGATCGGCCCGCCGCGGATTCGGCGGATAGGCCGGTACGGCGACGGCGCCGGCATAGAGGCAGCCGAAGAAGGCTGCCACGTATTCCAACCCGGGCGGAATGAGGAGCACGACGCGGTCGCCTGGGACGACATGCTCGGCGAGCTGGGCTGCGATGGCTCTGGCCCGACGCGCGAGGGTGGCGAAGGTGAGGGCGCCGTCCTCGCAGCCGTCGCTGTTGATGAACCGGAAGACTGTGTGATCCGGCTGGCGCGCTGTCCGGTACTCCAGGAGATCGACGAGGGTCTGCACCCCCGCGATGCGCGCATCGTCGCGCAGCAGCTCGCCTTCGTTCACGCTTCCGGTTCCTCCGTTGCTGCCCGAGATCCCTCTGGCGCGGAAGAAGTTGGCTTCAGCCATCCCGCGTCGACGTACCAAGTATAGGCCTCTCGCAACCCCTGCTGCAGGGGCATTTCGGCCTTCCATCCGAGCTCGCTCCGCGCGCGTGACGCGTCGCACAACCACCATTGTGGGCGGGCGAGCGCGATCTTGTTGTGGTTGACGATGGTGGCGCGGCCGCTCAGGATGTTGAACAGGTCGCCGCCGGCCGCCGCCAGCCGGAGGAGGAATGACGGGATCTGCACGGCGAGCGGCGCGCGGCGGGAGAGTGCGGAGATGGCATCATAGAGCTCGCCCCAGGTCGCCGCCCTCTCGTCGGCGACGAAGTACGTCCGGCCGACCGCATCGGGCACGGTGCCCGCGAGAAGCAGTGCCCGCACCAGGTCGTCCACGTGCACGATCGAGAGAGCATGGTCACGCGGCACGGCGTGCAAGGCGATGCGACGGGACTCCTGACGGAAGAGCCGCAGGAAGTCGCGATCGCGGGGACCGTAGACCGACGAAGGGCGGACGATCGTGACAGGAACGACGCCGTGATAGTTGGCGACAGCCTGCTCCGCCTGGAGCTTGCTCCGACCGTATGCCTCGATCGGTAAAGGACGATCCTCCTCGCGTACGGGTCGCGTCGGCGAGGACGCTGGTCCGGCGGCTGCCTGCGAAGATACGACGACGACGCGGGGAGCACGGGCCCCTCGGGCTGCCGCGGCGGCGAGCAGGTTCGCGGTG
>JBIOHU010000105.1:0-7442 GCA_044449225.1 Gemmatimonadales bacterium | reverse complement strand
GGTGCATCGGAAAAAAGGTGAGGTTGACGCCGGCGAAGAAGAGCCAGAAGTGCCAGCGGCCCAACCGTTCGCCGAGCATGCGGCCGGTGATCTTCGGGAACCACAGATAGAACGCCCCGAACAGCGGGAACACGACGCCGCCGAGGATGACGTAATGGAAGTGCGCGACGATGAAGTAGGTGTCGTGCACCTGCAGGTCGAACGGCACCGAGGCGATCATCACGCCCGTGACGCCACCGATGATGAAGATCACGACGAACCCGACGGCGAACAGCATGGGCGTGGCGAAGCGGGGCCGTCCCGACCAGATGGTCGCGATCCAGCAGAAGATCTGCGCCCCGGTCGGCAGCGCGATCAGCACGCTCGCCGCGGTGAAGAAGCTGCGGCCGAGCATGGGGATCGGCGTCGCGAACATGTGGTGAACCCACAGGCTGAACGAGACGAAGCCGGTGAGAAAGAGCGAGAGCACCATCAGCGGGTAGCCGAAGATCGGCCGTCCGGTGAAGGTCTCGACGATCGAGGAGATGAAGCCGAGCCCGGGGATGAACATGATGTAGACCTCGGGATGGCCGAAGAACCAGAACAGGTGCTGCCAGAGGAGCGCATCGCCCCCCTCGGCGGCGTTGAAGAACTGGGTGTTCACCAGTCGGTCCATCGCCAGCATCATCGTGCTCGCCATCGCCACCGACGGCATGGCGAACACGATCATGAACGACACGACGAGGATGGCCCAGACGTAGAGCGGAATGCGGTTGAGCGACATGCCCGGGGCGCGCTGCTTGAAGATCGTGACGATCATCTCCACCGCGCCCACGAGCCCGGCGATCTCGGTGAAGGTCACGACCTGCGCCCAGACGTCGACTCCCTTGCCCGGCGCGTAGAGCGACTCGGAGAGCGGGGTGTAGGCGAACCAGCCGGTGTCCGGGCCGGCGTTCAGATACAAGGCGGTGAAGAGGAAGATCCCGCCGGTGAGAAAGCACCAGTAGCCGAAGGCGTTGAGTCGTGGATAGGCCACGTCGCGCGTGCCGACCATCAGCGGCACGAGGTAGAGACCGAACGCGGTCATGATCGGCACGGCGAAGAGGAACATCATCGCCGTGCCGTGGGTGCTGAACAGCTGGTCGTACCGCTCCGGGCCGAAGAAGTGCAGGTTCGGCCGCGAGAGCTGGAGACGCATCAGCCCCGCGTTCACGCCGCCGAGCATGAAGAAGGCGAACGCCGTGGCGATGTAGCGGCGAGCGATCGACTTGTGGTCGACGCTGACGATCCAGCCCCACAGGCCGCCGCTGCGGGATCGGAAGGTTTCGGCGAGCCGCTCGAGCTCGGCCACTTCGGCATCGCCGGATCCGGTCGTGAGATCGGCGAGTGGCGAGACGGCGCGGGTCGGCTCGCTCATTTCAGGCTCTGGAGATAGGTGAGCAGCGCGTCGAGATCGGCTGGCGCGACGGCAACCGGCGGCATGGCGCTTCCCGGCTTGAACGCCTGGGCGTTCCTCACCCATCCCGCGAGCGTGCCGCGATCGTTCGGCAGCGTGCCGGCAGCGATGGTGCGGCGGCTCGCGAGGTGGGTCAGGTCGGGACCGACATGTGATCCGGCGGGAGTGCCCTCGACGTTGTGGCACATCGCGCAGGGGGTAGCGAGAAAGACCGCCTGTCCCCGCGCCGTCGCCGAATCGGCGGGCGCCGCCGCGGGCGCGCGCTGATCCGCGAGCCAGCGCTCGAACGCCGGCCGCGGCTCGGCGACGATCAGCATCGCCATCTTGGCGTGCTGGAGTCCGCAGAACTCGGCGCACTGGCCGCGATACACGCCCGCGCTGTCGGCCTGGAACCAGACGCTCGAGGTGTAACCGGGAATGAGGTCCTTCTTGCCCGCGAGGTTGGGGACCCACATGCTGTGGATGACGTCCGCCGCGTCGAGGAGAAAGAGCACCGGCTCGCCGACGGGAACGTGGATCTCGTTCGCGGTGGTGAATCGCCCTGCCGGCGCGGTATCGACGTACTGGACTTCCCACCACCACTGATGTCCCGTGACCCTGAAGGTGACCGGATGAGCGCTCGGCACGGGTGTCATCGTGCGCCCGACGGACAGATCGTAGCCGAGGAAGAGGAGGAGGATCGCCACCGTGGCGACGAGCGCGCCGGCGACGCCGCGCGTCATCCGGTGCTCGCTGTCGGCGGGCAGCGATGCCGCGAGCCGCTCGCGGTGGCGTGCGCGCGCCATCGCCCAGCCGAGCGCGGCGATCGTCGCCAGGTAGACGATCGCCGCGACGGCCAGTGCGAGCCACCAGAGCCGCGCCGACCGATGGGCCTGCGGGCCGGCGGGATGAAGCGCCGACTGATTGACCGTCCCCTGACAGGCGACGACGAACAGCACAGGGATGATTCCGGCTCGTTTCATCCTGGTCATCGTTGCTGGAGCGTGCGGGCGGTTGGCGCGAGCGAGGCGCGAAAACCGTACCACCAGTCACCTCACCATTCACCCCACCATTTACCTCTCACCATTCACCTCTCACCCGTAGTTCGGCATTCCCCTTGCCGGTGCTGCGTCCGATGACCGCCGACGTCTGGAGCGCCTGGTCCTTCCCCCCCGTCGTGCTCTCCGGTGTCGCGCTCGGCGCGCTGGTCTACGGGCGCGGGCTGCGGTCGCTCTGGCGGCGCGGAGGGCGCGGGCGGGTCGTGCCCCCCTGGCGCGGCTGGTGCTTCTGGGGGGGATTGGCCACGCTCCTCATCGCGCTCGTCTCGCCGGTCGACGAGCTGGGGGAGTCGCTCTTCTTCGTGCACATGGTGCAGCACCTGCTGCTGATCATGGTCGCCGCTCCCCTCGTCGTGCTCGGCGACCCGCTGTTCGTCTCGCTGTGGGCGCTGCCGGCGCGCTGGCGCCGGCGGATCGGGCGCGCGTGGCGGAGCGCTCCTCCGCTGCGTGCGGCGTGGGCCGTCGTGAGCCTCGCGCCGGTCGCGTGGATGCTGCACGTCGGCGGCGTGTGGGTCTGGCACCTCCCGGCGCTGTACGAGCTGGCGCTCGGCTCCGAGCCCATCCACGCGCTCGAGCACGCGACCTTCTTCGTCACGGCGCTGCTCTTCTGGTGGGTGCTCTTCGCCCCGCGCGGCCACCGCGCCGGCATCGGCGTCAAGGTCGCCTACCTGTTCGCCGCGATGCTGCAGGGCGCGGCGCTCGGCGCGGCGCTCACCTTCGCCCGCCATCCATGGTATTCGTCGTACGTCGCGACGACGGGCGCCTGGGGATTCACCCCCCTCGAGGATCAGCAGCTCGCCGGTCTCATCATGTGGATCCCCGCCGGCCTGATCTACCTCGCCGCGCTCGTGCCGCTGCTCGGCCACGCCCTTTCGACGCGTGACGAGCGGCCGGCCCGGGTCGTACGGCTCGCCGAATGAGCCGGCACGATCCCGTCTCCGACGCCGCGCTCTCCCTCGACGGGGCCGCCGTCGTCTACCGGCTGTTCGACATCGGCTACGCGATCGATCTGGAGCGGGCGGCGGCGCTGCTGGCGCCGAGCGCTCCGGCTCGCACCCTGCCCGCGCGCACCGAGGCGCAGGCGCTCCAGATCGCGAACCCGCCGATCGCGATCTCCCTCGGCGCACACTCGCTCACCGTCGACGACGTGCCGTTGCCGGCGCAGCTCTCGGCGCGGATCTTCGACTTCGGCGTCTGCTCGCTCCAGCTCGAGGTCACGGCGCCGGCGTCGGCGTCGTGGGGGGAGTTTCTCCGCTTTGCCCATGCCGTGGAGCGGACGCCGGAGCTGGCGCGGCTGATCGAGCTGCAGCTCGACGAGCTGCGATCGCGCCTCGTGCCGGCGGTGGAGCGGCCGGGCCTCGCGCCGGTGAGCGAGGAGTACGTCGTCTTCCGGATCGCCGCGCTGCGCGATTCACAGGGCGCGGTGTCGCCGGGCGACGCGCTCACCGACGACCGGCTGGCCCATCTGCTCCTCGGCGAGCAACGCCCTCTGGCGCGGCCGGCGCGCAGCGGGCTGCTGTCGCACCGATTCTCCTACTTCGCCGACGATCTCGCCGTGCTGACGTGGGACAACGCCCTCGTCGCCGAGCCGCAGGCGAACGACCGCGACGTGGAGTACATCCTGGAATTCGCCAACGCCCAGCTCCTCGAGCTGCGGGTGTACGACGCGCTGCTCGACGCCGAGCTGCCGGCGATGTACGACCGCATCGCCGCGGCGCGCCAGCGGCGTCTGCCACTTCCCACCCGCCGCTTTCAGAGCGTGCTCGCCAAGCTGCAGACTCGGGTCGCCGACGTGACGGAGACGGTGGAGCGGGCGGAGAACGGCCTCAAGGTGACCGACGACGTCTATCTCGCGCGGGTGTACGGCGCGGCGCTCGACCTCTTCCGCGCCACCGCCTGGCGCCACGGCATCGAGCGCAAGCTCGAGATCTTCCGCGAGACCTACGCGATGCTCAACGCCGAAGCCCAGTCGGCACGCAGCGAGCTGCTGGAGATCGTCATCATCGTCGTCATCGTGGCGGAGCTCGTCATCATGCTGACTCACCGCTAACGGCACGAACCGCAGGTGAGAGGTGAATGGTGATAGGTGAATGGTAACGGCGGAATGGAGTGCGTCTGGTATGCCGGTACCATTCACCATTCACCATTCACCATTCACCTGCAGTTATCGGGCTTGCCACGCGAACAAGCTCGCCGGTACCGGTCCGGTGCGGGAGCGGGAGAGGTCGTCGGGCTCGTGCCAGAACGCGGCGGTGCGGTCCTCGCTGGAGAAGCGCACCTCGATGCCGGCGCCGTTGCCGCGGCTGAGGGGGAAGCCGATGTCGGCGCGATAGAGTCGCTTCGAGCGCGTCGGGTACGCGGCGAGGATGCTGAAGCCGATCGTCGATCTCGTCGCGTCGACGCCATAGGGAGCGTCGCCGGCCCACACGGTGCCCGTCTCGGCGAAGGGAGCGATGCCGACGTCGGCGCCGGCGACGAGCGAGGCGGCGCTCCACCGCACTTCGGTATGGGCGACGTTGCGGCGCGCGCCGGCGAGCGCGGTGTTGTGGTAGCCGAGGATGCCGCCCTGCCGGTCGCCGAGGGCGAGCTGCAGCGGGAGCCGCGAGGCGGAGCCGCCGGAATAGCGATCCTCGGCGAGAAAGACGAAGCCGGCGCCACCGAGGTAGAGCGCGGTGCGGCCGCTGCCGATCACGCTGTCCCATCCCTTCTCCCCCTGGCCGCGGCGGCCTTCCACCTGGGCGAGCGTCGCGAGCAGCGCGTGCTCGCGCGCCCAGCCGCCGTACGCCGCGCCGGAGAGAAAGAGATCGTTCTCGCCGAAGGCGGGAAATCCCTTGGCGACGAACAGCCCGGCCATCACTCCGTTCTCCACGTCCTGCTGGGCCTTCAGACCATCGAAGCCGCGCACGGTGCGAAAGGTGACGCGTCGCAGGGCGCCGATCACGCCGAGCCGGCCGCTGTGGAAGGGAGCGTAGCGATTGCGCAGCGTCACGCCGGTGTCCGCGGCGATGCCGGTGTCGGCGACGACGATCCCCTGCTGCGCCGGCGTGACGCGGAGGCCCGACGCGCCGAGTCCGAGCAGGCCGACGGTGCGCGTACCGAAGACGCGGGTGAGCGAGCTGGCGTCCCAGCGCTCCTGCTGCACGCCGAGGGCGAGCTCGTCGCGCGCCGGCCGGCGCAGTCCGGGGTAGCCGTCGGTGGAGAGATAGTCGACGTGCCAGCCCAGGCGCTGGAGGTCGGTGAAGAATGGATGCTCGAGCGACGCCGACGCGAGATAACCGAGCGTGTTCCGTTCACCCTCGATCGACGCGATGTACGGATGACCGGCGATCGAATACTGCATGGCGTGCAGGCCGAAGCCGGTGCGGTAGGCGTAGCCGCGCTCCACCCGCCCTTCGACGCGGAGCCCGCGGCCGCCGATGTTCGAGTTGCCGAGCGACAGCTCGCGCGGTGCGATGCCGCGGAACTGCGCGCCGACGAGCACCGGAATCTCGTCCACCGTCTCGACCAGGACGATGACGCCGCCACGACCATCGGGTGAGGTGGTGACGGTGGCGTCGGCGATGAACGGCTGCGCGCGGAGGATGCGCTCGGACTCGCTGCGCCGCAGCTCGGTGCAGGGGCGGCCGAGGTGGAGGGCCAGAAAGGAACCGACGACCGCGGAAGTCGTCGTGGCATGATGGAGCCCGACGGCGCGGGCGGCGGCGCGCCAGCGCTGCGACGTCCCCTGGAAGGGAGGCCGTCCTGGCCTGATGTCGATCCGGGAGACGATCAGGCCGTCGCAGGGAAGGTTCGGTCCGGCCGGAACGCTCTGCGCCGGCGCCGCGGCCACGGCGAGGACGGTGATCACGGCGGCGAGCAGGGGACTCATCGCGTCGAGGGGGCGAAACATGGCGACCCCAACTAGCACGACGCGAGCCACGAGCGCGAGGGGTGGGAATCGAGTTGGGCTCTTCCGATTCGCCGCACACGGCGCCAGAATGAGCCGCAACCCATGAACGAATCGACCTCGACAAATCAGTCGGCGACCCGCGCACGGCCGGCGCGGCGCCTGCTCGCGGCCCTCGCCGCGATCGTTGCCATCATTGCCATCCTTGCGACGCCCGCCCAGGCGTGGGCTCACTCGCATCTTCGCTCGGCCCGGCCGGCGGCGGGTGCGAAGCTCGACGCGGTGCCGCGCGCGCTGTCGCTCACCTTCAGCGAGCCTCCCGAGCTCGCCGTCAGCTCGCTCCGCCTGGTCTTCATCGGCGCCGATTCGACGCCGGTCACCCTGGGCGCCCTCGCCAGCGCGGCCGACCCGCACACCATCACGGCGAGCGTCACGGGCCCGATGGCGGCGGGGCGGTACGTCGTGATCTGGCAGGTTGCCGGTGAGGACGGACACGTCGTACGTGGGAGCTACTCGTTCACGATCGCCGAGGGCGCGGCGGGCGTTCAGTCGCTGGCGGCGGAGGAATCGGCGACGGCGGTGGCGCAGCGCGCCGACAGTGCGACACGCGCCGACAGCGCGGCGTCGAATCTGCCGAAGAACTTCGACGCGGCGTCGCCGGCGTACGTGGTGATCCGCTGGGCGCAGTTCGCCGGCCTGCTGATCCTCATCGGCGCGGTGGCCTTCCGGTGGTGGATCATCCCGCGGATCGGCGGCCGGGTGACGGAGGCGTTGAGCGAGGAGCTCGCGGCTGGCGCTGCCGGCACGGGGCTCGCCGGCGCCTGGCTGCTCGCGCTGACGGCGCTGCTGCGGCTCGTCGCCCAATCGCTCTCCCTCCACGGCGCCGAACGGATGGTGGACGCGGCGCCGCTCGGCTCGATGATCGGCGGCACGATGTGGGGGCACGCGTGGCTGTTCGAGGTCGGCTGGCTCGTCGTCATCCTGTTCGCCTTCCGCCAGGCGGGGCGGCATCCGGCCTCGCGCGCGGCGTGGGGCGTGGCGGCGGTGGCGGCGATCTGCCTGGCCGCCGTGCCGGCGCTGAGCG
>JBIOHU010000104.1:0-7445 GCA_044449225.1 Gemmatimonadales bacterium | reverse complement strand
TGATTGCCGAACTGCGGTCCACTTACCGTACTGCGGTCGACATACCGAACTGCGGACTTACTGAACGGCGGTCGACTTACTGAACTGCGGTCGACTTATTGAACTGCGGTCGACTTACTGAACTGCGGTCGACTGACCGAAATGCCAGCCACGCATCGCTGGATACGTTGGCCGCTCCTACATACGTTGACCGCACATCGGCATGTTGACCGCCGTTCAGTACGTTGACGGTCGTTCAGTACGTCGACGGCCGTTCAGTAAGTTGACCGCCGTTCAGTACGTCGACGGCCGTTCAGTACGTTGACGGCAGTAAAGTACGTTGACCGCAGTTCAGTCGGTTGACCGTGGTTCAAGCATCAGTCGAACAAGGAACTCACACTCTGCTCGGCGTGCGTATAACGGATCGCCTTGCTGAGCAGCTCTCCCACCGAGAGAATCGTCAGCTTGGCGAACCGGCGGTCCGGCGGGGTGAGGATCGTGTCGGTCACCACCACTTCCTTGATCGCCGACTCGCTGAGCCGCTCGGCGGCGGGCCCGCTGAGCAGCGCGTGCGTCGCGCACACGTAGATGTCCTTCGCGCCGAGCTCCTTCAGGGCGCGCGCGGCTTCCGTCACCGTGCCCGCCGTATCGATCATGTCGTCGGCGAGGATGCAATCCCGCCCTTCCACTTCGCCGACCACGTTCACCACCTCGCTCACGTTCGCCCGCGGCCGTCGCTTGTCGATGATCGCCAGGGAGGCGTCCAGCCGCTTCGCGAATCCGCGTGCCATCTTCGCCGAGCCCACGTCGGGCGCCACGATGACCGTGTCGTGCAACTGCTTGCGCCGGAAGTGAGCGCTCAGCACCGGCATCGCATACAGATGATCGACGGGAATGTCGAAGAACCCCTGTAGCTGGTGTTGATGAAAATCGATCCCGAGCACCCGATCGGCGCCCGCGCTCATGATCATGTTCGCCACGAGCTTGGCGCCGATCGCCACTCGCGGCTGGTCCTTCCGGTCCTGCCGCGAGTACCCGTAGTACGGCATCACTACCGTGATGCGCGCCGCGCTCGCCCGCCGCGACGCGTCGATCAGCAGCAGCAACTCCATGATGTTCTCGGCGGGCGCGTTCGTCGGCTGGACGATGAAGACGTCGTTGCCGCGCACGTTCTCGTCGATCCGCACGAAGATCTCGCCGTCCGCGAACCGGGTGCAGGTGAGCTTGCAGAGATCGATGCCGAGTTGTCGGGCGATCTCTTCGGCAAGGGGGCGATTCGCCCCGCCTGCCAACAGCTTGAACCCGTGCGCCGGTACCGCGAGCCCGTCCATGCAGAGCCTTGTAAGGTAATGTGGGACAGCGACTTGGTCAAACCCTCACGAACGCGCCCATTGCCCCTCTTGGATTCGAACCAAGATTCGTGGCTCCAAAGGCCACTGTCCTGCCATTGGACGAAGGGGCAGCAGTCCGCTCTCAGCCCCCAAGCTAGTCGAGAGCGGACACCGGCTCAACTCGAATGGCCGAGCGAGTGATCAGCGTCACGCATGGCTCGCGTGACGTCGTCGCCAGTCTCGTCGCACCCTCGGGAAGCACGCCGAACACCACCGCGCCCGAGCCGCTGAGCATCGCCGGATCGCAACCGTCCGAGCGCAGGTCGTCCACCATGGCAGCGAGCACCGGATGATGCGCCGCGACGACGGTCTCGAAGTCGTTGATCGCGACCGACGAGAGCCCCTGCCAGCTCGCGAGCGACGCCGGATCGAGCAGGCCGCCGTCGAGGCCGGCGCGGGCGGCTCCCTCACCGAGCCATCCGTACGCCTCGGCCGTGCTCACCCCGAACGCGGGGACGAGGAGCGCGATGCCGCGCGCGGGAGGTGCGGCGAGGGGGAGCAGGCGCTCGCCCCGGCCCCACCCGAGCGCGCAGGGCTGCATGCCGGTGAGAAATGGAACATCGGCGCCGAGCTTCGCGGCGAGGCGCAGGAGCACCGTGTCACCGAGCGGCGATGCGGACATCGCGTCGAGTCCCCGCAGCACGGCTCCGGCGTCCGCGCTTCCGCCGCCCAGTCCGCCGCCCACGGGAATGCGCTTCTCCAGCTCGATGGCGAAGCGCTCGCTCGTTCCAGCCGCCTCGGCGTAGGACCGGAGGGCGCGCCAGGCGAGGTTCTGCTCGACGGGACCGAGAGCGCCTTCGGTCGCGTCACCGGTGACGTCGAGTGAGTTCGTGCTGGCGCGCCGAAGGCGCACGACGTCGGCCAGCTCGAGCCGGAGGAAGATCGTCTCGATCTGGTGGTAGCCGCCCGCCTCGCGGGCGAGGATGCGCAGCCGGAGATTGACCTTCGCCTGCGCTGCCACCTGCACGGCGCGAGCGTCGCCGCGGACGGGCTGGCCGGCCGTGTCGCTCACGGTGCCGGCGTACCGCCCGATGGAGCGACGGGAATCTCGTGCTCGTCGGTGGCGGCCCGCTCGGCGCTTCCGAGGTCGTCCATCGAGAGGCCGGCGCGAACGAAGTACCACGCGCCGATCACGGTGATCGGTATGTAGGACAGGAAATGGAAGCTGATCGCCCAGGTGAGCGCGGCGTCCTTCGGGACACCGTAGAGTCCCAGGCCCACCTGTCCGAAGAGCTCGAACACGCCGAAGTATCCCGGCGCCTGGGGCGCGGCGACGCCGACGGCGATCAGTCCCTGCAGGAACAGGGCGGCGGAGAAGGGTGAGGTGATCCCGAATGCCCGGAAGGCGATCCAGAACGCCGCGGCGTTGCAGAGCCAGTGTGCGAGCGTCCAGGCGAAGACCGCGGCGAACCGGCCCGGCGTCCGCAGCACGCTGAGGCCATCGATGATGGCGACGATCGCGACGCGACCCCTTTCCTCGAGTCGCGGTACCAGCCGCCGCACGACAGCCTCGTAGACCGCCAGGACGCGAGCCGGAAAGAGAACCATCGCGTACATCGCTGCCATCACGACGACGATCAGGACGACTCCGCCGATGGCGTAACTCGCCGCCGGACGTCCGAGCACCTGCGCGCCCCGGGGGAACGCGGGGTCGAGCATGGCGAGGAACATCAAACCGAAGACGACGACGGCGTCGAACAGCCGGTCGACGGCGAGCGAGGCGAAGGCGGCGGGAAAGGTGACCGACGGCGTCGACCGCGACAGCGCGTAGGCGCGGGCGAACTCCCCCGCCCGCACCGGCACCACGTTGTTGATCATCATGCCGATCACCGTCGCGCTCCACAGCGGAGCGAACGGAAGGTCGGGAGCGATCGGGTCGAGGATCGGCCGCCAGCGGCGCGCCCGGAGCGGAAAGGTGCAGGTGGCGACGACGACCGACAGGAGCATCAGACCGACGTTCGCGCGGCGAAGCTGCGCCACGACCTCGGCGTAGTGGATGCCCTTGAAGGCGAAGACGAGGAATCCGGCGCTCAGGAGGATACCGAGTGCACCGCGCCAGCCGATCTTCATGCTCGCCGCTCCGCGTCAGTCGGTGAGAGCGAGGTCGATCAGATCGTACAGTTCGGCGAGCATCTCCGGAGCGATCGGCCCGTTCGTCGTGCGCGCCTCGTCGCGAATCGAGCGCGCGCGCTCGATCGCCGCGCGCCCGCGATACAGCAGCACGTCGATCGGCACCGGCGGCTGCTGCGGCAGCGCGACGGGAGTGCTGAGCGGGGTCTTCGGCAGGGTGCCGAGGGTGCGAATGCCCCGCTCCAGAAGAGCGCCGAGTGCCGCCCCGCTGCCCGGCGTCGCCCGTCGGGGCAGTTCGGCGCTTGATCCGGAAACGGTGGACGCCGCCCCGGCGACCGCGGCGGCGGCAGGAGCGATGCGATCCGCCGTCCCCGCCGGCGCCGGGGGGCCCGGAATGATGGGCGACGCGGAGATCGGGGTCATCATCGCGCTCGGCGTGTGCGCGACGGGTGGAGGTGGTGCGACCACGGGAACGGCCGGCGTGCCGCGTGTCGCGCGAAGTGCTTGCAGCCGCTCGCCCAGCGAGCCGCCGGCGGATCCCGGCTGCGCGAGCAGCGTCGCGACCTCGGCCAGGGAATCGAGGGCGCGCGAGTCCAGGCGGACGACCGCATCACCGTGCGAGGCGACGAAATCGGCCACATCGCGCTCGCCGAAGCTCTCGGCGGCAAGGCGCAGGGAGCGGAGCGCCTGACGCAGCGATCGTCGCACCCGGTCGCGCGAGGATTCGTCCCGCGCACCGCGCGCGTCGGCGACGAGCCGTTGCAGATGTTCACCCTGGCTGACGACCTCGAGCCGGAATCGCTCGGCCGGCGACGTCGGCGGGTTCGGGGCGGCGTCGACGAGCGTCGGGCCGCCGTCGTGGAAGAAGAGCTCGGCGATCGGCACGACTCGCTCGGTGCCCGACTCGCGCTCCTGGAGCGTGTCGAGCGCGGCGACGAAGCCGGACACGTCCTTGCTCTCTGGATCGACGACCTTGCCTGCCCGGATCGCTGCCGCGACGCTCCGAAGGAGGGACGCCGAGGAATTCAGCAGAACGATCCGCTCCGGGCTCAACGTGCTTTCTCCCAGCTCCAGAGGATGCGCCGCCAGCTCGGCCGACTCCAGCACGTCGGCGAGCCACGGATGATCCTTTACGCTGGCAATGCCGCGCAGGGCCCGCACCCGCCGCAGCACGTTCGCCGCCGCGCCGCGATCGCTCGGGCGGGTCGCGAGCAACTCGAGGCCGGCACCGATGTTGGCCGACTCGGTCGCGAGGTAGCTGTCGTGCCCGGTCGTCGTCGAGCTGGCGAGCGGGGTCGCCGGCCGTAGCGGCGCATAGTGGGTGAGCTCGTCGATCCGGCCACGAGCACGGGTGTCGTCCGCTGGCGACCAGTTGCGGACGTTGCGAAGAAGAAGCTTGCAGTCATCGACCGCCGCGACGAGCACGCCGCGCAGGGCGGGATCCCATGGAAGCGCCCCCTCCTTGAGCGCGCGGCCCACGCGCTCGACGCCGGCCGCGATCTCGGCGAAGACGCCGAGCTTGGCCATCGTCGCGCTGCCGCGAAGCGCACGCGCGACGCGCTGCAGCTCGTCCGGCTCCGGGCGGCTCTCACCGCTCGCCTGGAGCTGGGCATCCAACTGCTCGATGTAGTCGCTGGCTTCGAGAACGAAGAAGTCGAGGAACCCGACAGGCGCGGTCATGCCCGCTTCCGGCTGGTGGTCAGGCGAGGAATGCGATTGCGACGAAGTTAGGGCGCGCGACGAGCGGCGTCCATTGCGGCGCGGAGCTCGCGCACCGCGGCGTCGAGTCCGACGAAGATGGCACGTGAGATCACGTGGTGCCCGATGTTGAGCTCCTCGATCTCCTCGATTGCCGCGACGGGCCCGACGTTCGACGTCGTGAGCCCGTGACCGGCGTGCACGGCGAGGCCGAGCGACGCGCCGAGGCGCGCGCCGTCGCGAAGGGCGTCGAGGGCGCGGCCCGCACCCGGTGCATGCGCGTATCGGCCGGTATGCAGCTCCACGGCGTCGGCCCCGAGCTCGCGCGAGCGCGTGATGCTCTCGGCGTCGGGATCGATGAAGAGACTGGTGCGGATGCCGGCAGCGCGGAGGCGGTCGATCGCCGGCGCGAGGCTCGCCGCTCCCGTGCCGACGGCGAGCCCACCCTCGGTCGTCACCTCGGCGCGGCGCTCTGGAACGAGCGTCGCCTGGTGCGGGCGGAGCCGCTCGGCGAGCTCGATCATCTCCGGCGTGCAGGCCATCTCGAGGTTGAATACGCTCGTGACTGCGGCGGCGATGGCGTCGATGTCGGCGTCCTGGATGTGCCGGCGGTCCTCCCGGAGGTGGGCGGTGATCCCGTCGGCACCGGCACGCTCGCAGACCGGCACCGCGTCCGCCGGGACGGGCTCGCTTCCGCGGCGCGCCTGTCGGATCGTCGCGATGTGGTCGATGTTGATGTAGAGTCGTTGCCGGATCGTCATCGTGCGGTTGCCGGTGAAGGGCGATTCACGTTAAGGTACGCCACTCATCTCGAGGAGAGCACGCGTGAGAAAGTTGCTGATGGGACTGCTCGTGGCCGCCGCGGCCTGTACGACGCGCACGACTACCATCCCCACCCCTTCCCCGGCGACCGCGCCGGCCGCGCAGAGCGCCCCGCGACCGACGCTCGACACCTTCCTCGCCGCCGTGAAGGCGCAGGACCTCCAGGCGATGTCGAACGTCTGGGGCGACAAGGACGGCTCGGTGCGAGCGAGCGGCAAGATGGGACGGGAGGAGATCGAGCGGCGCGAGATCATCCTCATGTGCTACTTCAGGCACGACCGGTATCGCGTGCTCGACGACAAGCCGGGGGTGGACAACGAGCGGGTCCTCCAGGTGGAGCTGACGAAGGGAAACCTGTCGCGGACGACGAACTTCTATCTGGCCACCGACGGCACCCGCTGGTACGTGCGCAGCGCGGATCTCGAGCCGATTCGCGACCTCTGTGTCCAGAAATAGCAGCAGAAACGCGCCGCCGGTCAGGCGTCGCTGAGCTCGATCAGCACGCCGGCGGTGGCGCCCGGATGGAGAAAGGCGATACGTTTCCCTTCGGCGCCGAGGCGCGGCGTCTCGTCGATCAGACGGATGCCGGCAGCCCGACACCGGTCGAGGGCAGCATCGAGATCGTCGACGGCGAAGCAGATGTGATGGAGGCCGGGCCCGCGCCTGGCGACGAATTTGCCGATCGGGCTCCCGGCCGACTGCCCCTCGAGCAGCTCGACGAGCGATTCGCCGGCGGCGAGGCCGGCGATGCGGGCACCGTCGGCGTCGGCGAGGGGGACTTCCGGCAGGCCGAGGACGTCCCGATAGAGGGGGAGGATCTCCTCCAGCGCGCTCACGGCGATGCCGACGTGCGCGATGCGGGGCGGACGAGGTGGTGAGGCGGCAGCGCGGCGGGGAACTTCGGTCATGGCGAGTGCGTTGGTGTGAGGATGCCCCGGCGCTGAATACTAATTCCAGATGCGGTGCCGCGTCGGCGCCGAACAGGAGCGGTGAACGATGTCGAATGCGACGGCGGTGACGGACGCTGACTTCGAGCAGGAAGTCGAGAAGCACGACAAGCTGACGGTGGTGGACTTCTGGGCGACCTGGTGCGGCCCCTGCCGCATGATCGCGCCGATTCTCGACCAGCTGGCGACGGAGTACGACGGAAAGGTCAAGGTGACGAAGCTCGACGTGGACGCGAACATCAGGACGGCGACGAAGTTCAACGTGCGCTCCATCCCGATGCTGCTCTTCTTCAAGGACGGCAAAGTGGTGGACCAGATCGTCGGCGCGGTGCCGCGCCAGGCGATCGAAGCCAAGTTCAAGCAGCACGTGGCGTAACGCACGAAAGACGGGCGGAATGCCACCGTTGCCGGTGCTCCGTCCGTGCGACACATTTCGGGCCCGGACGACGACTGTCGTCCCGGCCCGCTCATTTCCCCGATGCCCGCAACCGGCGCCGGTCTCCGGTATACGTGCACGCGCGTCCTCCAGCCGCGCACG
>JBIOHU010000103.1:0-7447 GCA_044449225.1 Gemmatimonadales bacterium | reverse complement strand
TCGGCCGAACGTCCCAGGGGAATTCGATGTCGGCCAGCAGCTCCACGCCGGCGGTCGGATGGCCGCGCACCATCGACCATTCCTCTTCGGTGAGCTTGCCCGGCTTGTTGAGCACTTCCGCCGGCACCATCAGCTTGCCGACGTCGTGGAGGAGGGCACCGATGCGGAACCAGAACAGCGAGGTGTCGTCGTCCTCGTTGACGCGGGTCCAGAGCGCGCAGGCGAGGTCGGCGACCCGAACGCAGTGGCCCTGGGTGTACCGATCCTTCGATTCGATCGACTCGCCCCACTTCCGCACCACGTCGAGGAAATCGTTCTCCAGCATCGTCGTGCGGCGGTCGACGTCGGCCAGCTCGCGGCGAGCGCGAAGCTGGGCGAACAGGCGGTGCGACTGATTGAGTCGCTGGAGAGTCTGCCGGTTGCGGCCCTGCGAGCGGTACAGCTCGGACAGCTCGCGGGCGATCTCGCCCTGGAGGATCATGTCCTGCCGCTCGAGGGCGATCTCCTCGGCACGGAGGAAGTGAGCTTCCGCGGCGCTGGCGTCGCCCGACGCCCGCTCGACGAGGCCATAGACGTATTGCGCTTCCCCAGCCTCCCGCGAGTCACCGATCTGGGCGACGATCGCGCGAGCCCGGTCGCACGTCTCGCGTGCGCGGCGCTGATCCCCCTGCTTGATACGCAGCTTCGCGAGGTGCAGCTCGATCGTGATGAGCATGCTGCGGTCGCCGAGCACGGTGCTGAGCTCGCGCGCCTCGTTCAGATGCCGTTCGGCTACGGTCAGCTGCTCGGATTGCATGCTCAGGAGGCCGAGATTCACCAGCGTGCCGATGACCGCGTCGGCGAGCCCCGCGGTGCGCGCATCGAGCAGCGACAGCTCGTAATACTCCGACGCCTCGCGAACGTCGCCGCGCACGTTCGCGATGACGCCCAGGTTCGTCGCGGTCATGACGGCGAGCCGCGCCTCGCCGGACCGGTGAGCGCTCTCGCGGGCGAGGAGATACAGCCGCTTGGCCTCGTCGAGGTTTCCCTGCTTCCACTCGACGATCGCGAGCACGTTGATCGCGTGGCCGCGTGCGCCTTCGTCATGCACCTGCTCGGCGACGGCGAGTGCGACGAGGGCGCAATCGGTAGCGGCGGCATAGTCGCCGCCCTGGAGAAAGGTCCGCGCGACCCAGCGAAGCAGCTGCGCCGCCTGCGACGGTGTTCTCGCCGTGCCGTCACGCAGAGCCTGTTCATACAGGCGGCGCGCGTCGTCACGCTTGCCCTCGCGCTCCAGAGCCTGCCCGCGGTCGAGTAGCGCAGTCAACGGCGCCGGGTCGATCTCGTCCGTGCGCCGGCGCAGCACCGGAAGCGTCGAGTTGATTCCGCTCGACGGTTGCACGACGGTGAGATTCGCCAGGGAGACCGCGCGCATGCTGGTCATGGTGAAAGGAAGGCGGGCGAGGCCGTGGTTCCGGTCCTCGCCCGCCAGCGCCTCATGAAGTCTGCTTCCGGGAAGAGGGCGTCCCCGATCAGTCGCGCCCGCAGAGGACGACGTACCCCGAGAAGTGCTTGATCGGCGCCGTGAACGTCCAGCTCAGCAGGTTGGTCACGCCCCCGAGCAGGTCGGACACCACGGCCGTGAGCTGGCCGAGCAGTCCCGGATCGCTGTAGTAGCCGAGGCGCAGGAAGGGGACCTGGAGCAAGGTCACGTTCGTGCCGCGCAGCGACTGCGAGAATACGAGCGGCTTCTTGAAGACGATGCCGGTGGGCGAGAAGTCGTACGCGAGCAGCGAGCCGGCGCGCGCTGTCATCGTGATCACGGTGTTCTGGCTCAGCGCGCCGCGCGGCACCGTGACGGTGACGCCCGCAGCGGGGATGCTCAGGGTACCGCCGTCGTAGCCGATCGTCTGCGTGACGGTGATCGGCGCCGGCAGCGGAGTCGTGCGCAGGACCGCCTGGCTGGTAGTAAGGAGGCCCGTCACCGTGCCGAGCACGTCGCCGAGCAGGCTCGCCGACGGATCGGCCGCCGGCGCCTTCATCTGGCTGGGGGCAGTGACCTGGTCTGCCGAGCAGGCGGCGAGAGTGAGCGCCAACGCCAGCGCGCCGAGACGACGAATCGAGGAAGACATTGTGAGGTGAGCTCCGTGGGATTGTGCCGCCTGCACCCTGCCCATGACCGCCGTCGCGACACATTCCAGCGGCGGAATGCATCGCACTCTGAGGGCTCGCGCTGGCCGTTGCCAAGGCACTCTCGGTGCCACAGCTCACATGCTTTTTGTCCCCGTCAAACTGTCCACGCCGGCGTGGCCGGACGCGAAGACCCGTCACATTGTCCCATCGGAACCGGTCAGAGGGTCCCGCCGCCGAAGCTCATGAAAACACGAAGGGCATCGCAATTCGCCACGAACCATGGCGAATTGCGATGCCCTTCTCCCTGAAATCGACGGCTACGGCTTGCCCTTCAACGTCGTGTCCTTGATGCTCTTCCCCGTCTCCGTCAGCTTCGCGTGTGCCTTGCTCTTCGCCTCGTTCTTCTCGCCTTTGGCGCTCCTCCCGATGCTCTTGGAGGTGTTGCTGACGCCGCGCGCGACCTTGTTCAGCCCACCCGGGTGCTTGCTCTGCGAGCCCTTGATGCCGGTGGTCTTCTTGAGCGTGGTCTTGGTTTCGTTGCCAGCCTTCTTGAGCGTCTGATGCGTCTTGCCCGCATCGCGCTTCACTTCGGCCTTCGTGTCGCGGCCGGCCTTCTTCGCCGTCTTGCTGACGTCGTGGGCGACCTTGTTCAGGCCACCCGGCTTCTGCTCCTGCGCCTGTGCCGAGACTGCTGAAAACAGCGAGAGCGCGGCGGCGACGAGCACGTATCGAACAGGACTTCTCATGGACAACTCCTCCGACGGTGAATGCAGGGGATGAATGCAAGAGATGGACTCATCGCCTCCTCCCGTCACGGTGCCGGCGCCGTGCGGCCGCGCCCGCCAGCTCAGTCCACGGCACGCTGGTACTGCACCGGCCACTCGAGCTCGACGTCGAGCTCGCGCGCGGCATGGAGCGGCCAGTACGGATCGCGCAGCAGCTTCCTCGCCAGCAGGACGAGGTCCGCACTCCCGGCGCGCAGGATGGCGTCGGCCTGACGCGCCGTCGTGATCAGCCCCACGGCCGCGGTCGGCACGCCGCTCTCGCGCCGGATCCGCTCGGCGAGCGCCACCTGGTAGCCGGGCCCGACGGGAATCTTCACTCCGGGTACGATGCCTCCCGAGGAGCAGTCGATCAGGTCCACGCCAAGGGGCCTCACCATCCGCGCCAGCTCGACCGACTGTTCGACGTCCCACCCTCCCTCCACCCAGTCGGTGCCGGAGAATCGCGCCAGGAGGGGCAGGCGCTCAGGCCAGACCGACCGCACCGCCTCGACGACCTCGACGAACAGGCGGACCCTGTTCTCGAACGAGCCGCCGTGAGTGTCGGTACGCTGGTTGGCGAGCGGCGACAGGAACTCGTGGAGCAGATAGCCATGCGCGCCGTGCAGCTCGATGACGCGGAAGCCGGCGTCGAGCGCCCGTTGGGCGGCGGTACGAAAGGCGGCGACGATGTCGCGAATGCCGCCCTGGTCGAGCGCGGCCGGCGTCGGTGACCGCGACCCGAATGGAATGGCGCTCGGTGCGACGATCGGCGTCCAGCCCCCTTCGTCGACCGACAGGGGTGCGCCGCCGCGCCATGGCGCGTCGGTGCTCGCCTTCCGGCCGGCGTGGGCGAGCTGGATGCCGGGCACGGCCCCATGCTCGTCGAGAAAGCGGGTGATCCGCGACAGCATCTCGACGTGCCCGTCGCGGTAGATGCCCAGATCGTGCGGGGAAATCCGTCCGTCGGGTGTCACCGCCGTCGCCTCGGTCATCACGAGGCCGGCTCCGCCGATGGCGCGGCTGCCCAGATGCACGACGTGCCAGTCGGTGGCGAAGCCGTCGGTGCTGGAGTACTGGCACATCGGGCTGACACCGATTCGATTGCGCATGGTCACGCCGCGCAGCGTCAACGGTTCGAACAGTGATGCCGTCATCTCGTCCTCGAGCGATTGATTCGTCGGTGCAGATCTTGCCGCCGCATCGCGCATTCCCCGACCAGGAGCTCCCCGTGCACGTCAGCCACCCGCGTCGCATCGTCAGACTCTCGTCCATGCTGCTCGTCGCGCTGGCTGGTGCCTGCAGCAAGGGCGAGACGGGGGGGAAGCCCGCCGTCGCCGGTGCGAACGATACCACCGCGGCCACCGCCGCCGCAGCGTGCCCGGGCGGCGACACGGGCATCACCCTCCCCTCCGGTTTCTGCGCCACGGTGTTCGCCGACAGCATCGTCCACGGGCGCGACGCCGTCGTCGCCTCCAACGGCGATGTCTACGTCACCCTCGAGGGAACGGCGCCATCACCGAAGCAGGCCTCCGGCGGCGCGGCGCGAGCGAAGCAGTCGTCGTTCGTCGCGATGCGCGACACCAACCACGACGGGCGCGCCGACCTGATCGAGCGGGTCGGCTCGGTCGGCAACACGGGCATCGGCATCGCCAACGGCTACCTCTACGTGGACGAGGGGAAGCGCATCGTGCGCTATGCGCGCCCCGACACCCAGCTCGTCCCGACGGCGAAAGCGGAGGTCGTCGTCGACGGCATCCCCCTCGACCCCGGTCACCGCGCCCGCAACTTCGCCATCGGCAGCGACGGCTCGCTCTATCTCAACGTCGGCTCGCCGTCGAACTCCTGCCAGCAGAAGGATCGAGCGAACGAATCACCGGGCAAGGATCCGTGCGGCGAGCTGACGACCCGCGCCGGCATCTGGCGCTTCGCCGCCAACCGGGTCAACCAGCATTTCTCGGCGTCGGCTCGCTACGCCACCGGCATCAGGAACGGCATGGGGCTCGCCTTCGGGCCGGACGGAAAGCTCTACGCCACCCAGCACGGCCGCGATCAGCTCCACGACAACTGGCCGACGATCTTTCCGACGACGAAGTACCAGGCCGACAATCCGGCCGAGGAGCTGCTGCAGGTGAATCAGGGGGACGACTTCGGCTGGCCCTATTGCTACTACGCGATGGATCAGAAGAAGCTGGTCGACGCGCCGGAGTACGGCGGCGATGGGACGAAGTCCGACCGGTGTGACAACCGGAAGGAGCCGATCGCCGTCTTTCCCGGCCACTGGGCGCCGATGTCGCTCCTGTTCTACAGCGGCTCGACCTTTCCGGCGAAATACCGGAACGGCGCGTTCATCGCCTTTCACGGGTCGTGGAACCGGGCGCCGGAGCCGCAGGAGGGCTACCGGGTCGTCTTCCAGCCGATGTCGAACGGCGCGGCGAATGGCGACTACGAGACCTTCGCCAACGGCTTCGCCGGCGTGCCGCCAGCCCAGATCCAACCGGGCACGGCGAAGCACCGCCCGACCGGCCTCGCGCAGGGCCCGGACGGCGCGCTGTACGTGACGGACGATCTGGGGGGACGGGTGTACCGGATTACGTTCGGCGCACGGTGAACATACTGACCGTGAGACGTGAATCGTGAGACGTGAATCGTGACTTCATGAGGCACACCAAAACCTGCCCGATGCGCCTTTCCGCCTTCTACGTCTCACGATTCACGATTCACTTCTCACGATCAGTCAGCACATATGTCTCGACTTTCGCCCACCCGTCTCTGGATCGTCCGTCACGGGGAGAGCGCTGGCAACGTGGCGCGCGACCTCGCCATGGCGGCCGGCGATGCGATCATCGACATCGATCATCGCGACGTCGACGTGCCACTCAGCGCGACGGGCGAGCGCCAGGCGGAGGCGCTCGGCCGCTGGTTCGCCGCGATGCCGGCCGGCAGCCGGCCGAACGTCGTGCTCACCTCTCCATTTCTTCGCGCGCGGCACACCGCGTCGCTCGTCGAGGCGGCGGGCGGCGTCGAGCCGGGCTCGCCGACGAGCGTCGACGAGCGGCTGCGCGAGAAGGAATTCGGCATCCTCGACCGGTTGACGAGAGTGGGCATCGAGCAGCGGCATCCCGACCAGGCGGCGCTGCGCCAGCGAGTCGGCAAGTTCTACTACCGGCCTCCCGGCGGGGAGAGCTGGTGCGACGTGATCCTCCGGCTGCGGAGCGCCCTCGACACGCTCAGCCTCCACCACGCCGGCCCGGACTCGCGCGTGCTCATCGTGGCGCACCAGGTCATCGTGCTCTGCCTGCGCTACCTGCTCGAGGGGATGACCGAAGCGCAGATTCTCGCGATCGACCGCGCGAGCGACGTCGCCAACTGCGGCGTGACCGAGTACTCGCTCGCCGGATCGGGGGAGAGCGACGAGCTCCAACTGCGCCGCTACAACTTCGTCGCTCCGCTCGAGGAGGCGGGCGCACCGGTGACGACGCGACCGGACAAGCCGGCGGAAGCATGACGAAGCGGGGAAGACAGGTCACGCGGGCACTGCTGCGCCGGCTACCTCTCCCGCAGCCGGCCGACGGCGACGACAAGGACGAGCGCGGACGGGTGCTCGTCATCGGTGGCAGCGCGGCGACACCGGGCGCGATCCTCCTCGCCGGCGTCGCCGCACTGCGCGCCGGCGCCGGCAAGCTCCAGATCGCGACGGTGAGCTCCGTCGTTGCCGCACTCGGCGTCGCCGTGCCGGAGTCGCTCGTCGTCGCGCTCGCCGAGACGCGCGGCGGTGAGATCGCCGGCGAGTCCGCCGCGCGGAAGCTGCGTGCCCGGGCGGAGTCGGCGGACTGCGTCGTCGTCGGGCCGGGCATGATGAGCGAACGCTCCGCCCGCGCGCTGGTGCGCGGGATCGCGCCACGGCTCGACAGCGCCGCGGTCTTCGTGCTCGACGCGGCGGCGATCCCGGCGCTGCATTCCGACATGAAGCTCCTCTCGCCGCTCGACGGCCGCGCCGTGCTCACTCCGCACGCGGGGGAGATGGCGGCGCTGCTCGGTGTGGCCAGGGAGAAAATCGAACGGGACGCCGCGGCATTCGCGACCGACGCGGCGCGGCGATTCGGCACCGTCGTCGCGCTCAAGGGTGCCGAGAGCTGGATCGCCACGCCGGCCGGCTCGCTGTTCCGCTATTCCGGCGGCTCGGTCGGTCTGGCGACGTCGGGGTCGGGAGACACTCTCGCCGGCGTCATCGCCGGCCTCGCGGCGCGCGGGGCGACGGCGGAGCGAGCCGCCCTCTGGGGCGCGTATCTGCACGGCGCGGCGGGGCGGATTCTCGCGCGCCGCATCGGCCGCATCGGCTTCCTCGCCCGCGAGCTGCTCGACGAGATCCCGCCGCTGCTCGAGCGCCTGCGCTGAGCGAGCCGTCTTGCCATCGTCGCGCCGCGCAAGGATGTTCGCTCGGCGGAGCTCAGCGCTCGCCGCTGGCGCATCGTATCACTGGTGACATCCTCTCCTCTCTCCTCCCGCCTGCTCATGTCGCGTCGGATCGTTCTCGTCGGCCTGCTCACCTCGCTCGTGCTCGCGTCGTCGCC
>JBIOHU010000102.1:0-7615 GCA_044449225.1 Gemmatimonadales bacterium | reverse complement strand
GGGCGGCGCGGTGCTACTCACGGTGTACTACACCGTGGTGCGTGACGGCGTCGGGGCCAGCGTTGACGATGCGGGGTCGGGGGACTCGTGTCGCGTGAGAATCTCCCTCGGCGCGCGCGCCGCGGCGCGCGCGACCGCGAAGCTCGCCGTGACGAAGGCGATCGAGGATCGGAAGGGCGAGGTCGCCGGGACCCTGGCGGAGTTCGGGGCGTCGCTGCTCGAGCGGGCCGACGTGCGCTCGTGGCACCTGCTACCGCAGGAGTTGACGCTCATGAGGATCCGCCTGCCGGCGGGCCCGCACGAGGTTCGTCTGCGGGTCGGGGAAGGGTCGGCGGCACGAACGGTCGAAGTCGGCACCATCACCGTGCGCACGGGTACACTTTCCATCGCTCCGGTGCGGCTCTGGCGGGCACCTCCGCCGCCGGCCGCATCATCCGACTCACCCTAGCCGTGACCGCATGCCACAGTGGACGCCGGTCTTTCTCCCCGCCGACGTGCCGGCTCCCAAGGGGCCGTACAGCCCCGCCGTCCGAGCCGGCGACTTCATTTACGTGAGCGGCCAAACGCCGCGCGACGCCATCACCGGCGAGCTCGGCGACGCCGACATAGCAATGCAGACGCGTCGCACGCTGTCCAACCTGCAGCGGGTGCTGGAACAGGCGGGGTCGTCATTGACTGACGTGGTCAGCGTCACCGTCTATCTGCAGCGTGCCGAGCACTGGGAGCCGATGAACGAGGCCTACCGGCAGTATTTCAGCGGGCCGTATCCGAGCCGCACGACGGTGGGTGCCGAGCTCCGCGGGATCCTCATAGAGATCAGCGCGGTGGCATATCGAAAGGCCGTGGGGTGAGAAGCAGTCTTAACGTCGGACCGACGACCGCGTCTTCCCTGATGGTCGCGCGATGCAGCGCACCAACACTTTGGAGGATACATGGGTAAGACTCGTGTAATCGCACTTGTCGTGGCGTCGCTCGTGTCCGCTGCCTCGTTCGCCGGAGCTCAGGCTCCCGCGCCGGGCGCGCAGAGCGGCCGTCACTCGATGGATCGGGGAATGCAGGCTGGCGTGCGCGGCGAGCGCGGAATGCTCCGCGGCCTCAAGCTGTCGGACGCCGAGAAGGCGAAGCTGAAGGAGATTCATGGGAAGTACGCCGCGCAGTCGAAGTCGCTACGCGAGTCGATGAAGGAAGTCAGAGCTGCGCGGCAGAAGGGCGACACGGCCACCGCGCGGGCGGTGTTGGTCCGCAACAAGGGTACGATCGACAAGCTACGGACGATTCGGGCGAGCGAGCAGGCGGAGATTCGCGGCGCGCTCTCGCCGGATAACCAGAAGCAGTTCGATGCGAACGTGGCGAAGAGTCGTGCCGACAGGAAGGCGAACGGCAGGGGCGGACGGCACGCGGATCAGCGGGCCGGCGTGAAGGGCTGATCCTTCTCGAGTCCCGGAACATGTAGCGACGGTGAGTGTCTGGGCGCTGGTGGGGCGCACAGCACGAGCCGAAGCGATCACAAATGGGTTGGCGGCTCTGCCGTCAACCCATTTGTGCGTCTGGCCGCATGCCGGCGCGGCAGGGTACTCCCTCCCCTGGCGGCTCACGATCGTGGCACGAACCGTGACTGCGTCGAGCGCATGAGATCCGCCAAGACACTCGTCCTCTCCACGGCGCTGCTGTGGGCGACCACCGCGTGCGCGCAGAACCCCGACGAGCGGGTGCGCGCCACTGCGGCGGAGGTCACGCGGGCCGACACGACTCACCTCACCGGTGACTCGCTCGCGGTGCGTGCCGATTCACTTGTTCGCGCGGGACGTGCCTGGCGCGCCACGGCGCTGCTCGCTCCCTTTCTGGCGACTCCGGCAACGGCATCGCCCGAGCGGCGGCTGGCCGGGGCGCGAGCCGCGGCTGGTTGGGAGGGCTGGGCCGAGGTCGACCGGATCCTGCGCGACTCACCCTGGCTCGACTCGCGCTTCGGTGGCGAGGGACGCGAGCTCCTCGCGCGGAGCGACATCGGGCGCGGCCAGGATGCGCAGTCCGACGCCCGCCTCGCGCTCGTCGACGCCACCACGAACGCGGCGCGGGTGACGCGACAGGTGCTGCTCGCACGGGCGTTCGATCGAGCGAATGTGCTCGACAGCGCCGCGGCGAGCTATTCCACCGCGGCAGGGGAGTTGCCGGACGTCGGCGACTGGCTGCAGCTGCGCGCGGCCGGGGCGATCCTCGACAGCGCCGCGCGCGCTCGCACCTTCGCACGCCTGACGTCGCCGGCGGCGCGGGAGCGCATTCCCTTCACCGACGCGCAGGCCCGTGAGCGCACCGGCGACTTCGCCGGAGCCGCCCGCGCGTACCGAACCGTGCGCGACGAAGGGTCGGCGTTTCGCGTCGAGGCGCTGGCCGCGCGCGACCCCGCGGCGAGGGCAGTCGTCGGCCGGCGGATCGTCGCCTACCTGGGCAGTGGCGCTCCCGCGCCGGAGGCGCGGCAGTCGCTGGTCGTGCTCGACTCGCTCGGCCTGACGCTCACGTCGGACGAGGAACTGACCGTCGCCCGCGCGGCGGCGGGAAGCGGTTCGGCGGCGCGCGCCGTCACCGGATTCGCCCGCGCCGCCGCGGCGGCACCGCTCGCGCCACGAGACCGCCAGGCGTACGCCGGCGCGCTCCTCGCCGCTGGCAAGGCGGCCGACGCGGCTCGCCTTTATGCGACTCTCGACACGGATCCCGGGCTGGCGGCGTCGGCGTCGTACGATCGCGCCCGAGCGTTGCTCAGCGCCGGCAACGGCGCGGCGGCGCGGTCGGCACTACGGGCCACCGCGAGCAGTCACGCGAGCGTGAGAAGCGCCGCCGCGCCCGCGCTGGTGCTGCTCGCCGATCTCCAGGTGTACGACGGCGATCTCTCCGGCGCCGCCGCGACCCTGGCCGAGCTCGGACGGCGGTACCCCGACGCACCGCAGGCGCCACTGGGTCGGTTCAGGGCTGGACTCCTCGCATGGCAGTCGAGCGCGGCGCGTGCGGCGGCCGACTTCGATACCCTCGTCGCCCGGTATCCACGCGACGACGAGGCGCTCGCAGCCCGCTACTGGGCCGGCCGCGCGTACGAGCGCATGGGAAAGCGCACGGAAGCCGAGCGCCGGTGGAAGGCGATCGTAGCAGCGTCTCCACTCTCGTATTATTCGCTGTTGGCGTCGCGGCGGCTTCGCGCGCCGGGATGGACGGCACCTGCCGGGGCCGACGTCGCCCCGCACGTCGCAGCGGTCGACAGCGCCGCCGTTCGGATCAGCGCGCTGCAGCGGCTGGGGATGGACGTCGAGGCCCGATTCGAGATCGACGCGCTTGCCGACCGCGCCGAACGGATTCCGGCCGACGCATCCGCCGTCGCCGACGCCCTCCTCGCCGTCGGCGAGCCGGCACAGGCGCTACGCGTGGCGCTGCGAGCGATCGATCGGGGAGCTTCGTCGCGCGCACTCTATCGCGCGGCATTTCCAGTGGTCCACGAGGATGCATTGCGGGAGGAATCGGGCCGGAACGATCTGGACCCGGCGCTCGTCGCCGGCCTGATCCGCCAGGAGTCGAGCTTCAACCCGCGAGCCGTGTCGCCCGCCGGCGCGCGTGGCTTGATGCAGCTCATGCCCGCCGTCGGCGCGTCGATCGCGAAGAGCCGGAGCTATCCGCTGTGGAACCCGGCGCTGCTCTTCGATCCCGACGTGAGCCTCGAGCTCGGGACGGCGCACCTCGCGTCGAGCATGAAACGCGGCCTGCCGCCGGCACGCGCGCTCGCCGCCTACAATGCGGGCGCGTCGCGCGTCGCGCGCTGGATCCAGCGGCCCGGAAGCGCCGACGCGGAGCTCTTCACGGAGTGGATCCCGTACGCCGAGACGCGGGATTACGTCCGGATCGTGCAGCGGAATGCGGACGTGTACGGGAAGCTGTATGGGATGTAGGTGGGTAGGTGCGTAGGTAGGTAGGTGGGTAGAAATTCGGAATGGCACACTGGAACTGCCCGGTGTGCCGTTCGTCGCTCCGCACCTACGCACCTACAGACCTACCCACCTACGCGAAGCGCGTGCGCGAAGCCCCCCTCACCATCCCGGCGCCAGCTGCAGCCCGACCACCCAGCCCTTGCCCGGACGCTGGAAGGGGTGAGCGACGTAGGCCTCGAAGATCGCGTAGCCGAGCAGATTCATTCGCGCCGACAATCCGGCGCTCGCCACGATCCCGCGCGACGACGAGCTGGATTGCTCGAAGGCCAGCTTCGGCGACTGAGTGCTCGTCCACGCCTCGCCGGCGTCGAAGAACGGTGCGATCGTCGTCGGCAGATAGGGGAAGTTGATCAGCCCGTACTCCGGCACACCGAACAGCGGAATGCGGAACTCCGCGCTCACGAGGCCGATCCGGCTCCCGAACAGGCTCTGGAGAATCGGACAGCTCGTCTGGGTGCACTCCGAATTCGTGAACGACCCATAACCATAGCCGCGGAGCAGCGTCTCTTCGCCGAGGAAGATCTGGTACTGGCGCGGATCTTCCGCGTCGCGTCCGTAGCGGCCGTAATGCATCCCACGCAAGGCGAGGGTGAAGGGCCGCATGAAGAAGTAGGTTCGATAATCGGCGAGGCCGGTAGTGTATTTCAGCGACCCGAGGGTCGGCGACACCTCCAGACGATATCTCGTGCCGGTGATCGGGCCGGTGAACGCATCGTACGAGTTGTCGCCGACGTATGCCACGCTGCCCGACTCATAATACGAAGTGGGGTACGGAGACGCGCCGATCGGGATCTGCTGGCCCGTGTAATAGTCGAACGCCTGGGTACTGTAGCCGAGACGCGTTGCCGAGGTGCTGAACTCGACCCGTCGGGTGGAGGAAAATGGATACGAAGTGCTGGCGCTCGCCTGATCGACGAAGATGCGCTGGAACACGAGCGCCGTGGCGAAGGTTTGCGGGTCCTGGGTCAGGTAGCCAAAGAGATACGGAATGTGCTCCAGTCCGACACCGTAGTTCCACCGGCTCCTGAGGTTCTGGTAGACCACCTGGCCGCCGATGTCCTGGACCTGCCCGTTGGCTTGCACGGCGACGCCGATCTGCTTGTCGCTCAACTGATCGCCGAACAGGAACGACACGCCGCCGGCGACGCCGGTGCCGAACGGGCCGCCCGCCGACACGCCGACCGAGGGCTGACCGATCGCGTCGAGGGAGAAGCTGGAGTGATAGGGCACGACAGTGAAGTCCTCTCCCGAGGCCAGCCCGGTGAGCGGATCCTTGAGATAGTTCGTCACCGTGGCGCGGCCCGGCGTGTCGCCCGGAGGCAGGACGCCGGCGTTGGCGACGGCCGCTTCCGGCGTCACCGGCTCGCCGTGCGTGCGCGACGAGTCGAGGGCGAACACCGAGTAACCCTGGTCCTGGAAGACCGAGAAGAGCATCCGCCCCGTCGTGGGCGCGACGGTGAGTGCCGGCGAGATGTCCGTGATGCCGCTGACGCCGGTGGAGAGCCGGGTCACGCGCGACACCGCGCCCGTCGCGAGCTGGAGCCGATAGATGTCGCTGAAGCCGTCCTGGTCGCTGATGAAGAACAGGCTCTTGCCGTCGGGGGAGTACTGCGGATTGATGTGCTTCCCGTGCGCGAACGGCGAGAAGACGCTGATCTGCCCAGTCGCGACGTCCATCGTCGCGAGCTGCAGCGGGGAGAAGGTCATCGTCGCAAAACTCGTCTGCGCGCCGCGGTCGGTGGCGAAGGCGAGCGTCTTGCCGTCCGGCGACCAGGTGGGCTGGATGTCGGCGTAGCGGTCGTTCGTGAGCTGCCGCACCGTGCCCGCGGCGAGATCGATCAGGTAGAGGTCGCTCAGCCCGCCATGCTGGCCGGAGAACGCGATGGTCCTGCCATCGGGCGACCAGGCGATGTTGGAGATCGCACCGACCCCCGGCACTCGCAGCTGCTTCTCGATCTTCGTCGAGGCGACGTCGAGAATGGCGATCTCGTGGTTCCCCTCGACCTGGGCGATGAAGGCGAACTTGGCGTTATCGGGGGACCAGGCTCCCGACGACGAGATGAAGGTGATCGCGTCGAAGTGGGAGTTGCTCGTCGGACCAGCGAGCTTCTTGATCACGTGGCCCGTCTGCGCGTCGGCGACGAACAGCTCGATCTCGAACAGGCCGCGGCGTGCGAAGAAGGCGACGAGCCGGCCGTCCGGGCTCACCGTCGGCGCGAGGTTCATGTCCCCCGTCTTGCGCGACGTCTGGAGAATCGGATCGCCGGCGAGATTCGGTCGAGTCCGACCCTCGAGCACCGGCAGATAGGCGCGCTTGGTCGCGGCGATCCAGTCCTTCGACAACGAATCGGTGGAGACGCCGAGCACCCGCTGGATGCCCTCCTCGAAGCCGACGCGCAGCGACGTCCGGTAGACGTCCACCACCTCGCGGTCGCCCCAGCGGCCGCCGACGTACGCCCACAGCGCCTGCCCGTACCGGTACGGGAAGAAGCGCGAGTCGGTCGTGAGCTGATGGATCGTCGGCAGCTTGTCGCGCTCGGCGGCGTCGCGCAGCCACATCGCGGTGAGCGTGTTGTCGCGGCCGAGCGAGAAGTACTCCGCCATTCCCTCGATCAGCCAGAGCGGCAGGGAGTTCAACCTCGCCAGGCCCCCCGGTCCCGCCTCGGCGACGCTGTACTGGAAGACGTGAACGAGCTCGTGGCCGAGCACGTGGTCGTTGTCGGCATAGATCCCGGTGAATGGAAGCACGACGCGGGTGCGGAGTCCCTCCGTCACACCGCCCGTCCCTTCGGTCAACGCCTCACCGACCACGTTCGTCTGCTGGAAATCGGGCTGGTCCGCGTACAACACGATCGACTTCCGGTCGAAGGTGTGGCGGAAGCTGTCCGAGTGTCGCGCATACCAGCGCTCGGCGAGGCGGCCGGCGTCGGCGGTGACCAGCGACTCCGCCGGATAAAAGTAGAGATCGAAATGCGCCGTCTTCATGATGTGGAAATCGAACTTCTCGTACTGGACCTTGTTCCGGCCGAAGTACTGCGCAGTCGCGGAGAGTGGCAGGGCGCAGAGAAGCGCGCCAGCGAGAGCGAGTGGCGCCGCATGGCGCCGAGTGAGACGGGTCATCGCGAGATCCCGCGGTCGAACCGCGACTGAGGTCGTGGAGCGTACGACGCCGCACCGTGGCGTCGATGGCTCGACGGGGCAAACTTGGTGCCCCGTTCGGAGACGTACCGCGCTGTTACACCAGCCGTTGGCATTGGTGCTCTTTCGTCGATACGGGAAGGGCGGGCATCCGTGGGCCCGCTGGCATAACCTCGGTGTGCGCACCCCGCGACACAAGCTCGTTTCGATTCACCGGCGTAACGATTCGTGGCGGCGATCAGTCGAAGGAGTCCGGCCGGCGCCGACGCTTCGTCTCGCCCCGCTTCTTCTTCTCGGTCAGCCGGGCTTCCCTGGCGCCCCGGGGCGGCTTGGTGGCCTTTCGTCGCTTGCGCACGGCGAGAGCGCCACGTACCAGCTCCGCCAGCCGGGCCTCTGCCGCGTCGCGGTTCTGCCCCTGGCTGCGGCGGGCGCTGGCGACCACCCGAAGGTTGCCCTCCCCGTCGAGCCGCGAGGACAACTTCGCCTCGACCCGGGACCGGGCCTCCTCG
>JBIOHU010000101.1:0-7708 GCA_044449225.1 Gemmatimonadales bacterium | reverse complement strand
GGGGCGTTGACCTTCATCGACATGAGACGAATGATTCGAATCTCGGGGCTGGTCAGAGCCACCGCCCTCGTCGCGGCGGTTGCCGGCGTGGCGCGGGGACAGGGGAGCGAGCGCGCGGTGTTTCTCGTGCGGCTCGGCGGCGACACCCTCGCCGTGGAGAGCATGACCCACGACGGCGCGCGGTACGAGGGGACGCTGAGGCTCCGCACTCCCGTCGTCACCCTGGGGCAGCAGATCACCCTCGGCGACTCCGGCGTCGTCAGCGAGATCGTCACCACGGTGTCCACCGGGCCGCTGGGGGACTCGCTCGTCCAGCGCGGCCGGCTCACGATCGCCGGAGACAGCGCGCTCTCGCACGTCGAGGATCACCGCCTCGCGGCACCGATTGCCGATCATTACGTCAAGCTTCCCCGCGGCGCGGTGCCGTTCGTCAACCTGTCAGGGCTGTCGATCGAGCTCATCCTCCGCCGCGCGCGCGTCATCGGCGGCGACACGGCGCGAGTGCCGATCATTCTCGTCGGCGGGCAAAGCGTCGTCGCGACCGTCTCCCGCAACGGCGCCGACTCGGTCGTGCTCCTCCTCGGCTCCGTTCCCCTGCACGCCCGCGTTGACGTCGACGGAACGCTGCTCGGTGCCATCGTCCCGTCGCAGAACGTCGTCTTCGAGCGTCTACCCGGTGATTCTCGGGTGGCGGCGTGGCGTCCCGGCTTCGTCTCCTACGCGGCACCCGCCGGCGCACCCTCCTCGGCCGAGGAGGTGACGGTGCGTACGCCTGCCGGCCTCACCCTCGCCGGCACTCTCACCATGCCGGCGCACGCCGGGGGCGCGCGAGTCCCCGCGGTCGTGCTCATCACCGGATCGGGCGCGCAGGACCGCGACGAGGGGACGCCCTACCTCGAGAAGTGGCGTCCATTTCGCGAGATCGCCGACACGCTGTCGCGGCGCGGCATCGCCGTGCTGCGACTCGACGACCGCGGCGTCGGCGGCTCGAGCCCCGGGCCGGCGAACGCGACGTCGGCGGACTATGCCAACGACATCCGCGCAGCGCTCGCCTGGCTGCGCACCCGCGCCGACGTCGACCCGAAGCGGCTCGGCCTCGTCGGCCACAGCGAGGGGGGCATCATCGCGCCGATGGTCGCCGCGACGGACTCGTCACTGCGCGCCATCGTCCTCATCGCCGGAACCGCGTCGCGCGGGAGCGTCATCCTCGAGCAGCAGCGCCGCTACCTGTTCGATCGCGACACCACGCTCTCCCCGGTGAAGCGTGACTCGCTCCTGAAGGCGGCGAGCGCCGAGGCGGATTCCGCCTACCGCGCGCCGGGCTGGCTGCACTTCTTCGCCACCTACGATCCGCTCCCGACGGCGCGCCGGGTTCGCATCCCGACGCTGATTCTCCAGGGAGAGAACGACCGTCAGGTCCCGCCGTCGGAGGCGAAGCGGCTCGCCGCCGCGATGCGCGCCGCGGGAAACCGGCAGGTGACGCTGCGCACATTTCCCGGCATGGATCACCTGCTGGTGGACGATCCCTCGGGGAATCCACTCGCGTACACGTCGCTGCCGAGCTTCCACGTGCGGAAGGATCTGCTCGGGGAAGTGGCGTACTGGCTTGCGCGGCAATTCGCGCTGTAGGTGGGTAGGTGCGTAGGTGCGTAGGTGGGGAGGAATTCGGAAGGGGCACACCGAACCAGCCCGGTGTGCCCTTCGTCGTTGCAGTCCTCACCTACCCACCTACACACTTACCTACCTACGTCTTTCCATGGGGGAAATCACGACTTTCCCTATTGCGCGCACCCTGTGGGATTGTATCTTGCGCCCCGTCGTACAGCGTTTCTCCCAGTGCGAGAACCTGTTCACATTCCCAGGAGACCAGCATGGCCGCGAAGAAGACTGCCAAGAAGGGCGCGAAGAAGTCGTCCGCGAAGAAGTCCTCCGCGAAGAAGGGCGCAAAGAAGGGTGGCGCCAGGAAGGCGGCGAAGAAGAGCACGAGAAAGAAGACCGCGAAGAAGTCGGGTGCCAAGCGCACGCCGAACGCCGCGTTCATGCGGGCAATGCAGCCGGATTCCGCACTGGCGATGGTCGTCGGCTCCACGCCGATTCCACGCACCGAGATCACCAAGAAGCTGTGGATGTACATCAAGCGGAAGGGTCTGCAGGATGCCAAGAACCGCCGCCAGATCAACGCCGACGAGAACCTGAAGCCCGTGTTCGGCGGCAAGAGCCAGGTCTCGATGTTCGAGATGACGAAGCTCGTCAACAAGCACATGAAGTAGTCCTCGCTGTTCACCGCGAGCGAAGGGGCGTACCGCATTCCGGTACGCCCCTTCGGCGTCCCGGCACTTGCCCGGCTCCGGTTCCCAGGGAGATTTCATCGCGAAGCTCTCTCTCCCCTCACTCGTCGTCATGGCCACGAACGTCGTCTCGCAGGCGCGCCGCGGAAAGAACAAGTCGAGCGGCCGCTCCAGCGGGCGCGCCGCCTGGGAGAACGTCAAGTCCCTCGCCGGCGCGATCCTCATCTATCTCGTCATCAACACCTTTCTCATCGCGGCGTATCGCATCCCGTCCGGATCGATGATCCCGACGCTGCTCGTGGGCGACTGGCTGTTCGTGAACCGCGCCGTCTACGGCCCGCACATCCCGTTCACCAACAGCCACCTTCCCTCGTTCAAGGAGCCGAAGCGCGGCGAGGTCGTCGTCTTCGTCTCTCCCTATCAGCCCGACGAGGCGGCGCGTGGCAACGACGCCACGCCCACCCTCGTCAAGCGGATGGTCGGCGCGCCCGGCGACACGCTCTACATGCGCCAGGGCGTGCTGTTCGTGAACGGCATCGCCCAGCGCCAGGGCTTCGCGGCATTGGCCCGTCCCACCGTCACCAGCTCGCAGCCGAACGACACGGACGAGCTCTTCGTCTGGCAGCATCGCATCGAGCTGAAGCAGTCGCGTTTCGGAGGCGCGCCGGCGCAGCCGACGCACGACAACTGGGGGCCGCTCCTCATCCCCTCCGGCTTCTACTTCATGATGGGCGACAATCGCTACGAGTCGAAGGACAGCCGCTACTGGGGCGTCGTCCCGCGCGAGAACGTCCGCGGCCGGCCGATGTTCGTCTACTACTCCTACCACGCCGACGACAGCGACCGCCCCCTGCCATTCATCACCGACATCCGGTGGGGACGCATAGGGACGAGAATCCGATAACTGACAACTGATAACTGACAACTGATCGTGAATCGTGAGACGTGAGACGTGAGACGTAAACGACAACTGAACGGGCACACCGAGCTGGTCTCGGCGTGCGGCAACGCCTCATCGACATCGCACCGCCCTTCACGCCGTTTACGTCTCACGTCTCACGTCTCACGTCTCACGGTCCGTAATGTCTAGTGAAGCCGACGCCGAGCGCGTCCTCCAGCGCATGTGGTGGCTGGGGCAGCAGATCACGCTCGAGCTCAATCCGCGTCGCGTCGTCGACCGCTTCCTCGAAGCGGCGGGCGATGTCGCGGAGGCCGATGGCGCCGCTCTCGGGCTCGTCACCAGCGACGGCACGGTCGAGATCTCCGCTGCCAGCGGCTCGCTCGCCCCGCTCGCCGGCCAGCACCTGCCGATCGCCAGCTCGGTGATCGGGCGCGTCATCCGGGGCGCCGGACCATGGAGCGTCGCCGATGCCGCCGGGCATCGCGACGAGCTCCACGCTTCCTGGTTCGACCGGCTGGAGACGCCGATGCACGGCGTCGCCGTCATCCCGGTCCAGCGGCGCGGAGAGCGCATCGGCGCCGTCACGATCGCGTCGAAGCACTGCCGGTTGTTCTCGTCCCTCCAGCTCGAGCGGGTCGAGGCGATGTCCGACCTCCTCTCCGTCGCCCTCGCCAACGCCGAGCTGTTCGAGACGATGCGCCAGGCCGAGTGGCGATTCCGCACGCTCTTCCGCGCCGCCCCTGACGCCGTGCTCACCGTGCTCCAGACCACCGGCTGCGTGCGCGACGCAAACGACGCCGTGCGCGAGGTGTTCGGACTCGACCCGCATCAGGTCGTCGGCCGCGTGCTGCTCGATCTCGCCGTCCCGGCCGACCGGTCGAAGCTCGAGGCGGTGCTCGCCGGCGCTTTCGACGGCACGCCGGGCCGCGTCGAGATCCAGATCTCCGTCCCCGGCTCGCCGGCACGCGTCATCGCGCTCGCCGCGAGCCGGCTTCCCGAAGCCGATCCCCCGAGCGCGCTGCTCGTCGGCCGCGACATGACCCACGAGCGCGAGATGCACGCGCGGCTCATGGAATCCGACCGCCTCGCCGCCGTCGGCGAGCTCGTCGCCGGCGTGGCGCACGAGGTGAACAATCCCCTCTCCAGCATCAGTGCCTTCGCGCAGCTCCTGCTCCGCGACGAAGGTCTCAGCGCGACGCAGCGCGAGTCGATCGAGGTGATCCGCGCCGAGACGACACGAGCCAGCCAGGTGGTGAAGGACCTGCTCGCCTTCGCCCGCCGCAGCGAGCCGCAGCGTGCTCCGCTCGACCTCAACGGCGTCGTCGGCCGATCGGTGCGGATGCGGCAGTATCAGTTCAGCGAGACGTCGGTGCGCGTCGAGACGGAGCTGGAAGCAGATCTCCCCGCGGTGATGGGCGACTCGCGGCAGCTCCAGCAGGTCTGCCTCAACCTGCTCACCAACGCCATCCAGGCGATGCGGCCGGCGGGGGGGCTGCTGCGCGTGCGCAGCTACTCCGCGGATGGCGCCGTCCGTCTGGAGGTGAGTGACGACGGACCCGGCATCCCGACGCAGGCGCGGGCCCACGTCTTCGAGCCCTTCTTCACGACGAAGCAGGAAGGGGAGGGAACCGGGCTCGGACTCAGCGTCAGCTACGGCATCGTCCACGCGCACGGCGGCACGATCGAGATCGCCGACACCGGACCGAAGGGAACGACCTTTCGCGTCACCCTTCCCGCCGGCGACCAGCCGGCGTCCGGGCAGGACTCCATCAACGAGGTCGACCAGCTCTCGCGCCGCTCCCCTCTCGCCGGCATCAAGCTCCTCTTCGTCGACGACGAGCCGGCGCTCCGCAATGGCATGAAGGCGTTCGGCGAGCTGCGCGGCTTCACCGTCCTCACCGCTGCCGACGGCGCCTCGGCACTCGAGACGACCCGGACGGTGGGAGTCGACGCGATCGTGTGCGACCTGCGGATGCCCGGCATGGACGGCGTCACCTTCCACGAGCGGCTCCGCGAGGAGCGGCCGGGCCTGGCGGCACGGACGGTGTTCATCACCGGTGACGTGATGACGACGATCGCGTCGAGGGGGAGCGTGTCGCGGCAGCCGGTGCTCACGAAGCCGTTCGTGTTCGACCGGATCGAAGAGGCGTTGATCGCGGTGATGAGGGGGCAGCGGTACGAGCCGGCCGGGCGAACGGGGTGATCGCTTCGGGGGTGGGACTCGGGCCCGTGTCGGGTTCGGGCAACCCCGTTCTCAGTCATCTGTCCCGAGTCGCAAGGGTCACGAGTCCGACGGCGGCCCAATGAATCGATCCGCCGGCCCGCAGTGTCCAATCCAGTGGCTGATTCGTCCTCCCCATGGAGCCCACCGCCCATGTCAACTCTCTTTCCCCGCCACACCGTCGAATGGCATCTCGAGGAGCCAGCGGCCTTCCGCCGGCTCGCGCTGTCGGTCGTCGAGATGGCGCTGCTGACGGGTATCGTGCTCCGGCTGCTGCGGGCCTTCGCCTTCACCCATGGCCGCGCCAGCCTCGTCCTCTCGATCGGTGCCGTGCTCCTCTGGGGGATCACCCTCGTCGGCATGGCCACGGTGCATCTGGCCAACTTTCCCCTCCAGCGCTGGGCCTGGCGCGCGCCGCTGTTCGCCGCCGTCGTGACGGCGGGAGAGATGGCGATGAGTCTTCTCCTCATCGCCGTCGGCCGCGAGCCTGAGGGCACCGCCCGCGCTCACTGGAACGACTGGCCAAGCATGGCGGCGCGATCGCTGCTGCATAACGAGCTGACGATCTGCCTCTGGATGCTGCTGCTGGCAGGGGTCATCCTCGTCGTCCGGCGCAGCGGGATCGCCGAGAACGTGGATGCCGAGCCGGTGACCGATCCGGAGATCCCGGCGTAGCTCCGGAACGCACGAAGGGTCCCGGCCACACCGGGACCCTTCCCTCGTACGGATCGCGAGATCGGTACGCCTGGACCTCGACCGGCGCGGGCCCGGACCGCGGGCCCGGTCGGATCAGACTTCGGCGATCGCCTGACGCTTGCGGCGCGCGGCGCCGAAGATGCCGATCAGCCCCGTCGCGAGCAGCGTCATCGACGCCGGCTCCGGGGTCGAGGTGACGTGGATGATGAACTCCTGGGCGCTCGACGCGTCCTGAGCGTTCGTCGGCGTGACGACGTACCACTGCCCGAAGTTGAGCCCCGACGAGGCGTAGCTCGTAGAAGCGTCCGTGAGCCAGTGGCTGCCGGCGGCGGACGGATCAGGTGCCGCCGAGTCGAACAGGTTCCAGATCGTCTCCTGAATGTCGCCGATCTGTGCGTTGGTCTTGCCCGGATACTGCGTGATGAGCCACGACGCTTCCTCGTACGCGATCTTGTCGGTCGAGCGGGCGTGCGAGGAGACCGTGTTGACGTCGCTCACGGCCGTCAGGTAGGCGCTCCAGCTCTCGCCATTCGTGACATGGTGGAGGAAGTCGACGCAGTTGAGGAGGACGGCCTGACTCGGCGAGCCGATCAGACCGTTGTAGGGGCCGACGTAGTAGCCGTCGGCGGTCACGGACCCGCCATTCAGGAAGGTGACGGGAACCTGGGCCGACAGCGGCGCGGACGACAGCAGCGTCGCGGCGACGGCGAGAGCGGTGAGACGAAGGCGCATGTGTTCGACTCGCGAAATGGGGAAGCGGGCGACTGATCGAGAGGCGACGGCGGTCCCGTCGCACGCCAGCGGCAGAAGCACGATCCGGACCGGGTGTGACTTGGCGCACGATTCCGTGCCGGATGCCGCAAGTCGCTGCGACGGCGGCAGTTGAGTGAATGCATGGTCAATCGGTCGCTCGGCCGGGCCGCAATCGAATCGCATCGGTGCAGCAGTCCCGTTGCGCCGGCGCGACAGTTTGCCGCGGCGTGCCAGAAGGATGCGATTCCGGCTCACGCGTCGCGCCGGCAGACTGCCGGACGATCGCAGCAACTTCTGTTGCGATTCCGCAACAACCGACGGCATCGCTCCTCGATCGCCGAATGTGACGATTCTCCATCACATTGTGACGAAAGCACTTGGCCGACGACAGTACGCGCCCGGTAGACGGCACGTACCCTGCCTTCCGCCTGTGCACGCGCGCGTCCGGCGCTGCGGTCGCGCGACGTCGCGCAACACACCACGAACGGTCAGGACACGCCCATGAAGCGTCTCGTCGCTGGTTTCCTGCTCGGCGCGGCCCTCGTCGCCCCGTCCGGCCTGCGAGCCCAAACGCTGACCAACGGCAGCACCTACGAGTTCTGTGGCGGCGGCGCGTACATCTTCTGCGGCATGGTGAACCTGACGATCACCAATCCCAGCGTCGGCCTGTACCACGTCGCGCTGGTGGTCGTGAACCGCTCCGGTGAGCTCGGCTCCCGCGCCGGCGCCCGGAGTAGGCAGGACGTTGTCCAGGCCGATGGAGACGAATTCGGCGCCGGCGCGGGAGCCGAGCTCACCGGAGCGGTTCACGACCACCAGCGCGACGTGGTACAGGCCGACGCTGGGATT
>JBIOHU010000100.1:0-7756 GCA_044449225.1 Gemmatimonadales bacterium | reverse complement strand
GAGATCCTTTCGCAGCCGCACGTCCACGTTGCGATACGCCCAGATCTTTCCCGGAAAGAGAAACTGGTACTTCGTCGGCTCGCCGGTACCGCGGTTGAAGAATGGCTGAGGACCGGAGAAGTCCTGCGAGGCGATGCGATTGCCGCTCCCGAGCGTGATGAGGCTACTGGCTTGCAGGCCCCACGCCCACGGAAGGTCGGCAATGCCGTTCAGGACGACGCGATGCCGTTCACTGTTCGGAATCTCGTAGCGCGAAAAGCCGAAGGCATAGACGCGTGGGAAACTGAACAGGTCGACCCCCTCCGACTCCGCCTTCGCGAGCGTATACGCCAGTCCGGCGCCCCAACCCGCGCCGCTCTCGACGGCGCGATAGGGCCGGTCGAGCTGGAAGAACATGGCGTTGTACCAACTGTGGATTGTGTTGTTGGCCACGAGCACGTTCCGGTACGCTGGGATGCTCATGCTCGCGCAACAACCGCCGTCGGTATTGAGGCCGAAGTTCGCCCACTCGAAGCTGAGACCGTTGTAGCTCCGCGTACCCGTGTACGTGACCGCAGCGTTGAAACCACCGAAATCGTGACGGACGCCGAGGTTGAATTGAGTGGAGCGCGGGGGCTTGAGATCGTTCGGTAGCAGGAAGACCTCGGTGGGCGGCGCCTGACCGCTGGCGAGGGCGGCGAGCAAGCCTGCTTTGCTGAAGTACTTCGGATCCCACGCGAGGACGCCGGGACTGGCCGTTGCGGCAAAATTGAACAGGTAATTCGGGTGCTGGCGTGCGAACGTCTCGTCGATCAACGAGTTGTAGACTTGCCGATCGAAGAAGATGCCGATACCGCCGAAGAGAATGGTGCGTTGCGCCTCGTCCAGCGCGTATGAGGCACCCAGCCGCGGCTGGAAGGCGCCGTAGAAGTTCTTGCGCTGCGTGCCGTCGGTGAGATAGTTCGGCGCGTTGAACTTGAGCAGGAACTGACTCTGATATGCGAGGATGGAGTCCCGCACAGCCGTCGGCGTGACGTAGCTCGTGTTGAACATCTTCGACTCGTAGTCCCAACGAATGCCGGCGTTGATCGTGAGCTTCGTCGTCGGCGCCCAGTCATCCTGCGCGTATAGTCCGACCTGCGCGTTGTTGGTCTTCAGATTCGGATTACCGACGCCGATCTCCGCCTGCACGGGAAACGCATTGTTGTTGGACCCGCTGAAGGTGAAGAAGGGATTTTCATTCAACTGCTTGTTGATGTCGTACGTGACGTAGTCGAAGTTCCCGCCGATCTTGATCGCGTGCGAGCCGCCCTTGGTGAATCCGGTATACGTGTAATCGTCGCGCAGCGAGGTGCGGCCCTGACGGAGGTCCTGGCGCGTGTCGGCGCCGCCGAGTCGATTGTTGCCATCGTAGATCACTCCCACGTCGGTGAAATCGAGCGGGTCGGGATTGTACTTGTACATCTGGTAACTGAGCTGGGCTTCGTTCACCGAGTTCGTGCCGTAGAGCGTCTGCTTCACCCGCCCGGTCGCGACGGTGTTGCGGAAGTTCTCACCCGCAGAATACGCACGCTGAATGTCGCCGAACTGGCCACCGAAGCGCCGAATGTCCGTCTCGTGGCGAAAGTCACCGGTGAACTCCCAGAGCTGACGCTGGCTCGGATTGTAGCTCAACTTGCCGAAGAGCAGGTTCGAACGAAATGGCGACGTGTTGCTCTGTCCATTCAGCGCCTGCACGGCAGCCGGCAACTGTGCCACGTTCCCTTGGAGCGCCAGCCGTCCCTGCCTGTTCTGATAGTTGCCCTCGTACGATCCGAAGAAGAACAGCTTGTCCTTGATCAGTGGGCCACCGCCACTCAGGCCGACCAGGTATCGACTGTAATCGGGGCGAGTGAAGTTCGGATTGGTCGCCCGGGCCGCTCGCGAGAAAGTATCCAGCGCCACGAAGCTCTGGTTCTGGACGTCGGCGAATGCGCTGCCAGTCCAGGTATTCGTGCCGGACTTGGTCACCGCCGTGATGATCGCGCTCGTCGCTTTCTGATATTCCGCCTTGAAGTTCGCGGTCGTGATGCGGAATTCCTGCACCGCATTCCGAGGGAAGGGGTTGCCGCGGCTGTCCTGCTGGCCGGCCACGCCACCGACGAGGATGTCGTTCTTGTAGGAGGCGCCATCGACGAACACGTTGATCGCCTGTGCCGTCTGTGCTCCCGCGGAGAAGGTCTTGCTCGCCCCGTCCACACGGTCAGGATCGACCCGAACGCCCGGTGCGAGTGCGGCAAGATCGAGGAAGTTCCGGCTCGCGGTCGGAAGATCGTTGATCTGCGCCTGGGTCACGTTGGTCGCTACCTCGGACGTTTTACGCTCGGCGCGCGTCGATGCCGCCGTGACCTGAACGGCAGAAAGTTGGGTCGCGGTGGCACCCACCACGAAGCTCTGATACAGCGTCTGGCCCACCTGGATCTGCAGGGTCTGCGTCGCCGGAGCAAATCCGATTCGCCGGACGGAAATCAGGTAGACACCGGGCCGGAGCCCGCCCAGCGTATACGCGCCGGTCGCTGAAGTGATCGTTCCACGCTCCTGGTTCGTCGCCGTGTTGCGCGCCGACACCTGCGCATCGCCGACCGGGGTACCGTCCGGCGTTCGAACATACCCGCGGACGGTGCCCGTGACCGTTTGCGCGGCGAGCGACGCCGGCACGATCAACGCGATCGTGCCGACCACGGCGACGTACATCAGCAGTCGGAGCCCGCTCGGGACAAAGCGTCGACTCGAGCCGATGCCGTCGATCGCGCTGCCCGTGCTCGGCGTTGACCTGCCGAAGCGCAATAATGCGATTCTCATGAAGTCTTGTCCTCGGTATTAGAAGGAAGGAACGACGAGAGGCACCGAAGCAGCGAATGGAGCACCGCAGGACTGGCGCACGACGACGACGGTGGGGAGGACATCGCGCCGCGGGACACGGCCCGGAGGCGGTCGCTCCGCGACGTCCCGGAGCAGCAGCGCCGCCGCCCGCTCCCCCAGCGCCGCGATCCCGACGCGCACCGTCGTCAGCGGCGGATTGAGATAGCGGGCCACCGGGATGTCGTCGAAGCCGACGACGGCCACCGTACCCGGCACGTCGATCTCCGCCTCGCGCAGCGCACTGAGCACGCCGACGGCCATCGCGTCGTTCGCGGCGAAGATCACCGACGGCGGCTCGGCGCGCGCGAGCAGCGCACGCGCTCCGCGCCAGCCGCCGTCCTCGGTGAAGTCGCCGCGCACGTAGAGCCCGGCGTCGAAGGGCACGCCGGCCTCGTCGAGTGCGGCACGGTAGCCCAGCTCACGCTCGTCGGAATCGGCGTTGTCCACCGCACCGGCGAGGAAGCCGATCCGCCGGTGGCCGAGCGAGAGCAGGTGGACGGTCATCGCATGGGCGCCGCCGAAGTTGTCCACCATCACCGAGGCGGCGGTGACACCGGGCGCGCGGTTCAGCAGGACGACCGGCAGCCCGTCCGGAAGCGCGGCGTCGAGCGCATCGGCCTCGACCTCCGGCGCCATGACGAGCAGGCCGTCGACGCGACCGCGCATCGTCCGCACGGCGACGGCGACGCCGTGCGAGTCGTGGTGCGAGCTGGAGACGAGCAGCGAGTGTCCCGCGCGCTGCGCCTGCTGGTCGATGCCGCGCAGGAGCTCGGAGAAGAACTCGCCGTAGAGGTCGGGGAGGATGACGCCGAGGGCGCCGGCGCGGCGGCGGCTGAGGGTGCGGGCGGCGCCATTGGGGGTGAAGCGGAGCTCGCGGGCGACCTCGAGGACGCGATCGCGAGTGGCGTCGCGCACGGGGGCGCTGGAGTTGAGCACGCGGGACACGGTGGCGACTGAGACACCGGCCAGGCGAGCGACGTCCTTGATGGTGGCGCTCATCCGTACTCCGCAGGGGAGTCGAGCTCGGCGCCCTGCGTCGGGCGGCCGATGGATGAAAACGTTTACATTTCCGCGCCGCGCGTCAAGAGGGAGTTGCGCCGCCGATCGTCCCGATCGCTCCGACGCCACTCACTCCCACCCGTCGTCGAGCATCTGGCGCAGCAGCGGAAGCGCCTCGGCCGCTTGGCCAGACAGCCGGAGCCGCCATCCCCCGCCCGCCGACAGCCGTCGCGCCACCTCTCGCTGCCGCGCCGGATACCGGTCGAAGCCCGGAGCGAGCTGGTCACTCAGCGCGGCGCTGACCACTTCCGGCCCCAGTCGCTCCAGCAATGCCGGCCCTCCACCACGCTCCATCACGCAGACGGCGATGTCGTCCGGCACCCGCGACATGCCCTCTCCCATCCCGCGGAGCGGCACGGCGATCTTGCGCTTGCCATCCGCTTCGACGACCGGATGCGCCGCCAGCTCGGGAAAGTCCGACTCCGCCTCCGGCACCAGACGGAGGCGCGCCGGCGTGCCCCAGACTCGCGGCGCCGGCTCGAGCTGTACCCAGACGCGGTCGTCGCTCAACACCTCGAGGCCGCTCCGCTGCGCCAGGTAGGAAACGGTGCTCTTGCCCGTGCCGCTCGGAGCCGCGAGGAGGACGACGCGCCGGTCGCGAACTATCGCCGCGGCGTGCACCGGATGTCGGTCGAAGTGAGTCAGCAGCGACAGCGTCAGGGCGTCCAGTACCGACGAGCGAAAGTGGGGCCGGTCCGCGACGAGCGCCGCAGATACGAATCCGACCGCTTCGCGACGCTCCGGATCGCTGATGCCGACGGCCTGACTCGACTGGACGACCAGGCGCGTCGCATCGGGACAGACGTGGCGCACCCGCTCTCGCGAAACGGTGTCCAGCGGCTCCTCGTCGCCGTACACGACAATCCGCACGGCCACGACCTCCGTCCCGACGGTGACGGCACTCGGATCGAGCCGGCTCCAGCAGCCGAACGACTCCTCGACCGCCTCCAGCACCTGCGCGCTGTTGGTCTCGAATCGGGTGCGGAGTCCGAGCACCGGCAACTCGACGAAGGGCATCATGCGCGCACCTCGATCGTTGCGCCCCCGCTGACACGGCCGGCCGCGCCGGCGAGCTCCTCGTAGATCCGCTCGACGCAGCGCGCCGTGTGGTCAGCGTCGCAGGCGATGGCGCGGCGCTGGGCCTCGGCTGCCAGCCGCAGGCGGCGCGGCTCGTCGTCGAGGAGCGCGGCGATCGCTCGCGCCATCGCGTCGGCATCCCCGACCGGCACGGCGACCGCCGCCTCGGGCGCCCAGTCGGCGACGTGACCGACCGCGGTGCCGACGGTGGGCACGCCGGCGATCGCCCCCTCGAGCACGGCGAGCGGACCCGCCTCGTGCCGCGACGAGTGGACCAGGATGTCCGCCCGCGCGGCCAGACGGTGAAGCTCCGTCCGGCCGAGCAGCCCGTGCCAGCGGGTGATGTCGGCGACGCGCGCCGCCTCGACCGAACGCTGCAACGTGCCATCCGTCGTATCGAAGCCCGCCATGTCCAGCTCGCACGCGTGGCCCCGGTCGCGCAGCAGGCCGATGGCGGTGAGCAGCATGGGCTGATCCTTTACCGGCCGGAGGTCGGCGATGTGCAGCAGCCGGACCGGGCGCGAGGGATCGCGCGGTCGTGGCGCGAGGAGGGGCCACCGGTCGAGCGCGACCCCGAGTGGCACGAGCTCGGTCTCGACGTTCATCGCCTCGACGAGTCGCTGCATGTAGAGCGTCGCGACCGTGACGCGGCTCGCGCCGGTGGTCGCGACGCGCAGCCAGAACCGTCCGCGCCTCGAGACGCGGGTGCCATACGCGTCGCTGGAGCGTGGCAGCGGTTCGCCGCCGGCGAGATGGAGCAGGACCGGCAGCCGGTGACGCCAGCCGGCGATCGCCGCGTACAGGCCGGCGCCCCCGAACAGCGCGTGCACGAGGTCGAACGCGCCGGCGCGGTGCTCGGCGGCGAATCGCTCGAAGAAGCGGCGCCGTTTGCTCCCCACCGTTCCGATGTTGTGCACCTGCGCTCCGAACAGCGGCCAGTCGGCCGGCTCGGGCTGCTGGTGCAGGGCGAACACGTGCACGTCGTGGCGCCGCGCCAGCCGCTCGATCAGCCAGACGAACGCCGGAATCACGCGCTCCGTCCCGCTGGCGTCGACGCCGCCTGGTACCACGAGCGCGATCTTCATCGTCCGGCAGCCAGCGAGCGGTATGCGGCGCAGAGGTCGCGCCCGATGACGTCGAAGCTCAGCGCCTCGTCGAACCGCGCCCGGGCCGCGCTCCGGCGGCGAGAGGGATCACGCACCGACCAATCGACGATCGCGTCGCCGAGCGCGGCGGCGTCGCCGACCGGGGTGAGCGAGCCGGCATCACCGACGATCCGGCGCGAGGAGGCGATGTCGGTGACGAGCGGCGTCGTTCCGCAGGCGAGCGCCTCGATCGTGGAATAGCTGCATCCTTCGCGATGGCTCGCCTGCACGAAGAAGTCCGCCGCCCGGAACAGCTCTTCCATCTCGTCGTGCGGACGGGCGCCGAGCAGCACGACGCGTTCGGCGAGCAGAGGGGAGTCGGCGATGCACCGTCGCACCTCGTCGAGCAGGGGCGCCTTGCCGAAGCAGCACCAGAGCCGGGCATCCGGCCGCCGTTCGGCGGCGCACCGAAAGGCCTCCAGCACCGTCAGCGGATCCTTGTTGGCGTCGAGATGCCCCGTCCAGAGCAGACATGGATCGCCCGCCAGTCCGGTCGCGCGACGCGCCGCCTCCCGATCGCCCGGAGTGAAGTCGGTGGATCCCTCGATGATCTCGAACACCGGCAGCCGCGCCGAGATGACGCGCGAGGCGACGAACTGCGCGGCCTGATCGCGCACGGCGAAGGCGGCGCCGGCGAGCGACCGATAGGCCCATCGCCACGCCAGCGCGCGCGGTGCGCCAGGCGGCGACCCGGCGTGATCCTGCACCAGCACCGGCACGCCGGGCAGCGCCGCCATGAGCTGGCGAGTCGCCGTCGCATGACCCAGCCCCTGCACGTGCACGACGTCGGGCTGAACGACGGCGACGGCGGCGATGATGCGTCGCGGTCGTCGCGGCAGGGCGAAGCGGCTTCTGCGGCCGATCGTGGCGAGCGTCGGATCGTGGACGAATCGGAACTCCACGCCGTCGCGCGAGACTGTCTGGTGCCGGCTCGCCGCCTGCACTACCGTTAGCTCGACACCGGTGCGGGCGACTCCCGCCGCTACGCCGCGCAGCGTTGGCCAGACGTGCAGCAGCGTCTCCCCGTCGCGCCGATGCTCGTCGGCGTGGAAGCTCACCTGGACCACCCGCAGCGGCCGGTGTTCGGTGGTCGCGTTCAGCATCGCTCGGCGACCTCGATCTCCTCCGCCTGACCGATCCAGCGCGTCACTCCCTGTGCCGTGTGCATGCGACCAGCCGCGGCATGCTCGCCCAGCGACGGCAGGAGCGCGGGGTCGAGCACGCGCAATTCGCCGCCGGCGACGACGAGTGCGACGTCGACCTCGGCGGCCTCCAGCAGCGGACGTCGCAGCACGACGAGGTCGGCTCGCGCGCCGATGGCCAGCGAGGGCGGCTCGAGCCCGAGCCGTCGCGCCGCGACAGGGCCGACGGCAAGCTCCAGGCGCTCGTCGGAGAGCAGGCGCAACGTGCGCGCATAGCGGATCTCGTCGAGCAGCGAGCCGGCGCCCGTGAGCAGCGAATCGCTGCCCAGCATCACGTCGGTGCCTGGCGCAAGCAAGCCGGCCGGTGCGCTGTCGCCGAACAGGAACTGGTTCGAGGTCGGACACCAGACGATCGCCGCGCCGGCGCCACGCAGCCGGCGGATCCCGTCGTCG
>JBIOHU010000099.1:0-7794 GCA_044449225.1 Gemmatimonadales bacterium | reverse complement strand
GTAGGTGGGTAGGTGGGTAGGTGCGGATGGCACTGGCCCCTAAACCGATGTACGTACCTCTTTCCTGCCGTGCACGACGTTCCGCACCTACGCACCTACGCACCTACTCACCTACGCGAAGCATCTAAGCACCTACTTACCTTCGCAAAGCACCGACGCGATGTCCACCTTCCAACCGGTCGTCCTCGCCATCGCCGTCGCCGCCCTCGTCGTCGCCCTCTCGGCGCTGGCGCGGCGGCTCCCCGTGCCGACGCCGGTGCTCCAGGTCATCGCCGGATTTCTCGTCGCGTCGGTGCCGGGCGTCACGATCCCGGATCTCGACCCGTATCTCGTCTTTTTCGTGTTCCTCCCGCCGGTGCTCTGGTCGGCGGCCATGTTCACGTCCGTGCGCGACTTCAAGCGGAACTTCGGACCGATCGGCGCGCTCGCGGTCGGTCTCGTCCTCGTCACGACCGCGGCCGTCGCCGTCGTCGCGCGCATGCTCTTTCCCGGCCTGCCCTGGCCGGTCGCCGTGGCTCTCGGCGCGATCGTCTCCCCACCTGACGCGGTGGCCGCGACGTCGATCGTGTCACGGCTCCCCGTGCCGCGTCGCGTGATCACCGTGCTCGAGGGGGAGAGCCTCGTCAACGACGCGTCGGCGCTGATCCTGTATCGCACGGCGGTCGCGGCGGCCGTCACCGGCACCTTCAGCTGGGGGGAGTCGATCGTTCGCTTCTTCATCGATTCCGGCGTCGGCAGCCTGATCGGCGTCCTCGTCGCCTGGCTGATCATCCGTGCCGCGCGGTCGACGAAGGACCCGCTCGCCGAGGCACTCCTCACGCTCGCCGGTCCCTATGTCGCCTGGGTGACCGCCGAGTCGCTGCACGTTTCCGCCGTGCTCGCCTGCGTGGCCGGCGGCGTGTACCTCCAGCAGCATCTCTCCACGGCGGTTGGGCCGGCGTCGCGGCTGCAGACGCGAACGGTGTGGGACCTCGTCGCCTTCCTCCTCAACGCGCTGATCTTCCTCCTCCTTGGCGCGCAGTTCGGTACACTGCTCGAGCTCGTGCCGTCCGGATCGCTCGGCGCCGTCTTCCGCAGCGGGGCGATCATCACCGTCGTCGCCATTCTCGTGCGCATCGTGTGGGTGCCATTGGTGACGTTCGGCGTCCGGTTGAGCCGCGAGCGGCGGCGCCGCTCTGCCCCTCCATCGTGGAAGCCCCTGGCGATCGTCTCGTGGACGAGCATGCGCGGGGTCGTCTCCCTGGCGACGGCGCTCGCCCTTCCCCGCTATCTGAACAGCGGAGCGACCTTTCCCTTCCGCACCGAACTCATTCTCATGACGATGTGCGTCATCGTCCTGACACTTCTCGTCCAGGGGCTCTCGCTGGCGCCGATCATCCGCGCGCTGCACTTCGCGCCGGAGCAGATCCAGCTCGAGGAGGAGCGGCTGGCGCGTCGCGAGGCCACGCGCCGGGCCGCCGAAGCGCTGGAGGATCTGTCACACGAGAACTGGGTCGACGCGCGAGACGTCCAGGCGCTCCGGGCCGACCTGCGAGAGCGGGCGCAGATGAACGAGCAGCATGGCGGGAACTATGCGGCCCGCCGTCGGCTGCGCCTGGCGATGATCGACGCCGAACGCCGGATGCTGATTCGGCTGCGCAACGAGGACGCGATCTCCGACGAAGTGCTGCGCGAGTTGGAGTTCGAGCTGGACCTGGAAGCTGTACAAAATCGTGAAGCGTGAAACGCGAAACGTGAGACGTGAGACGTCACTGATTGCGGTCATCCATCGGCCGTCGCGCGTCCCCGCTCCACTGGCGCCGGCTCGCGTGTCGCTCCGTCCTCCAGCCGCTCGGTGCGGCTGAGGCGCTCGACGTCGATCGCCATGATTCCATCGGGGCCGCTGGCGAAAATGCTGGCGAACTTCACGTCCCACCGCACCTCGTCCCACAGGTAGGAGGTGCGCGTGGAGACGCGGGTGGAGAAGGTCTCCTCGAGCGCGTTGACGAACACCATGAACTCCGCCTGCGAGGCGGCGAGACGTTCCGGCGTGATGCCGGCCAGCGGGCTGTCGGCGGTGATCGGGTGGACCACCGTCCAGTGGAGGGTGAAGAACTCCACCGAGTTCCGCTCCAGTGCGAGCTGGTGGAACTCGCGCTCGCGTACCCCGTCGAAGTCCTCGAACCAGGCGAGGTTGACCCGCACCTGGACATCGCTCAACTCGCCCGGCTGCAGGTTCACGATCCGGAACATCAGCCCGCGCCCTCCGTCGTACGGCGCGACGACCGCCGAGTCGCTGAAGCCGAGCCGCATCCGCGGCCGCGTGAGCCGTGCGATGAGAAGGCCGAAGGCGACGACGAGGGTGATCGGTCCGACGAACGCCTCGAGGTCGGCGAGCCAGTTCGCGGTCGGTCCGTACGCGTGCATGACGCCGGTGCCCGTCGTCGTGAACACGCCGACGCTGAAGGTGAAGGCGCGGAGGAATGGGTCGGCGAGACCGAGCTGCTCGGTGCCGCGCAGCGCGCCGTCGAGGGACAGGTAAGCGAGTGCGAAGGTGCCGTTGACCAGGAGCAGGATGCCCAGCATCCAGCCGAAGAAGGCGAGCCAGCCGGCGTCGAGCGCGGCCAGATAGAAGCGCGCCGCGCGCTGGGCGCCGAGCCCGTACTTGCGACTGTTCGGCCGGCCGTCGCGATTGAGGAAGCGTCCGCGCACCGACTGGGCGACGACGCGCCCGAAACCGAGGTCGGTGGGCTCGGTGAGCGGCGGCGGGCCGTCGACTTCGCGGGTATCGGGTGCGGTCACGCGGATTCAGCGATCGGGTTGACGGTCGAGGTCACGCCGAATCATCGACGCACCAGCGGGGAGACGCAAGGCGGACACCAGCACGATCACCCCGACGTTCACGGCGAGCGCGATCACGCCGACGTTGAGCTCCTTCACCATTTCCGGCAGCGCCGGCAGGAGCGTCGCGACCGACGCGCCCGACAGCGTGATCGCGGCGACGGTCGCTTCGCCAGCGACGATGCCCGCCAGCGCCGCCCCCGCCCCGATCCGCGGCGCGCGGCCGAGCGAGAGCACGAGAGCGGGAAAGAGCTGCGTCACCACGTTGTAGCCCATCAGCAGCAGGGCGACGATCGCCTGCCCGCCGTGGAGGGCGAGGAGGAGTGATCCGAGCGCGAGCACCGGCACCATCGCCCGGGCGACGACCCCGACGTCGCGTTCACTCGCCGACGGAAGTGCGACGCGATAGACGTTCTTCGCGAGGATCGTCGCCGCCGTGATGAGCAGCATCGAGCCGGGCACGAGAGCGGTGAGCAGACCGGCGGCGCCGATCACCCCTACCGCCCACGGCGCAAAGGCGTACCGTGCCAGGCGGAACAGCGACAGGTCGGCATCGGCGCCAGCGAGGCCGGGCACGACGAGCGTGGCGGCAAAGCCGACGAAGAAGACGAAGAGCACGACGAGCTGATAGAGCGGCAGCATCACGGCGTTCTTTCGAAACACCGAGTCGCTGCGTGCCGTGAACACGCCACCGAAGAACTGCGGCCAGGTGTACACCCCGACGGAGGTGAGCAGCACCGTCGAGATGAACCAGGTCTGGCTCCGGCCGGCGCCGCCGAGGGTGAGGAAACCCGGCTTCGCGCGATCGATCGCCTCGAACATGTTGCCGACGCCGCCGTAGAAGTGATGCGGGAGATAGATCCCCATCGCCACGACGACGACGAGGATCACGCCGTCCTTGAGCGCCGCCGTCCACACCGATCCCCGCACCCCCGACACGACGACGTACAGAATGAGCGCCGCAGTGCCGGCCCAGATCGCCGTCGTCGAGGAGATCGCGCCGTACGATGCCTCCGACACGATGATCCCCAGCCCCTTGAGCTGGAGGACGAGGTAGGGCACGAGCGCGGCGACACCCACCAGTGCGACGAGCACGCCGAGGGCCTGGCTGTCGTACTTCGCGACGAAGAAGTCGGCTTGCGAGACCAGTCCGCGGCCGCGCGCGTCGCGCCAGATGGCGGGGAGCAGGAAGTACGACAGGCTGTAGGCGAGTGTCAGATAGCAGAGGATGTACATCGCCGGCGCCCCTCGGCCGTACGCCCAACCGCTTCCGCCGAGGAAGGTGAAGGTCGTGTAGATCTCTCCGGCCATGAGCAGGAAGACGAAGATGCTGCCGAAGCCGCGCCCTCCCACGCTCCACTGCTCGAGCGTCATGACGTGTCCCCGCCGCGCCAGCAGGCCGAGTCCGATCGCGACCGCGAAGGCGGTCGCCATGATCGCGAGTGCGATCGTCACGTCCGCTGTTCCCGAGCCCGGTCGAGCAGATAGATGCATCCCATGATCGCCGAGGTGGCGACCACCCACCCGGCGAGCCAGGCGAAGAGAAAGGGCAGCCCGAGGATCAGTGGATACACCCGGTCGGCGAAGGCGAGCCCGCCGAGCATCCCCAGCGTCGGCAGCAAGGCCAGCAGGTGATAGCTTCGCCACCGCTGGCGTGGCGGTTCACTCTCCGGCATGGAGGAATCGCCGCCGCTCATTGGATCCTCGTCCCGAGCAGCTCGGTGGCGGCGGCGACGAAGATGCGCGTCCCGAAGTCCAGGGCGCGCTCGTCGAGATCGAAGCGCTCGTGGTGGTGCGGATGGATGATCCCGCGCTCCTCGTTGCGGGCGCCGATGAAAAAGAAGGCCGCCGGCACCCGCTGCTGATAGGCCGAGAAGTCCTCTGCGCCCATCGTCGGCGTCGCGTCGATCAGCTTCGCCTCGTCGCCGAGCGCGCGGACGACGGCACGACGTACCAGCTCGGTCGCCTTCGCCTCGTTCACCACCGGGTCGTAGCCGCGCGCGTACCGCCAGCGATAGCGCGCGCCGTGAGCTGCCGTCACGCCGGCGACGACGCGCTCCATGAGGCTGGGAATGCGCGCGCGAAGCGCCGCGTCGAACGCGCGCACCGTGCCGTCGATCTCCACCGACTCGGGGAGCACGTTCATCGTCGTCCCGCCGGCAATCCGCGTGACCGACACGACGGCCGACGAGAGCGGGTCGACGTTGCGCGCGACGATCTGCTGCAGGTTCGTCACCACCTGCGCGGCGATGGATATCGCGTCGACGGTCTGGTGCGGCATGCCGGCATGGCCACCGGCGCCGTCGATGTGGATGTGGAACACGTCGGACGACGCCATGAGCGGCCCCGACCTGACTGCCACCTCCCCGACGGGGAGCGGCAGCCAGAGGTGGGCGCCGATGACGAGGTCGACGCCGTCCACTACGCCGGCCCGCACCAGCTCCGCCGCACCTCCCGGTGGGAGCTCCTCGGCGTGCTGGAAGATGAAGCGGACCTCGCCCCCGAGCTCGTCGCGGCGGCCGACGAGCAGCTTCGCTGCGCCGAGCAGCATCGCGGTGTGGCCGTCGTGTCCGCAGGCGTGCATCACCCCCGCAGTCCGCGAGACGAAAGCGTGGTCGTTCAGCTCGTGAATCGGCAGGGCGTCCATGTCGGCGCGCAGGCCGAGGACCGGTCCATCGCCCGTGCCGACCAGTCGCGCAACGACGCTCGTCGGCGTCGGCCGGCTGATCTCGAGGTTGCCGAAGCTGGCGAGGGTGTCGGCGACGAACTGCGAGGTTTCCTTTTCATGGAAGGAGAGCTCGGGCTGCTGGTGCAGGCGGCGGCGCCAGGCGACGACGGCATCGCGCACGGACTCCGTCGCGTCGCGACTGGTGGTAGCCTGCGCTCGTTCTCGCGTCATGCGTCCAGTTGAAGCAGGGAACCCGTCGACCGTGCAATCAGCTGCTCCGGACCCGTCGGCGGCGAAGCTAGCCGCGGTTTTGCCGCGTCGAAAGGTCACGCCCTCAGCGGGCGCGACATGACCGTCGCCGACGCGGGGCACGCGCCGAGAAACTCGGCCGTCCGGCGGACCGGGTCGGGCACCGCCTCACGCGTCGTCGTCGCGAAGCCGAAGCTGGGGAAGTAGCGCTCGGCCGTCGTGGTCAACAGATAGAGCGAGCGGAGTCCATCCATCTCCGCCTCGGCGATCGCCCGCTCGACGAGCTGGCGCCCGACGCCGCGACTGCGCCACGCTGGCGCGACGGCGGCGGAGCGAAGGAGCCCGTAGTCGCCGCAGCGCTCGACACCAACCACGCCGACCAGGGCCTGCTCGTGCTCGGCGACGAGAAAGCCGGAAAGGGCGTCAGCGACGCCGTCGGTCGGCAACAGACTGGCGACGAGGAGGCGCCGGATCTCCGGAAGGTCTGCTGTCGTGGCGCGTCTGATCTCCGCCAGCTTCATCGCGTGCGCCGTCGTCCCGGAATCCTCCTCAGGCGCAGCAGCGTGGGGACTTTTTCGTGTTGGTCCGGCCGCCCGACGGACGCGACGGGGCGCCGACGCGTGCCGCCGGAACGAACTCGACGACGAGGTCATCCGCCTCGTCGAACGCTTCGGGGACGATGGTGTAGTAGGACCAGCGTCCTTCCTTCCGCTCCGTCACGAGCTCGGCGTCCTTGAGCACCCGGACATGAGAGGACAGTCGCGTGGCATCGGAGAGCGAGTGGAAGATCGCGACGGCACGGTCGAGCTCGGGCGCGGCGGTGGCGGACATGGGGAGAAATTACAGCAATAAATCTTGATCTGTCAAGACGACCGCCTGGGAAGCCGGTGCGGACAGCTTCTTGCCGGGCAGGAGGGGCTGCCGTACGAAGGGCACGTCTCACGTTCGGTTCGTCTCACTCGTAGTCCCGAGGGTCCATGCCATCCGTTCGATCACGCGCCGAGTCCGACGTCAGTCTGGACGTCCGCCACGCCGAGGCGCTACTGCAGACGGGGGCCCTCCAGAGCGCCATCTTCAACAGCGCCAACTTTTCGAGCATCGCCACCGATGCCAAGGGCGTCATTCAGATCTTCAACGTCGGCGCGGAGCGCATGCTCGGCTACGCCGCCGCGGACGTCGTCGACCGGATCACCCCCGCCGACATCTCCGATCCGCAGGAAGTGATCGCCCGCGCCCAGGCACTGAGCGCCGAGCTGGGAACCACGATTCTTCCCGGCTTCGAGGCGCTCGTGTTCAAGGCGTCGCGTGGCATCGAGGACATCTACGAGCTGACGTACATCCGGAAGGATCGCAGTCGCTTTCCCGCCGTCGTCTCGGTGACGGCGCTGCGCGACGCGCGCGACGTCATCATCGGCTACCTCCTCATCGGCACCGACAATACGGCGCGAAAACAGGTGGAAGACGAACGCATGAAGCTCGACCAGCGGCTGCGCGACCAGCACTTCTACACCCGGTCGCTGATCGAGTCCAACATCGATGCGCTGATGACGACTGATCCACGCGGCATCGTCACCGACGTCAACAAGCAGATGGAGGAGCTCACGGGGTGCACGCGCGACGAGCTGATCGGGGCGCCGTTCAAGAACTACTTCACCGATCCGGCGCGAGCGGAAGCCGGAATCAATCGGGTGCTGGCCGAGGGCACCGTAACGAACTACGAGCTCACGGCACGAGCCCGCGACGGCAAGCTGACGGTGGTGTCGTACAACGCCAGCACCTTCCACGACCGCGATCGCCGGCTGCAGGGCGTCTTCGCTTCGGCGCGCGACATGACGGAGGTGAAGCAGTTCGAGTATGCCCTCCAGCAGAAGAACGGGGAGTTGGAGGACGCGAGCCGGATGAAATCGGAGTTTCTCGCAAACATGTCCCACGAGCTGCGGACGCCGCTGAACGCCATCATCGGCATGTCGCGGCTGCTGGAGACGCAGCGGTTCGGCCTGCTGAACGCGAAGCAGGCCGACTATGTCGCCGACGTGCTGCGGGCCGGTGAACAGCTG
>JBIOHU010000098.1:0-7987 GCA_044449225.1 Gemmatimonadales bacterium | reverse complement strand
TGAGGCCGAGATCGCGCAGCAGGTCGAGCGTCCAGCCAGTGGACCTCTCGCTGGCGAACCATGAACGATTGCGGAGCTCGACTGTCGCCGCGATGCCAGCGAGGCGCGCGGCCGAGTCGCCAAGCTGCTCCTTGTTCGCCGGCGTGGGGAGAAACCACCGGGGATACTGCAGCAGGATGCCACCGAGCTTCCCCGCCTCGTGCAGTGGCGCGAGCGCGTCGATGAAATGCTCCCAGACCGCGTCGAGGAGCTCGCCCGGAAGATCCTTCGCGTAGATCCGTGGCCGACCGGCGATCGCCGCCGGCAGCTCGTCGGCGAGGGCCTTCGGCAGTCGCGCCACCTCCGTCGGCTGCCCGGTCATGAGGGCGTGCGCCTTGACGTGGAAGCTGAAGTGCGCCGGGGTGCGCTCTGCCCAGAGGCGCGCCGTGGCGCGCTCGGGCAGCGAGTAGTAGCTGGAATCCACTTCGACGACCGGAAACTGCTCGGCGTAGTAGCGCAGACGGTCCGCAGCCGACGACACACCGCGCGGGTAGAACACGTTTCCCCGAACGATCGTCGGATCGGTCCACGATGCAGTGCCGACTCGAATCTCATGATCGCCCGTGCGGATGAGCGGCGCGCCGACCTGCTCAGGGGGGGTGGCGGCGAGCGCCCGCTCGGCGCGAACGGCGGCGTCGCGGAAGCCCGGATCGTGGACCGGCGTGAGGTCCGGCGCGGGAATCGGTTGGCTGGAGCGAGTGGGCACGAGCGTGGCGCAAAGGTCGTCGGCCCCGGGCGGGCTCGATGCCGGGCACGCCGGCGGACCGACGACAATTCTACCGCTTGTCCGACTTCGGCGGCGGGTCGTCGCTCTTGTACGGTGCGCGGTGTACCTCGTGATCGCGCCGAGCCGCTTCGTGGCGCGCCTGCTGCTCGATCGCGAATTTCTCGCGATCGCGCTCGAGCAGTCCCGACTTTTCCCGCTCCATGTCCTTGTCGGCGCCGCCGGACTCCGGACGGTCGCTCTGGAAGTTGTTGCTCGGTTTGCTGCCCATGGTGAACTCCCTGACAGGTGATGGCGACGATGGAGGCAGAATCCGTTCCGCGACCTGAAAGCGTTCGGTTGCCGCGCCCCCGTGGACCCCGATCGCCGCTTCCCGGGTAGAGCGACGGATCACGCCCTATATTCCCACTCATGCGTCTGCCAAGCCTCGCCCCAGCCCTGGGGGCACTCGCGCTCGCTCTTCCCGTGCTCGCGCAGCAGCCCGCCACGCGTCGACCGGCCAGAACGGCGCCGGCGAGCACGCCGGCGAAGCCGGGCACGACCGCTGTGCGGGACACGACCGCTCCGTTGACCGTCGGCTTCCTCCAGGGGGTCGCGGTGGACAGCGTCCACGCCGGCCCGCTCGTCGGCGCGCTGATCCAGGTCGAAGGAACGGCGCGCATGGCGCTCTCCGACTCACTCGGCCGATTCCTCGTCGACAGCATCAAGCCCGGCTCCTATCGAGTCATCGTCGAGCATCCCATGCTGGACACCCTCGGCATCTCGCTCGTGACGCCGCCGATGGAGATCACCGCGAACATGGTGACCCAGACGATCATCGCCGTCCCGTCGAGCGATTATCTCGTCGGGCTGTTCTGCACGCCGGCTCGCCGCGCCCTCGGTCCGGGCGCCCTCGTCGGCCGCGTTCGCGAGCCGGACAGCGACGTCGCCGCGGAGGGGGCGCGGGTCTCGTTCGTCTGGTACGATCCCGATCCGGTGGGGCTGCCTGCCAACCTCCGCATCACGAAGAAGACGCCGCGCGTGCGCGAGGCGACGGTGACGGCCGACGGGACCTATCGACTGTGCGGACTGCCGGAGAAATACGAGGGCAAGCTGCAGGCACAACGCAAGGATGGCGGTGAGACGGCCGAGGTGACGGTGACCCAGGAGCTTGGCACGCTCGCGCTACGGAGCGTGAGCGTCGCGCCCCTGCGGAAGATCGCCGTGAACGACACCGGCGCACCGCGACTGGCACGTGGCACGGCCCGCGTCACCGGCAAGGTGGTGAACAGCAGCGGGGCGCCCGTGGTCAATGCGCGGGTCGGGCTCATGGGCTCGAGTGCGGCGGCGCTCACCCGCAGCAACGGGGAGTTCACCCTCGACTCGCTGCCAGCAGGCACGCAGGCGCTCGTCGTGCGCCAGCTTGGCTACAGCCCGACCGAGGTGCCGGTGGAGCTGTCGTCGCGCACGCCGGCGCGGGTCACGGTGAAGCTCGGGATCATGGTGCCGCAACTCTCGCCGGTGGAGGTCGTGTCCCGTCGCGAACAGGGCCTCCAGAAGGTGGGCTTCCTCGACCGGAAGCGGACGTCGGCGGGCGGCTATTTCATCGGGCCGGACGAGCTCGCGAAGCGGCAGGCGATGAAATTCACCGACGTGCTCCGCACGACGCCGGGCATCCGGGTGACGGAGCAGAATGGCCAGGCGATGATCTCCTCGACGCGCTCGGCGCAGGGAAACGGCTGCGTCACCGTGTACGTGGACGGCGCACCCTGGCAGCAGCTCGATCCAGGTGATCTCGATACGTTCGTGCAGCCGAACGAGGTTGCGGCGGTCGAGATCTACAACGGCGCGAGCATCCCGGCGCAGTTCACGACGCCCGGCCAGAGCTGCACCGCCGTCGTCGTATGGACGAAGACCCGCGTCGACACCAGGCGATGATCCCACACCCCATCATCCATCACCCGTTCAACTTCGCGATCGGGCCGATCAATCTCACCGGCTTCGGGCTGGCGATGATGGCGGCATTCGGCATCGCGCATTGGGTGAGCCAGGAAGTGCTCGAGCAGCGTGGCGACGACCCGAACGTCATGAACGACGTGACCTTCGCGGCGCTCGTCGGCACGATCGTCGGGGCGAAGATCTACTACGCGATCCTGATGCACAGCTTCAGCGCGCTGTGGGGGCGCGGCGGCTTCGTCTTCTGGGGCGGTTTCATCGGCGCCGTGCTGCTCTGCGCCCTCGTCATCCGCTGGCGGCGGCAGCCCTTCCTGCGCATCGCCGACGGCACCGCGGTGGGCATTGCCGCTGGCTACGCGATCGGTCGTACCGGCTGCTGGGCCGTCGGCGACGATTATGGTCGCGTGTGGGACGGTTGGCTCGCCGTCGCGTTCCCGCAAGGGCTGCCGCCGACGACGGTCGAAGTGATGAACCAGGTCTACCATGCCGGCCTGCCGGCGTCCCTCCCTCCCGACACCGTCGTCGGCGTCTACCCGACGCAACTGCTCGAGGTCCTGCTTGGACTCGCGATGTTCGGTGTGCTCTGGCGACTGCGCCGCCACGCTCACGCGGCGGGCTGGCTGTTCGGCCTGTACTGCGTGCTCGCCGGCGCAGAGCGTTTCGTCGTCGAGTTCTTCCGCGCCAAGAGCGACATGATCGGCCCCGTCACCTCGGCACAGGTAGTCGCGCTGGGCGTGATGGTGGCCGGCGTCCTGCTGCTCACCTGGCGCCGCAGCCCGACACCCGCCCTCGCCTCGGCCCGTTGACCCAACCGCCCGTGTGGAGAGACCAATGACCACTGCGATCAGGAGCCGGCCCGACGCCACGGAGCACGATCCCTACTTCGCCAGGTACATCGACACCGTGCCGGCCGGCAACGTGACGACGATCCTTCGCGAGGACGGGAAGGAGCTGTACGCGGCGCTCGCCGCCATTCCGGAGTCGCGCGGCGATTTCCGCTACGCCGCGGACAAGTGGAGCGTCCGGGAGGTGATCGGCCACCTGATCGACGCCGAGCGCGTCTTCGCCTATCGCGCGCTGCGGATCGCCCGCGGCGACTCGACGCCCCTCGCGTCGTTCGACCAGGACTCGTACGTGCGCACCGCCGGATCCGATCAGCGCACGATCGCCGATCTCGCGGCCGAGCTGCGCGCCGTGCGGGACGGTAGCGTGGCGCTGTTCGCCTCCCTGCGCGAGGAAGCCTGGGATCGAAAAGGGACGGCGAGCGGGAAGACGATCAGCGTGCGGGCGCTGGCGTACATCGTGGCCGGTCATTCGCGCCATCACCTCAAGATCCTTCGCGAACGCTACCTCGTCGGCTGAGCCGGTATCGCCGACGATACCCATGACTCCTCGCCCGGGAGCCGCGGTGACGCTGCGCGTCGCGACGCCCGACGACGTGCCGACGATCCTGCGCTGCATCCGCGGCCTCGCCGAGTACGAGCGTCTCCCGCACGAGTGCGTCGCGACCGAGGAGCTGCTGCGCGAAACGCTCTTCGGCGCGACGCCCGCGGCCGAGGTCGTGTTGGCGCTGTGCGGCGACGAGCCGGCAGGGTTCGCGCTCTGGTTTCGCAGCTACTCCACCTTTCTTGCGCGACCGGGGATCTACCTCGAGGATCTGTTCGTCTTCCCGACCCAGCGGGGCAGGGGAATCGGCCGCCGGCTGCTGGCCCACCTCGCGCGACTGGCCGTCGAGCGTGGCTACGGGCGGCTGGAATGGGCAGTCCTCGACTGGAACAGCGACGCGATCCGCTTCTACGAATCGCTCGGCGCCATCCCCATGAGCGACTGGACGACGTACCGCGTTGCCGGGGGGGCCCTGGACAAGCTCGGCAAGGAACGGTAGCGACATCGGGCGCTCGGCTGGCACGGCCGATGCGCCGACGCGACGAGTGCCTGCACGGATGGCGCGATGCGCTTCTCCTGGTTCCAACCGGCTTCCCACGGCACCGTCGGTGCGTCCGGCGCGCTGCTCAGCGTCGCGGCACATGCGGCGTTTCTCGGCGCGGCGCTCTACTCCACCGGACCGCACTCGAGCCTGCTCGATTTTTCCCGGCAGCAGCTGTATTACCTGCCCCCTCCCGACCGCCAACCCGGGCACGCCGCGGTGGAGCAGCTGCAGTTCATCGCGGTCGATGCCGGCCGGCCGGCGACCGGCGCGGAGTCGCCGCTCGGGAAGCACGCCGGCCGGCCCAAGGCGCGAGACGAGCACGATCGGGGAGGCGTGACGGCGAGGCAGAACGTGGCGCGGCCCGCCGCCGCGGCGACGGCGCCCGCGGACTCGGTCTACTCCGTGCTGTCGCTCGAGCAGAGCGCCCAGCGGGTGGAGGAAAGCGCGGCGCCGGTCTATCCACCGCAGATGCTCGCCCAGGGGATCGAAGGAGTCGTCCGGACTCGTTTCGTGATCGACACGACCGGGCGCGCCGACTCGTCCACCCTCGAGGTGCTCGCCTCGTCCAACGTCGCGTTCGAACTCGCCGTGCGCGCGTCGTTGCCGGGCATGCGCTTCCTCGCCGCGAACGTGGTCGGGCACCGGGTGCGCCAGATGGTGGAGCAGGAGTTCGATTTCCGGCTCGACATTCCGGTGCCCCCTGGCGCGCCGGCGGAGCACACGCGTGCCAGGCCGGTGCCGTGACGCATTGCACGTGAGACGTGAGACGTAAGACGTCAACGGCATGGCGAACGCGACTGCTTATCTTCAATCCCATGAAGCTGTCCGACGCTCCCGTACCGCACCTCGTCGTCCGGCGCGGCGTGCCGGCGGACGCGCGCGCTCTCGCCGTTTTCGCCGCCTCGGCGTTCGCCGACACTTTCGGTCCCGACAACCGGCCGGACGACATGGCGGCATATCTCGGCGAGGCATTCGGCGAAGCACAACAGGGCGTCGAGCTCGCCGATCCTGCGTGCACCGTGCTCATCGCCGAGCGGGGCGGGGAGATGGCCGGCTACGCGATGCTGCGCGAGGGACCCGCTCCCGCTGCCGTTGGCGCCGGCGCGGCGATCGAGATCGCGCGCCTCTACGCCGGCCGGCGCTGGATCGGTGCCGGCATCGGCTCGGCGTTGATGCAACGTTGTCTCGACGAAGCGATCTCGCGACGGCTCCGGTGTGTCTGGCTCGGCGTGTGGGAGCGGAACGCGCGGGCCATCGCCTTCTATTCCCGATGGGGATTCACCGATGCCGGGTCCCGGCACTTCCAGCTTGGCGGCGACCGGCAGACCGATCGCATCATGGCCCGCGTCGTCGCCGTGAAGGAGTCAACGTGCGTCATACCGTGAAGCTGCAGAACGTGATCATCGGGCATTCCGACCTCGAGCGGCGCGACGTGGCGGAGCAGCGCGCGTGGGGCCGGTTCCGTCCCGGTATCGGCTACGAGCTGGTGCAGCCGGTGTTCCGGCTGTTCACCGAGGCGGTGCCGCTGCCCGGCGGCGAGCCGATGGACGTGGAGAAGCTCGGACGCTACCACGCCGCGCGCGACCAGCTGGGGCTCGTACTGGTGGACGACGCGGGGCGGGCGCTGCGGACGACGGCGATTCACATCGCGGACTACTCGGAGAAGGGCGGACCGGAGGCGCTGGAGCTCGAAGTGCTGGTGAAGGACGAGACGTTCTGGGGCGACGAGGGATCGTCTCAGTGAAAGTCGTGACCCTGCGCGAACTCCGCGCCCACCGCGCCCTGGAGAGCGCGGAACTGCTTCGCCCGCACGTTCACGACTTTCTGCTCCACCTGCAGCACCCCACGCACCAGCAGCAGCGGCGTTCGTGAGATCAGGAGCGCCTGGCGCTCGAATCGCTGTGGCGTGACGACGACGTTGATCAATCCCGTCTCGTCCTCGAGGGTGAGGAAGACGAATCCCTTCGCCGTGCCGGGCCGCTGGCGGCAGATCACGAGTCCCGCCGTCGCCACCGTCTCGCCGTCGCGGCCGTTCTGCAGGAGGTCGCGTGCCGAGCGGACGCCGTTTGGCTCGAGCACGCGGCGGACGTGCGACATCGGATGGCCGGCGAGGGAGAGGCCGGTCATCCGGTAGTCCGCCTCGGTGAGCTCGACGGGCGACATCGGAGGGAGCGGCGCCGCGCGGCGCGGCGCGGGACGGCGTGGCGCGAGGGGGCCGGCGTCGCCGCGCGCCGCCTCGAGCACCGCCCAGAGCGCGGCACGGCGCTTCCGCAGATCGGGCTCGTGAGGGAGCAGCCCATCGAGCGTCCCCGCTTCGGCGAGATGGCGCAGCGCGCGCCGATCGAGTCCCGCTCGTTCGACCACATCCTCGATCGACGTGAACGCTCCCTCGGCGAGCGCGTGCTCGAGCTTTTCCCGCGCCGTGGCGCCGAGCCCGCGGACGCTGCGAATGCCGAGCCGCAGGGCGGGCCCCAGCGGCGCGGGGCGCGGTTCCAGCGTCGCGTCCCATCCGGACTTCGTGAGGTCGGCGGGCCGCACCTCCACGTCGTGACGCCGCGCGTCCTCCACCAGCGTGCCCGGCGCGTAGAACCCCATCGGCTGCGCGTTGAGGATCGCCGCCGTGAACTCGGGGGCGAAATAGTGCTTGAGGTATGCCGACGCATACACGAGCAGCGCGAAGCTCGCCGCATGGCTCTCGGGAAAGCCGTAGTCGGCGAACCCGTTGATCTGGTTGAAGATTCGCTGTGCCACGTCGGGAGCGATGCCGTTCGCCGCCATGCCGTCGAGCATCTTCTGGCAGATCGCCGCCATCCGCTCGCGACTGCGCTTGTGCCCCATGGCGCGGCGCAGCTGATCCGACTCGCCCGGCGTGAACCCCGCCGCGACGATCGCCACCTGCATCCCCTGCTCCTGGAAGAGCGGCACGCCAAGGGTTCGTTGGAGAATGGGTTGCAGTGACGGATGCGGATACGTCACCTCCTCCTGCCCGTTCCGGCGCCGCAGGTACGGATGGACCATCTCACCCTGGATCGGGCCAGGCCGGATGAGGGCAACCTCGACGACGAGATCGTAGAACTTCCGTGGCTTCAACCGCGGGAGCGTGTTCATCTGTGCGCGGCTCTCCACCTGGAAGACGCCGATCGTGTCGGCGGCGCACAGGTCGTCGTACACCGCCTGGTCGGTCATGTCGAGCGTGGCGAGATCGATCGTCACGCCGCGCTCCTGTCTGATGTACAGTAAACAGTCCTGAAGCAGGGTCAGCATGCCGAGGCCGAGGAGATCGATCTTCACCAGCCCCACCGGATCGAGATCGTCCTTCTCCCACTGGATGACCGTCCGCCCCGGCATGCTCGCCGGTT
>JBIOHU010000097.1:0-8003 GCA_044449225.1 Gemmatimonadales bacterium | reverse complement strand
GGGGATGGTCGTGCGACGCCGCCAACGCGGCGTTGAACAAGGCTGGGCTACCATCGCGCACTGATGTCCGACCGACCGATCGCCGCTGAGCCGACGACCGGGTCAGATGGCCCGCGACTGAGCATGCTCATCCCGTGCTGGAACGCGGCCGCCACGATCGAACGCGCCCTCGCCTCCGTTCTCGACGAGCACGCGCTTCCGTTCGAGTGCGTCGTCATCGACGACGGGTCGACCGACGGGACCGCGGGCTATCTCGCCGGCCTGACCGACCCGCGGATCAGCCATCTGGCGCTCCCGCACAGCGGCAGCGAGGCGGTGCCGAGGAACGCGGCGCTCCGGGCGGCGCGCGGGGAATGGGTCGCCTTCCTCGACTCCGACGATCTCTGGCTTCCCGTCAAGCTCGAACGCCAGCTCGCGGCGGTGGCCGGCTGCCCGGGCTGCGACTGGAGCTACACCGCGTATGCCCTGACGAACGACCGGGGTGAGCGAGTGTCGTTTCCGCGCGCTCCCTTCCCGCAGCCACTGTCGGGGTGGATCCTCGAACCGCTGCTCCGGCATGAGGCGACGGCCGGAACGCCGACGCTCCTCGTTCGGCGATCGCTGCTCGTGGAGCTGGGTGGATTCGACGAGGCGCTCCCGCTTCGCGCCGACTACGACCTTTCGCTTCGTCTGGCCGCCAGCAGCGAGGTGTGTGCGGTCCCCGAGGTGTTGACGCTGGTGCGCGAGCACGGTGGACGCACGACGTCGCAGCGCTCGCCTGCAGAGCTCTTCGGACTGAACGTGCGCGTGTTCCGCAAAGCGGCAGCCGCGGCGCCGACCTCGGCGATCCGGAGGTTGTGCCGGCGCCAGGCCGCGATCCAGCTCGCGTGGCGAGCGACCGCGCTGGCGAGCGACGGCGCGCATCGGCAGGCGCTCGCGTCGCTCGGCCGCGCGCTGTTCGCCGCTCCGCTCGCGCGCGAGGTGTGGAGCGCGGGTGCCCGTGTCGCCGTACGTACCGTACGTACCGTACGGCCGATCGGCGGCCGTGCCTTGCGTGGCGACGGCGAATCGCCGGGTTGAGCGCGGCGGTGGCGGGCGGTTAGCTTTGGGGTTCGGCGCCGTGGCCAAGTGGTAAGGCGGCAGACTGCAAATCTGCTATTCGTCGGTTCGATTCCGACCGGCGCCTCTGTGGAAATGGTTGGTGCTACAGGGGGATACGGCTGTCTCCGAGGGAAATGCGGACTGGGATGGCAGTTCGATTCGAGCCTGGTAACGGATACGCGTAACAACTCGGGATGTACTGAAAACGCACGAGCGCCCCGCTAAGCGGGGCGCTTCGTGTATGGCACGCGTTCGTATCTTGCTCGATGGGTGTGCGGACCCCTGATTTTCATTATTATCGCTTGGCCTAGAGGTAGAGGTAAGTGCTTGCGCATCTGCGGATTATATACTTGTCCCGTCTCGTGCTGTGTTTTTACACAGTAGTTGCTTTATGATTGTGAAGTATGCAAACTAAAAGCATCTACTGTATCAACCCACAGCAAGATCGACTCTCCCTATGCCGATTTCCCACGAGAACCCGTTCCGAATTCACGGCACTGTTCGAGAGCCGTTCTTCACGGACAGGGAACAGGAGCTCGAGCGGTTTGCTCGAGTGCTGCGGGAGCCTGGACAAAAGATGCTCGTGTACGGCGAGCGACGGATGGGGAAGACTTCCACGCTGGAGAATGCTGTTGATCGAGTGAACGAGGCGGGTGGACACGCCTTCCTCGCAGACCTCTCCACGGTCACCACCGTCGCGGACATGACCAATCGGATCCTCCTCGGCGCGACGAAGGCCATCGGGCGGCGATGGACCACCTTCGTCACCGATCTCGTCGGGCGAATGCAGGCGGCGGTCAAACTCAGTCCCGATCCGATTTCCGGCTTGCTCGTGCCAAGCGTCGAACTCGGGGCCCGTGGCGCTTCGGCCGAGGCGCAGCAGGAATCCCTCGCGACCGTGCTCGACACCCTTGACCGCCTCGCCAGCGAACGCAAGGTGACGCTGGGCCTCGTGCTCGATGAGTTCCAGGAGGTGAACCGCTTGGGCGGGGAGCAAAACGAGTGGCATTTGCGCGGGACGATGCAACGCCACCAGCACTTGAGTTACGTCGCCGCCGGCTCCAAGCCCAGTCTCATCAAGGCGATGGTCGGCAAGGGCCGCGCGTTCTACGAACTGTTCGACCTGTTCACCTTTGCGCCCATCGACCCGGGACATATGGCGAACTGGATTGACGAGCGCATGCGCGAGGTCGGCCTCGTGACGGAGGGAGCGGGAATGCTGTGCGTGGCCAATGCCGGCGCCCGCACGCGGGACATCGTCCGACTCGCCCGCAAGTGCGTCGACCGGGCCTCTGACGGCGATGTGATCGGAGCGCCTGATGTGGCGGCCGCGTTCCGGGAGATCGTCGACGAGGACGACGATGCCATCCATAGCTGGTGGGACGGTTTGACCCCGCCGCAGCAGAATACCCTCCGCGCGGTCGCGGGCACTTCGGCTGGGCTGACCACCGCGGCGACCCGCACGCGATTCGGGCTCGAGGTCTCTGGCACGGTCTCGAATACCTTGCGCACGTTCGTCGAAGAGGGACGCTTGCTGAAAGCGTCGCTTGGCTCCGGCTACGCATTCGACAACCCATTCGTCCGTGGGTGGGTCGTCGACCGGGCCCTCCCCGACATCGGCCTTCGAGAGGCCATCACCTTCATCGCGACCGAGACGGGCGAGTACGCCGCTCGTCGGCGCTAGGCACTCGCCTTCAACCCGTCGCCGCTCGCAGCTCCGAGAGCACGCTGCTCCGTCCGCCGAAGACGGGGGATGTCCAGTCTCTCCCGAGCCGATCGAGCACGAGGAACAGTGCGAGCCCCTCGTCCTGACTCCACTTCCTGCCACCGCGCCGCATGAAGGTGATCGCTGGGGCCGTGGCCATGTGTCCTCCCTGGGCATCGATCAGCCATCGGTAGCTCGCGTATTGCCCGGTGCCTTCCAGCGTCAGAAAGACATCTTCCGTCGCCGCGTAGACGCAGTCGGTGCCGACGAAGAATTCCGCTCGCCGATGCTCGATCGAGTCTTCCGCTTGCCGAGCGATCCGTCGTGCGTTCGTAAGATCGGTTGCCGCGAGCGCCGCATAGAGCAGATCGAGCTCGTGCCGGTAGGCGGTCTCGAAGCCGGGGCGCGTCGCGAAGCGCTCCTGGATGACGTCGTCATCGGCGTCCGCAGGCAGCCCGTGGTGGGTCAGGCTGTCGATCTTCGCTGAAAGCACGGCGGACTGCGTGTGGGTGAATTCGTGCATGAACACGGCCGTCGCCAGCAGCCGTGTATCGGTCGCCTTGGCCTGCGTCGCCCAGATCGACGGCAGCGACATCACGAATGCCATCCCGCCCTGCGGTTGCGGCATGGCGAACGACGTCAGCGTGGCGGGAATCGAATCGCCGTCGGGGATCCGGATCTTTCCGGCATGTCGCTTTCCTGCCGCGTCGTACCGGAACCCGCCAGCGCTGACGCTCGCCGGCTGGCGCGAGTGCGCCTGGCGCGGCGTGAGAGTGAAGACGCATTGTTCGTCGAACAGCGTGATGGTCGGCGGCGTGATCGGACGAATGTGCAACACATTGTCGTTCACGCGGGTCCAGCCGGCGAGCGCCCTTCGAGTCCAGGCGAGAGCGTCCCCTGAAAACCGACAGTCGGGTGGATGCCGGGCCGCCAGCTTCGCGTCGGCCGGACGCGCCAGCATCGCCGTGGCCAGCAGCAGAGCGACCATCGGTTCGAGCATCACCTTATGTCGCCCCGCCCTAGTTCGTCACCGTGATCCTGCTCGTGTCACTCCGCCCCTCGACGGTCACGGTGATCGTCGCCGCGCCGGTCTTGTTCGTCGTCACGAATCCGTTGCCATCCACCGCCGCCACCTGCGAGTCGCTCGACGACCAGATGAAGATACGTCCCGTGAGCACGTTTCCCGCCGCGTCGCGCGCCACCGCCGAGAGCTGGACGGTGCCGTGCCGCCGCAACGAGACGGACGTCGGGGTCACGCTGACGCTCGCCACGGGGACCTGCACCACCACCTTCGCCGTCGCAGACTTTCCCTCGCTGGTCGCGGTGATCACGGCGTTGCCGGTCGCGACGCCGGTCACCACGCCGGCGGCCGATACCTTCGCCACGCCGGCATTGTCCGTCGTGAAGGTGATCGGGCGCCCGGTCAGCACCGTCCCGTCGGCGGCGAGCGTCGACGCCGTCAGCGTGGCGGTCGCTCCGGGAGCGAGCGCCACGCTGTCCGGCGCGAGCGAGACGCCCGCGACGGGCACCGGCGTCACGGAGACGGTCGCGCTCCCCGACTTGCCGCCGCTCGTCGCGGTGATCGTCGCGCTGCCGACCGACCGGCCGGTCACGACGCCCGTCGGTGAAACGGTTGCGACGGTGAGGTTGCTCGAGCTCCACGTGATGGAAGCCCCCGTCACGACGGCGCCGCTCGCATCCACCACCGTCGCCGTGAGCGCGACGGTCGCGCCCACCTGAACGCTCGCCGGCGTCGGCTGCACCGTGACGCTGGCGATCGGCGGGTTCACCACGGTGATGGTCGAGCTGTCGGCGAATCCCTCGCTCGTCGCCACCACACGCGCCGTCCCCCCCGCGATGCCGGTGACCACGCCGGACGTCGAGACGGTGGCGACGTCGTTCCGGCTCGAGGTCCAGGTCACCACGCGGTCGGTCACCACGGCACCGTGGGCGTCCTTCACCGTGACGGACAGGGCGACGGTCTGTCCGCGCGTCACCGTCGCGCTCGTCGGCAGAACGGTCACCGAGCTCACCGGAACGGAGACGACGGTGATCGCCGCCGTGGCGCCCTTTCCCTCGCTCGTCGCGGTGATCGTCGCCGCGCCGACGGCGACGCCGGTGACGACGCCGACCGGCGTCACGGTCGCGACTCTCTCGTCGCTCGAGCTCCAGCTCACTGTCCGACCGCCGAGCGGGACGCCCTTCGCATCCTTCGCCGTCGCGGCGAGAGTGACGGCGGCTCCCACCTGCACGGTCGCCGCGGGCGGGGTGACGGTGAGGCTCGCGATCGGTGTCAGACTCACGGTGATCGCCGAGCTGGCGGTCCTGCCTTCGCTCGTCGCCGTGATCGTCGCCGAACCGGCGGCGAGCGCCGACACCACTCCCGTCGAGCCGACGCTGGCGATCGACGGCTGATCGGACGACCAGGTGATGGGACGATCGAGTACCGAACCGGCCGAGTCCTTCGCCACCGCGGTCAGTGGAACCGTCGCGCCGACCACCAGCGCGGCGCTCGCCGGATCCACCGACACGCTGGCCACGGGAACGGGCGATACCGTCACCGTCGCGCTGCCGCTCGATCCCTCACTCAGGGCGGTGATCGTCGTGGTGCCGGCCGCCAGCGCGGTGACGTCGCCGCTCTGCGAGACGCTGGCGACGGCGTCGTTGCTCGAGCTCCAGGTGACGACTCGACCGGCGAGCGGGACGCCGTTGCCGTCGCGCGGCGTCGCGGTGAAGACCGCCGTCTGGCCGACGAGGAGTGCCTGGGTGAGCGGCTGCACGACCACGCTCGCCACCGGTGCCTGCTGCACCGCGACGGCAGCGATCGCCGACATGCCGCCGGCGCTCGCCGCGACCTGGGTGTTGCCGACGCCGCGCGCGCTGACCACGCCGGCCGCGGAGACGCGGGCGATGCTGGAGTCCTTCACCGACCAGACCACCGTCGCGGCGGGCATGACCTGCCCCGCCTCGTCGCGCACCGTCGCCTGGAGCGGCGCGTCGCTGCCGACGACGAGCGTGACCGACGACGGGGCGACGGCGATCGCCGCGACCCCCCCTGCCGGCCGATCGACCCCCGTGACGCTGCCGCCGCACGACCACAGAGCGGCGGCGCCCACGACCCAGACTGCCGTTCGACGGACGATATTCATGAGCCCCAGATCACCGTGGCACCCGACGCGCCGGATGACGCACCCGGCCTCACCAATGCGTGCGAGGTGCCAGCACGTCGAGGCGAGCCGTGCCGTACGATGTCGCCCTTCCCGATCCCCGCGCCGACCCGAAGCTTTCCCTCATGGCGAACACGCTGGACACTCTCGAGTCGACATGACGCCGGCGTCCCGATCGACGTCGCGCCGGCTTCTCGGCCTGTTGAGCTGGCAGCAGCGCCTCACCGCCGCGCGCCTGCTCGGGCTCATGCTGCTGGGCATGATCCTCGAGACGCTCGGCGTCGGCCTGATCATCCCCACGCTGTCGCTGATGACCCAGCCCGACGCGCTGCGCCGGTACGCGATCCTTCGCCCCTGGCTCGAGGGCCCGTCTGCCCCGACGCCGGCTCGACTGATCGTCGGCGGCATGCTCCTTCTCGTCGCCGTCTACGTCGTCAAGGCGCTCTTCCTCGCCATCCTGGCCTGGCGCCAGGCGCGATTCATCTCCGTCCTCCACGTCGATCTCTCGCAGCGGCTGTTCGCCGGATATCTAGCCCAGCCGTACACCTTCCACCTCCAGCGCAACTCGGCACAACTGGTCAACACCGTCGCTCAGGTCCGGGAGATCACCGGTGCGGTGCAATCGTGTCTGGTGTTGATCGCCGAGGCGCTCGTCATGGCCGGCCTCTCCGTGCTGCTGTTCTGGGTGGAGCCCGTCGGCGCGCTGGTGGTCGGCGGGGCGCTCGGCGGAGTCGCCTGGGCGTTCAATCGGGCCACGAGCAAACGACTGCTGCGCGCCGGTGTCGAGCGGCAGCGGCACGAGGCGCTTCGAATCCAGTCTCTTCACCACGGTCTTGGCGGCGTCAAGGAGTTGAAGGTGCTGGGCCGCGAGCCGGAGCTCCTCGCCCGGTACCGCGTCCACAACGAAGCGAGCTCGCGGGCCGGCGAGTGGCAGGTCGGCCTCTCGTCGATGCCCCGCATCTCGCTGGAGCTGTTCGCCGTGGCCGGCCTCGCGACGCTCGTCATCGTCATGCTCTGGCATGGACGGTCGCCGGCGGCGCTCCTGCCCGTGGTCGGCATCTTCGCCGCCGCCGCCTTCCGTGCCATGCCGTCGATCGGACGCATCATGTCGGCGCTGCAGGCGCTTCGCTACTTCTCACCGGCGATCGAGTTGATCGACGACGAGTTTCGACTGCTCGTGACGGCTCCGCCAGCGAACGGCGTCCCGCTGGAGCGCGAGGGCGCGATAATTCTCGACTGTGTGGCGTACCGCTATCCGGCCGCCGCGGCGGCGACGCTGCACGACGTGAGCGCCACCATCCCGCGCGGGGCGACGGTCGGAATCATCGGAGAGAGCGGAGCGGGCAAGTCGACGCTGATCGACCTCATCATCGGCCTGCTGACTCCGAGCAGCGGAACGATCAGCGTCGGCGGGAGCGACATTCAACAGGGCCTCGCGAACTGGCAGCGCCGGATCGGCTACGTGCCGCAGTCGATCTTTCTCTCCGACGAGTCGTTGCGGATGAACGTCGCCTTCGGCATCCCGCTCGAGCGGATCGACGAGGCGGCGCTCTGGCGCGCCGTGCATGCCGCGCAGTTGACGGATCTCGTCGGCGGTCTGCCGGACGGTCTGAATACCGTAGTCGGCGAGCGCGGGGTGCGCCTGTCGGGTGGACAGCGCCAGCGAATCGGCATCGCGCGCGCTCTCTACCACGATCCACCAGTTCTCGTGCTGGACGAAGCAACGAGCTCGCTCGACGAAGCCACCGAGGGCGAGGTCCTCGAGGCGATTAGCCTGCTGCGTGGAAGCAGGACGGTGCTGATCGTCTCGCATCGGGCAAGCACCCTGCGCGATTGCGATGTCGGGTATCGCCTCGAGAACGGGCGACTCCTGCCGCTTGCCGCCAAGGAATGGACGCTTCCCGCACCGGCACGGCTGGTGGACGAGCGGATCGGCAATGCGTGAGCTTCAGCAGGACAGCGAGCTGACGCGCACGTCGTCGTACTACGACCGCCTGGCCGAGCGCTACGACGATCAGGTCGACGGACTGTCGGGGAATCGCGCACTGCGG
>JBIOHU010000096.1:0-8080 GCA_044449225.1 Gemmatimonadales bacterium | reverse complement strand
GACGAGCGACAGGGCGCAGAGCAGACGATTGACGGTAATCATGAACGGTCTCCGGGAGCTGATCGAGCAGCGCGCGGCCCTCGTGGCGGCGCGGCGACCCCGGCTGCAGGGCAGGACGCGCGCCGCTCGGTGCTGGATGGAGATGTGAGCCGGCGCACACCGGAGGAAGCGGGCTCGCGCGATGGCGGCGTCAGCGCGCCACGTCGCCCGCCTTGCCGCCCACCTTGGCCCAGAGCGCCCGCTCCAGCGACGCCGGCGTCCAGTCGCCGCCAAGTCCCGTCGCCATCTCCCGCAGTGCCGCCGCGTAACGCGCGTAGTACCCGAGCGTCCACGCCACCGTCCCGAGGCCGGGGATCTGCGCCGCTACCAGCTCGTCGAAGAAGGAGTACAGATCGGGCCGTGCCGCCGCCGCGACGGCCGACGCCGTCGCCGGCCCCACCCCTTTCAACGACTTCGCCATCAGCGCGATCGGCTGCGTGGGATGCGGCACCAGCGCGAGCGCCGCGGTCGTCGCTTCCACCACGGCATCCGCCGGGTTGCTCCGGACGAGCACGTGGTTCGGTGCGCGCCAGACGCCGCGCGCCATCTTCCACTCGGTGATCCGCACCAGCTCCGCCGAGGTCACGTGTGGCGTTCGGCGCGCGGCGATCGCACCTGGCAGCTCGTCGTGATACCAGCGATCGAGCTCGACGAGCTTCGATACCCCCTGCGCAGCGACGACGACGTCGTAGCGAGCGAGCGCGTCGGTGATTCGAACGGAGTTTGCGATGACGCTCGGCATGAGGACTAGAATACTGCACCACTCCGGGTCGAGTCGCCACTCGTGGCTCCGGTGCCGCTATCTTCCATTCAGGAACGGAATCGAGCGCAGCATCGGGAGGCGAACATGTCGCGCGCATTTCTCAGGGACGATGCGGAAGGGGAGATGCCCCGCCGCCACTACGATCTTCCGGACCGCGACGACCCGGGCTTCGAGCGCGCCGCGGCGCGCGCGCTCCTCGAAGCGGCGCGCGTCAACGAGACGCAGCTCGCCGAGCGTGCGACCGGATTCTACTGGGGCGAGCCGAAGCTCCGCCGGTTCGTTGCCGAGATTCTCGTCGAGGCCGAGCGGGCGAAGGATGACCGCCTGGAGCAGGTCGCGAGGCGATTCCTGAGTTGACGCTCAACGCGGCTCGAGAGCGGCGAACACGGTATGCTCGACGTGATCGCACAACTCGCCCAGCAGCGCCCTGACGCCGCGGCCGCGACCGGCGCCGTCTTTCGCATAGGCGAGCTCGAGGTCCACACGCAGGAACATGTCGAGCTTCGGGTCGCGGCCGACGACCTTCGTCGCCACGGAAGCGATCGTCGCTCCGTCGTCGAACGCGCCGGCGACCACCTCCGGCGCACCGACGAGCGAGACGTCGCGCCGGGTGTTCACTCCCATCACTGCGCCTTCCCTCACGCCGCCGGCCGCCAGCCGCGGCGGATAGGTCTCGGCGAGGAGACGAAGAGTCCAGAGCGGGCCATTTCGGAACCCGCCGATGGCGTGATACGGCTGCAGCGCCTCGAGCGTCGCTTGCGCCTCGTCCGCCATCGGCGCGATCGCCTTCCGCGAGCGTTGGGCGAACAGGGCGAGCGACTCGAAGATCGGAAATCGCGTCGGCGCGCCGGCCAGCCGCGTCGCCAGCTCGTCGAGCGATTCATGCAGGTGGCGAGCGACGTCGCCCGCGAGTGAGGCGATCGCCTCCGGAAGGGGTCGCAGCACCTGGACGCGCACGACGTATCGTTCTCGGCGCGGCTCGTGTTCGTGCACGAGTCGGTACGGACTCGTCGCCAGATAGTCCCCTTCGGCAGCGGCGAGCGCGGCGAGCTGCTGCCGCGCGCGCGACAGGAGCTTAGCTCCCGATGTTGCGTCCATGGAAGGCGCCGTCGCTGTACTGGTAGAGCAGCGTCGAGTCGGGATAGGCGACGACCTCGAAGGCGCCGGCGAGTCCTTTCGGCGGGTTCGTCAGATACACGCCGACGGCATCGGCATCGTAGACGAGGAAGCGCGTCACCTCGATCGCGGTCGGCTTCGCGCCGTTCAGGATCGCGATCACCTGAAGAGCGGAGTCGCCCGGTGCGGTCCCCTCGACGACGGCGTCGATCGCTCCATCGTGGTCGAAGTCGCCGACCGCGGCGACCACGGCGGGCGTCGGCGACCCATTGGCTGCGGCCGCCTGGCTGATGTCGGAGCGGAACGACGTCGTCGGCACGGGGCGGAAGCCCGGAGCGAGCGAGTCGAGTGCCTGCTGCATCGCCGGCGGCAGGTGAAGGGTGAATCCGATGTCGGTGAGGTCGATGCGTGGGTCGTCCGCGGGCTTGCTGCACGCGGTGAGGAGCAGCGCGACCGCGACTGAATACTGATATGCCTTCATCCTGCCTCCGGGTTGTCCGAAGATGCGCCGCGGCGTGCCCTCCGCGCAACGGCGCGAGGGCCGCCGCTCACGGGCGCGTCGCGCTGAGATGCCGCATCTCTCCTTCCGCGGTCGACCGGATGTGCCGCAGGACCCGCTGGTGAATGCGTGCGATGATCGCGTCCCCGTACAACACCCAGTACGCCGCCGGCTGCAGCTTCATCTCGTACCAGGTGCTCCCCTCGAGGCGCGTGCGGCCGCCCGGCAATGCCACCAGGCGGAACTCGCCCCGCCGCGAGCGGAAGTACCCATCCAGGTGCGGCGGAGAGATGCCGGCATACGGGCTCCACTCCTGGAGCGGCTTCGGCTGTACGGCCACGTCGAACGAGAGTCGGCGACCCGGCTCCCACCGCGTGATGGGCTCGACGAATGCGCCGGTGGAGAATACGCAGCGGCGCACCGCGCCCACGCCCGCTCCGTCGATCCTGGCGCTCGTCGGATAGGCGATGCCGGCACGAAAGATCAGCTCCGACGGCTCCGGCAGCGGAGGAAAGGAGATGACGTTCCGCCACACCACGTCCGGCGGAGCGTCGATGACGATCGCCGATCGCACCTCGCGCAGGTCGGTCGCGGGTCGGCCGGCGTCGAGCGTCGCCGAAACGGGGAGCACGACGACGGCGATCAACACGTTGACCACCGAGCGATCGTGCAGGGCGATGCGCCGGCCGAGCACCGCACCCATAGCCCCGATGCCGATCCCGAGCGGCGCCGCCATGAAGAGGCAGAGCGCCCCCTCCGCCGCCGTGACGAGGAGGACGCCCGCCACGCAGGCGAGCGTCATGAGGACGATCTGCTGCGTCTCGCGGCCGGAGGCCGGATAGCGCCGGTTGAACAGGAACGCCGTCAGGGCTCCGATCACGAACGGCGTGCCGAGAAAGAGCGAGACGCCGTAGCTGGCGAGCCCGTAGACGCTGAGCGCCAGCATGCCGAGCCCGATCGTCATCCCCGCCGCGATCGCGAGGAGCGCGCTCGGCAGGCGGTGCTCGTACGGCCGCGGTACCTCTTTCGGCGCGGACGCCGGCACGCGGCCCGGCAGCATGCACATCAGCGCGATGAACAGGTAACTCACTCCCGGCACGAAGAAGAGCAGACCGAGCCAGGCCGACAATCCCGCGTCGAGCGCGCGGCGCATGCTCATGCTGATGCCGACCCAGAGGAAGGGCAGCGACCAGAGGCCGAGAACGGGAAGCAGCGCGGCAGGTGCCAGGTGGAGCTTCGTCTGCATCAGCGTGGAGACGGGGCTCAGGTAGTCGAGCGGCTGCCAGAGCCGGCCCGTGGCGCGCCAGACCATGAGGACGTCGCCGACGTACTTGAGCGCGGCGAGGGCGACCCCGCTGAGCAGATACTCGCGCCGGCCGACGCCGGACTCGAAGGTGAACCAGAGGCGGAGCCAGCGGCTGAGGAGCGATTGCATGGACCTCTGAATACGGCTCGGCGACGATGTCGTCAACGACTGCAGGGCCGTCCTCGTAGGAGAGACAGCGCCACGCGCCTTCCCCTCCCCTTCCCACCGGGCCGGTCCCTCATGCGATCACGAATTCCAGCCGCTGCCGTCGCCCTGCTCGTGTCGATCGCCGCCGGGAGCCATGCGCAGTCCGCCCCCGTCGCACCCTGCACGACGCCGACGACCGCCTGCGAGCAGTGGATCACGCTCGGCGGCGGGCCGGCGCGGTCGATGATCTACACCACCTATCGTCTCGACCGGCCGAACCGGAAGGTGACGCGCGCCCTGATCATGGTTCACGGTGCCGGCCGAAATGCCGACCACTACTTCGAGACGGCGACCGCCGCCGGCTTTCTCGCCGGTGCGCTGGAGAACACGGTGATCATCGCGCCGCGGTTCATCGCCGGCTCCGACAAGCCTGAAGCGAACGAGGTACTCTGGCCCAGTCGCGGCGACAGCTGGAAGTCGGGCGGGATGTCGCCGTCGAACCCGACGCTCTCGTCGTTCGACTTCGCCGACGAGCTGCTGCGCCAACTCGCCGACAAGAAGCGGTTCCCGAATCTGACACGGATCGTCGTCGCGGGACATTCGGCGGGCGGTCAGTTCGCGACCCGCTACGAGATGGCGAGCAAGGTGTACGGCAAGCTCGGTAGCGTGGCCGTCAGCTACGTCGTCGCCAACCCGTCGAGCTACGCCTGGCCCGCCGCCGTGCGGCCTCTTCCCGTGGGCGATGCGAATCCGGTGGACGCATACAAGGCTTCACTGGAGCCGAACGCGGAGAAGGTGCACGCCAATTACAGGTACGGACCGTTCGACGCGACGAAGGTCCCCAATTACGACCGGTGGCCGGCGGGGCTCGAGCAGCGCACCGGCTACACGGCGCAGATGTCGGACGAGCAGCTGAAGAAGCAGCTCGTCGAGCGGCCGGCGACCTACCTGCTGGGCCAGGTGGACGTGCTTCCCCTTGGCGGGTTCGATTCGTCGCCGGTGGCGATGGCGCAGGGCCCGACGCGGCGCGCGCGGGGCGAGGCGTTCTTCAAGTACGTCGACGAGACGCTCGGCGCGAAGCACCAGGCGATCATCGTCCCAGAGTGCGGCCACAACGACCGCTGTATCTTCACGACGAACATCGTGTTCCCGGTGATCTTTCCGGACTAGCCGTCAACGGCGATTGATTATCGTTCGGACTCACTCTCCCACGGTGTCCGAACATGCGCCTGATTCAACGCGACCTTCACCAGCAGCTGCGCGCCGAGTCGATCGCCGCGCGCGAGCGGATCGCCGCCCTCGTTCGGCCGATCGACGCGGCCCGACTCAACGAGCACCCCGAGCCCGAGGGGTGGAGCATCGGCCAGGTGCTGGAGCACCTCGTCATCGCCGACGAGCTGTACGATGCGCCGTACGCATCACTGCTCGCCCGCGCACCGCACGATGCGGGTGCGGCGCTGCGCGAATGGAAGTCGTCGCTCATCGGCGGCATGATCGCCGGCTCGCTGCTCAAGCCGAAGCCACTGAAGGGCCCGAAGGTGTTCCGCCCTGGTCCGACGCCGCGCGGCGGCGTTGTCGAGGCGCTGCTCTCCCGCGAGCTCCGCTTCGTGCAGGCGATGGACGACGCGTCCTCCCTCGACTGGCGGAAGCTCCGCATCGGATCGCCCGCCCTGCCACGGTGGGCGCCGAAGATGAATCTCGGCGACGGTTTCCGGATCCACGTCGTGCACGTCACCCGGCACTCGAAGCAGATCGAGCGGCTCGCCGGCAAACTCTGAGGCGCGCGGCGCTCAGCCGCCGAGGCGCGCCAGCATCCAGCTCAGAGCGGCGGGCGACCGATCGTGCCAGTAGCGCCAACTGTGCGCGCCGGGCCATTCGGAATATCCGTGCGCGATAGCCAGCCGGGCCAGCTCCCAGTCGAGCGCACGGTTCTCGTCGAGCAGCGGGTCTTCGGTGCCGCAGTCGAACCGGAGCGCGGGCAATTGGCCCCCGCTCCGTTGCAGTCGCTCGGCGAGGACCGCCGGCTCGAGCTCGCGCCAGCGGTCGCCGTCGGGTCCCAGCACCATCGCCAGCCGCGCGCGCCACGAGGTGGCCGGCGCGCGCAGGGAATCGAGCGTCGATGCATAACGCGCCGGCGCGGCGAAGGGATGAGCGCCGTCGTAGAGCACCGACACGACGCCGGAGTGGCTCATCGCCGCAGCGAAGAGCTCCGGATGGCGCAGCGCGATGGAGAGGGCGCCCACGCCCCCCATGCTCAACCCCGCGATGCCGCGGTGGGCGCGATCGGCACGAGTACGATAGTGGGCATCGACGAAGGCGACGAGATCGCGAGCGACCCAGTCGTCGTAGCGATGGCGCCGGACGCAGTAGCGCGACGGATCCTCGGTGTGGAGGGTGTCGGCGCAGCTCTGATATGAGCTCTCGACCGACCAGTTCGACCACCATCCGTCGTCGCCGTCCGGCATGACGAGGATCGCCTCGCCCGCGCCTGCACCGGCGAGGGAATCGGCGATCGCGTCGAGCCCGCCCTTCGCGAGCCAGTCCGTCTCGCTGCCATACAGGCCATGCAGGTAGACGACGACCGGATAGCGCCGCGCTCGAACGCGGTCGTACGACGGCGGCAGGTACACGGCGACGCGCTTGTCCACGCCGAGGGCGTCGGAATGAACGACGTCGAGATGGACGGTGCCGCGGGCGACCGGAGCGCTCGTCGTCGAGCGACCTGCTGACGACGCGCCACAGACGAGCGCGAAGGCGAGGGAGCGGAGGTTTCGCAATCTCATCGGCGGCTCTTCTTGCGAGCGATGGCGAGGGACCTGTCGACCCAGACCCGCAGCAGGTCGGGATCCTCGAGGACGTCCTCGGGAAGCTGATGGTACTGCATCGCGACGTGGCCCTCGCCGGGATGGAAGGGCCCCATGCCGCGCGCCTCGAACTCCGGGCGCGTCGTCGCGTCGGTCTTGAGGTAGACCGTGTCGTCGGCGATCAGGGCGAAGAACAGCTCGCCCGAGTAGATGCCGACGCCGCCGAACATGCGGCGCGCGCGGATCCCCGGAACGGCTCGGCGCAACTGTTCGAGGACGAGCGCCTGATAGCTGGCACTCACTGCCACGGGTGGTAACCGGGAAAGGTGATGGCGGCGGGCGCAGGAGCGCCGCGGGATCATCGAAGCTCTCCAGCCCCCACCGCAGCCGCAAGAGCGCCGCGCCCTACGACAGGCGAATGCGAAAGCAGAGGCTCGGTGCTGAGCCATACCCCTTCGGCTTGCTGAACCGCTCGACGAGCTCGCCCCCGTTGGCGAGCACCACGCGCTGCGACGCCACGTTGTCGGCATCGGTCGTGAGCTCGACCCAGGCGAGCCCCTCCTGCTTCGCGAGGGGAAGAAGCAATGCGAGGGCGCGGGTCGCGTAGCCGCGGCCGCGCTTCCAGGGGACGACGGCGTAGCCGATGTGGCCCAGACAGTGCGGCGGCAGCGCGGTGGTGCCGGGCTGCCAGCGGAATCCGATGGTGCCACAGAACTCGCCGTCCCACATCCATAGCTGGTACCCGGGCAGGCGAGGAACGACTGAGCCGTCGGGAAGCGGGATCGGCGGCCCGCTCGCCTCCCGGTCGATCTGTCCCGCGAGGAAGGCGGCGGGATCGTCCTCGATCTGCCGCAGCTCCTCGCGCGCCGCTTCGGGCCGGAGGTTGTCGGGCGACCAGTGGCGCGCGAGCGCGGCGGCGTAGCCCGCCAGGTATTCCTCCGAGGGCCAGATCAGTTCCATCGTCGGGCAAAATGCTGTACCCATCAATCTTCTGCCAGTGCCTATCCGGCGCCTAGGGTCGTCCTTCCCGGAAGAGATCGTGAACCCACCTCCGACAGCGACCCATGCGCCCACCCCTCGCAGTGCTCGCCATTTCTCTGCTCGTCTCCGCCTGCGTCTCGGGGACCCGCGTCGTGTACGTGCCGGTGCCGGCCTCCGGCACGTCCTCAGTGGTGGTGCAAGAGCCGCCTCTCGTCCCCGTGGTGATGACTCCGGTGGGGGTCACGATCGTTCAGGCCACCCAGAGCCAGCTTCTGGTGAGTCTGGACCAGCCGGCATATCTGGCGGTCTTCGAGATAGTGCCGGAGCGTGGCGTGACGCTGGTCTACCCCGCTTCCACGCGCCAGCGGCAGGTGCCGCTCGCCGGGTCGCAGTGGCTCTCGCTCCGCTGGCGCGCGCAGCGCGGG
>JBIOHU010000095.1:0-8235 GCA_044449225.1 Gemmatimonadales bacterium | reverse complement strand
TCCCCGGCTTCACCGTCGGCAGCGCCGGCAATCCCGACCTGCGGCCGGAGAAGTCGACCGAGATCGAGGGAGGACTCGACCTGGGGCTGTTCCAGGATCGCGTCAATCTCGAGTACACCCACTACGACAAGATCACGAAGGACGCACTCGTCGACGTGAACCTCGCGCCGTCGCTCGGCTCGAGCCCGACGCGCTTCCAGAATCTCGGTCAGGTGCGCAACTACGGTGACGAGCTCCTGCTCCGCGCCGCTCTGCTCGATCTCCGTGCCGTGAAGCTCGATCTCACGGTGAACGGTGCGTGGAACTCGAACCACCTCGACCAGCTCGGCGTCGATGCGCTCGGAAATCCGCTCCCCGACATCACCGCCGGCTTCAACAGCACTCAGATCATCCGGGCCGGTCTTCCCCTTGGCGCATACTACCAGCGGCCGATCGTTTCCTACGCCGACGCGAACGGCGACGGCCTGATCGGCTGCGCCGGCGGCCTGGGGAGCGCCACCTGCGAGATCCAGGTCGGGTCCACCCCGACCTATCTCGGAAGCCCCTTTCCGGCGTCGGAGATCTCGTTCGTGCCGGCGGTGTCGCTCGGCAATGCGGTGCGCATGACGGCGACGTTCGATCACCGCGGCGGGCAGAAGCTGTTCAACCTCACCGCGTACTACCGGAACACCGCGATCCAGAACGGCGCGCCGGCGCAGCTTCCCGGTCCGGACAACCTCGCTGCACAGGCGGCGGCGCAGGGAGGCGCCCACGGCACCTTCGCCGGCTTCATCGAGAACGCGTCGTTCACGAAGCTGCGCGAGGTCGCGTTGACGCTCACCCTGCCGCCGTCGCTCGCGGCGCGGGCCGGCGCCGGATCCGCCACGCTCACCTTCGCCGGACGCAACCTCCATACGTGGACGAGCTACAGCGGCCTCGATCCGGAGTTGAACGCGGCAGCGCAAGCGAACTTCTCCTCGGCCGACTTCCTCACCGCACCGCAGGTGCGGTACTTCACCGCGCGTCTCGCGCTCAGCTTCTAGCACGGCCACCGACCATGACCGACTCAATGGACCACGCGGCGCTCGCCGCGCGACGCACCGCGGCGGTGCTCGCCGCCGCGACCGGACTGCTGCTCGGCGGCTGCAGCCAGAGCGACCTGCTGACCGTGCCGACGCCGGACATCGTGCTCCCAGGCGACATCAGCAGCGCGGCGGCGCTCCCGAACGCCTTCGCCGCTGCGCTCGGCGACTTCCAGGTCGCCTATGCCGGCGACGGCGGAGGGACGGCACCCTTCGGATCCACCGAAGGGCTGGTGATCTATTCCGGAATGCTCGCCGACGAGTTCCTGAACGCCGAGACCTTTCCGACGCGGCTGGAAGTGGACGAGCGTCGCACCAATCCAGTCAACAGTTCGACGCTGCCGATCTTCCAGCTCGCCGAGCGCGCGCGTGCCTCCGCCGAGCTGGTGACGGACCGGTACATCGCGCTCGACCCGACCAATCCGCAGCGCGCCGAGACGCAGGCGCTGGCCGGCTTCATGTACGTCCTGTTCGCCGAGGACTACTGCAACGGCGTGCCCACGAGCGTCGTGAATCCCGACGGCACCTTCAGCTACGGCGACCCGCAGACGGGCGCCCAGCTCCTCGACCACGCGATCGCCAAGTTCGACTCGGCGATCACCGTGGCGACCGCCGTCGGCGCGGCGGGAGAGAGCGCGCTCGAGCTGGGGCGCATCGGCAAGGGCCGCGCGCTGCTCGACAAGAACGATCCGGTCGCCGCCGCGGCCGCCGTGGCGGCGGTGCCGTCGTCGTACGCCTACGACATCGAGTCGAGTGAGAACACGACCCGCCAGCAGAACGGGATCAACAACTACACCTTCCAGGTGCAGCGCTTCACGGTCGCGAACCGCGAAGGAGGCAACGGCATTCCCTTCGTGACGCTGAACGATCCCCGGGTGCCGGTGGTGCTCAACGGCGTCGGCTTCGACAACGGCACGCCCTTCTACCTGACCTTCAAGTTCCAGGAGCTCAAGTCGCCGACGCCGCTCGCGCTCGGCGTCGAGGCGCGGCTGATCGAAGCCGAGGGGGCGCTGCGGGCGGGCAACGATGCGAGCTTCCTCGCCGACTTGAACGACGCGCGGGCGAACGCGCGCACGTACGCCGAGCTCACCTCGCCACCGACTGCTCCGCCGGCCGCGCCGCCCGCGCTGACTCTCGCCGACCTGCCGACCACCGCAGTGGGAAAGCAGGACCTGCTGTTTCAGGAGCGCGCGCTCGCCCTGTTCGGCACCTCGCACCGGCTGGGCGATCTCCGGCGGCTGATCCGGCAGTACGGGCGCGACGCGGAGAGCGTCTTCCCGACCGGAGACTACAACCCGCTCGGCGCTGCGGCGGGCACCCTCTACGGCACCGACGTCAACCTTCCCGTTCCGTTCGAGGAGACCAACAACCCGAAATACTCCGGCTGCCTCGACCGCGCCCCGTGACGGCGATTCCACCGTCCGTCCCACCCAGCCGCCGGTCGCGGCAGGGAGGGACGTCCAGCACCACCGGGCCTCCCCGCCGCCGGCGAGAAGAGTAGCGTGCGCGCGATGCGTGCAGACGACGACGGCTTGAGCTACGCGGTGGACGGTTTCACCGACGCGCAGACGCGGCGCATCCGCTACGGCGAGCAGCTCCGTGCCGTCCTTCAGGGCCGGGCCTCGCGGTGGAGCGCTCCCGTCGCGGTGGAGGACGCTGACACCGGCCGGCAGCTCAAGGAGATCCGCGAGCACGGCGGAGGTCCCATCCCGCTGCTCGGCTCCCTCTACGCCTCGGCATGGCGGCAGGAGCGGGAGATGATGAAGGAGATGGAGAAGCTGATCGCGTCGCACCCGGCGTGGGACTGGCTCTCCGGAGTGAAGGGAGTGGGACCGACGCTCGCCGCGCGGCTTCTCACCCGTCTCGACATCACCCGAGCGAGGTCGCCCGCCGGATTCTGGGCCTACTGCGGTCTTTCCACGGTGCCGGCCGAGCTGTTCGTCTGTCCGGAGTGCGGCGCGCAGACGATGGCCGAGGGGCACACGCGGTTCAAGGCCGGCCATCCGGGACCGGACGGCGCTCGATGTTCCGGCAGCTACATCGCCAGCGGCGCGGCGCCAGGGGTACGGGTCGCGCAGCCGCGCCCGCGCCATGGCGAGCGATCGCGCTACGACATGGAAGCGAAGCGCATCTGCTATCTCGTCGGCGTCTCGTTCGTGCGCTGCGGAGGCCCCTACCGCGAGCACTACGATGAACGGCGGCGCCATCTTCAGGCCATGCATCCCGCGTGGGCGCCGAAGCGGATCCACATGGCGGCGATGCGCGCGACGGTGAAGCGCTTCCTCGTCCACCTCTGGACGGCGTGGAACGAGCTCGCGACGGCATGGCCGGCCGCCGAGCAGGGGGACGAGCCACCCTCAGCACGGCAGGCGGTGATGAGGTAGCACGGCCGGCGGGCGCGTGGGATCCGACGACCCCAATTTCGACGAGCTACCCTATCGAGAGAACTTTCAGCGTCGGATCACCACGCTCCGCCCACCGCGCCCCTGACGCCGACTCAGGCCGATCGCACGGCAGGCACGGTCGGGAGTCGCCGTTGAGCGAGACGCAGGGCGCGCCGCACCTGGGCGATGCGCCGCTTCGCGACCGGCACCGTCTGCCCGGAGACGAGCATGACGACCCCGCCGGCGCCGCTGCTCTCGAGGCGCGTCACCATCTCGACGTTCACCAGCGCGCCGCGATGAGTGCGGATGAAGCGCTGCGGATCGAGCCGCTGCGCGAGCTCGGCGAGGGACGAACGTGCCCTGACGACTCGATCGGTCGCGAAGATCCGCGCCTCGTCGCCGGCGCTGGCGATCCAGACGATCGACGACGTCGGCAGGTACTCGACCCGTCCTTGCGACGCGACGGTGATGGTATCGCTCCCGCGTCGCGCTCGGCGCTGGTCGATCGGCGCGGGAGTTTCGAGCCGCGCCAGCTCGTGGAGCCGCGCCTGGAGACGGGCGATGGCGAGATCGAGCCGCGCGTAGCCGTACGGCTTGAGGAGAAAGTCGGCCGCGCCGACGTTGTAGGCGACGGCCGCGTCGCTCGCCAGAGCGCTGGAGAGCACGACGAGACAGGGGAGCTGGCGCTCGCCGGCGAGCATCCGCTCCAGCAGGTCGGAGGGAGTCCGCGCGTCGAGAAAGAGCACGTCGGGGCTGGCGTGCCGGACGAGGCGAACGAGGTCCGATCCGTCGGTCACGTCTCCCGCCACCGCGACGCGGCCGTCGCGCACGAGGAGGTCGCGCAGCAGCCGGCGGTCGGTGGAATCGGCGTCCACGACGAGGCAGGAGAGCGAGGGAGCCACCGGCTCCTCTCTCCGTCGCGCGAGCTGCGCGGCGCGGACGCGATGTGCGTCGGTGCGAGCGAATGTCACGCCTCCAATACCGCCGCCCCCCTCCGCCCGCGCGACGAGAGAGGGGCGAGGCGTCCTGACCTGGGACGAGATGCGAGGCGTGAATGGTGAATGGTGAATGGTCAACGCCGTTGACCATTCACCTCTCACCATTCACCATTCACGGGTATTAAAGCGAATCCGCCCGCGATGGAACCGCTGACGGATTCATCGTTCTCGCCGAACCCCCCACGAGACGGCTGGAACGTGAGGGAAGTCTGGTGCGGTGCGGCGGCATCGGCGCCGATGCTGTGACGAACCGTTCTCCTGGCGTGACGAAACGTAGGCGGGCGGGTCGGAGCGTCGGCAGCGCCTATGGCAGGGAGACGCGATACGGCAGCAGGATCACCCGCCGCAGCTTGCATCCGCGCAGCGGTTCCTCCACTGCCGGCTCCAGCTTCGCCAGGGCCTCGAGCGCGGCGGTATAGGCCGCGCTCGACCTCCGCACGAGTGCGCGCGCCGACCACAGGTCGATCCGCCGTACAGATCCTTCATGCTTTGGCAGCGCGCCTGGTGAGACCATCTCCGCCCAGCGCGCCCCAAAGCCATGCGGTTGCAGTTGCGGTCGATATCGCCGTCGCGTTCGGTGCAGAGAACGCCGCCGCGCCGAGGAGCTGTCCGTGAAGATCGGTGCGGATCCGCATGATCCGCGTCGCTGCTGTTGCCGCCGCCGTGCCAGTATTGGCTGGCCCTTACCGCCTGTCCATCGTCCTTCCCGCGTTCAGACTGTCCCAGTTCAGGATCGTGTTGAACACCAGGAAGTAGCTGCCGATCGTCTCGCCGCGGTAGATCGGGTTGTTCGCGAAGAGCACGACGTGTCCCTTCTGCACCGGCACGTCCACCACTACCGGCCGCTGCGCGATGTCCGACCCGCCCTCGAGCAGCCCGGAGGCGAGCAGCCCTCTCTGGTCGCTGAAGCGCAGCGCGACCCGCGGACGCTGGTCGGGTGGAATGACGTTCAATGGATTGCGAAGCTGGTCGGTCGTCACCGGCGCCGCCTGCCAGGGCTCCACGTGCTCCACCGGCAGCGCCATGTTGCTCGAGTCGAGCGGCGCCCGCCCCTGCACGACGTCGGCGTCGTCGGCCGAACCGCGGCCGGTCGAGCGCTCGGGGGTGCCGGCGAACCGTCCGCCGCGCCGCCCGCCGCGCGTGCTGCTCACGGCGAAGCTTTCCCCGCCCTCGCTGTAGACGGCGAGGTTCTCCGGAATGCCGTACACGATCGGGCTCGTCGCGTCGACGACCGCGGTGCGCAGGAAGCTTCCCACCACTCGGCTCTTCGGGTTGCCCTCGTAGCTCACGCCCTGGGTGAGACCGTACTGCGTCGCCATGTCCGCCGTGTTTCCCACGCCGACGAGCACACCCCCTTTCGCGACGAACTGCTTCAGGTTCTCCAGCCCCTGGTAGCCCAGCCCGGGACGGATGTCGTCGGTGTGATCGAGCTTGCCGAGGTTCGGCGTCAGCGCCGTCGTCTGCCAGGGCATCGGGTTGCGCCACATCGGAAGCCCGTCGATGATCGCCTGTCCGTTGCCGCTGGTCGGCGGAAAGAGGATGACGTCGTACTTCGCCTTGAGGTCCGGCGTCCTCGCCGCAACCTGGGTGCTGATGTAGTCGTACGGAATCGCGAGCTGGTCGAGCGCGTAGCGCCACCACCCTTCGGTCTGGGTGCTGAGCCAGGTGTGCATCACCGCGACCCGCGCCGCGCGCACCGGGTGGGTCTTCACCGACGGGGCCGCGATGGCGTAGGCCGTGAGCCCGAGCTCGCGCGTCGCCCGGTCGAGATCGCCCGCGCTCACTCCGCGAACGATGAACGACCCGCGCGCGAAGGCGTGGCCCTCGGCGGAGAACGGCTCTTCGGCCGCCTGGATGTCGGCGGCGCGCAGCCGATAGCGCAGCGTCGCCAGGGCGTTGTCACCGTTGTGACTGATGGCGAACACGCTGCCGCTGCCCGAGACGCCGCCCGGCGCGCGCACCGTGGCGGTCACCTTCTCCATCGGCGTGTCGAGCACCTTCGGATCCACCACCCGCACCGCCTGCACGGCGAATCCCTCCGGGAACGACCAGCCGGTGTCGTCGTACGGCGTCTTCTGCGGATCGTTCGGCGCCCAGTACTGCCGGTCGAGCAGCGCGTCGGCGATCCGGGAGTACGGCTGGTCCATCCGCACGATGTAGCTGCCGGCGGGAAACTGCCGCGTCTCGATCTTCGTCGCCGCCGATGCGCGCGACGTCGCTGAATCCTGCGCCGCGCGGCCGGAGCGCACGCGAGCGGGGATCGTCACGCTGAACGGCGCCGTGGCCCGCGACAGCTCGACGTGCTGCTTCTGGAGGATGCGCAGCAGCTCCGCCTGGGCGCCGGCTCTGGGATCGCTCGCCGACAGGACGTACGCCGCCGGCCCCTCGGTGTGAGCCTTCAGCACCGACCGCTTGCTCTTCTCGTAGAAATTGCGCAGGAAGAGATCGCGGTTGTCGGCGAAGTAGCTCAGCGAGACGAGCAGGCCCGTCTCCTCGTAGTTGTTGTTGTTGCGAAGCGACCACTGCACCCGCGGCAACGGCGGGTTCTGCCGCCACCAGGTGCGCGAGCTCTCCCCCGGGCTCACGGTCCGCTCCATCGTCTCGGCGGTGCCGCCGTTGCCGAAGGTCTCGTACAGGCGGCTGATGCCGTTGTGGGTCGCCGCCATGAACATCAGATAGCCGGGCGACCAGGTGTCGAACTCCCCGTGCGCGAAGACGCCCGGCATGCCCATCCGGGTCATCTCCTGCACGTTGTTCCAGCCGATCATCTCCCACTCGTTCGTCAGCAGCGGATCGAGCCAGGCGTTGTAGGGGCCGTCGCCGATCGTGTTGTCGTACAGGTACGGCACCGACTCGTGCAGATCGTGCAGCACCTGCGCCTTCTGGTCGATGTACGCGTTCAGCACGTTCTCGGACAGCTTGAGCGTCATCCCCATCGCGTCGCGGTTGTTGTCGTGCGCGACGTAGTGGCCCCAGTACAGCAGGTTCGGATACGTCTCTCCCGGATGGGCCATGTGCCACTTGAACAGATCCACCATCCGGTCGCGCCCGTCCACCTCGACGATCGGCGTGATGAGCGTGATCAGATGATCGCGGATGTTCCTGATGTACGGGCTGTCGTCCACGGCCAGCCGGTAGGCCAGCTCCATCAGCGCCGTCGGCGCGCCCGACTCGGTGGAGTGGATCGTGCCGGTGATGTAGTAGACGGGCGTCGTCGTTGCGGCGATCCGCTCTGCCTCGGCGTCGTTCATCCCGATCGACCGCGGGTCGGCGAGCTGTGCCAGCTTCACCCGGTTGGCATCGAGATTGGCGATGAGCGAGTCGGACGCCACGGCGACGGCGATCATCTCCCGCCCCTCTTCCGTCCGGCCGATGGAGAACACCTTCACCCGCGGGCTCGACCTCTCGAGCAGGCGCATGTAGGCGTACACCTCCTTCGAGTACGGCAGGTTGTCCCGCGCGCCGGCGATGTCACCCAGCACCACCTTCGGCGTCGGCACCGTCTTCGACGCCGGCAGGTAGTCCACCAGCGGAGACAGGAAGAATGGCTCCGTGGTGTACTCGTGGATCTTCTTCGTGTACTCCTCGTCGATCGGCTGATTCGGATCCCGGCCCGGCCGGTCAGCCGAGGAGATGCCGGCGACGGCCGGTGCCGCTGCCGGCGAAACCGATCCTTGTGCCGCAGCGAGTCGGGGCGACGACGCGAGCACGAGCGAGGTGAGCAGGCCGACGAGAACGATCCGACGCGACATGAGCAGGCGGGAGGAGAGAGGAGAGGATGTCACCAGTGAT
>JBIOHU010000094.1:0-8426 GCA_044449225.1 Gemmatimonadales bacterium | reverse complement strand
CCGCGCCGCCACCATTCGCACCAGTCGTGCCGCTCGCCCCTCCCTGTCCGGCCGGCGTCTTCGGGGCGTTCGCCGCCGAGGACGCGGCGTCGACGACGCGTGAGGTCGCGCTCATGAGGTCGCTCGCCACCGACTTCCCCGCCGCCGCAGCGCCACTCAACACCCCCACCGCCCGGTTCATCAATCCCAACGTCTCGGCGATCGCCGACGCGCTCACCTTGCCGGCGCGAAGTCGTTCCTCGACTGCATCGGCGAATCGGCTGAGAGGATTCGCCCCCGTCGCGGTCGCCGACCGATCGGCGTACTTCGACTCGAGGAACTCGACGTAGTCGAGCACCTCGTAACCTCGCTCGTCGGAGAGCGACTCGAGCTTCTGGAGCAGCTTGTCCCGCAGGTACGAGTTCATGATCGGAGTCCCGGTTGGCGGCGCGACGGCCGGCCCTGTCCGCTCACCGTCGCGGGGCCGACGATCCGTAAGTGTCGCACGGAGCCGCACCGAACGCCAACGGCGCCCCGCGCATCAGCCCCTCCACCTCGACCGCTTGCCTCGCACGTCGATGTGCAGGTACGGCGTGCGATAGCGCCGGCTGGTGTAGATCCCCAGCCCGCCGACGAGGTCGGGGTGCGCCTCCTCGACCCGGTCGACGGCGAGCATGACCCGGATCTCGTCCACCATCGTGATCTTGCCGTCGCCGTTGGCGTCGATCTGGACGTCGGCCGCGTCACCGTACTGGTGGCGGCTGTCGCTCGCCGCGCGGCGCACCTCCCGGTTGTGCGAAGGGGAACGGAAGCCGGAGTGCACGTCGATTTCCAGCTCCGGCCGCGACGCGCCTCCGACGTCGGCGATGACGAGCTCCAGCTTGTCGAGGAGGCGCGGATTCAGCGCGACGTACTTCGGCCAGACGTTGTCCTGGTCGTCGTGGCTGACGAAGTCGGCGAGCTTGAGGTGCTTGCTCAGTGGCAGGTCGAGCAGTTGCGGCTGCACCTCGAGGAAGCCCGCCGGTATGTCGTGATGGCCGCGCACCCGCTCGGCGAGATAGGTGCCGATGCGATAGCCGTTCAGCCACGCGCCGAGCTTCCGGTCGAACGGCACCATGACGGCAAGCGTCGGTTCGGCGACGATCTCGCGAGCCGAGTGCCGCAACACGGCGAGATGGTAGAAGCCGGCGATCTTCGGCGCGATCGGCGGAGCCGCCGTCAGGGGCCGCGGGTCGCCGACCGTCGCCGAGTCGATCACCCGCACCCACTGATAGGAAAGCGAATCGGCCCGTCCACCGATGGCGAGGGGGAACTCCACCGGCTCGTCGGGCAGGCTGAAGCGCACCTTCACCTCGCCGCTCCGGCCGAAGGCATCCGCCGTCGGCACGGCGGAGGGAAGCGCTACCTCCGGCGCCAGCGCCGCAGTGAGGTTCGACAGCGCGGTCGGCGGCGCGTCGGCGGGAGGCCTCATGAACTGCACGGCACCAAGCGTAGCGAAGGCGATCAGCGCGAGCGCACCGAATCCGCGCCGCGTGTTGCGGCGGCGAACCACGGGCCTACGGCGATCGACGAACGCGCCGGGTGCGGAACTCGACATCTGGGGAGGGTCTCCCTGAATACGGACCGATGGTGACCGTCGTCACCCTTGGTGCTGGCTGACACGCCCGGTGGGGAGCCGTGGGAGCGCGCCTGAACGGAAAAGCCCCCGCGGGGAGCGGAGGGTGTTACAGCCATCCTGATGCAACCTATCCGTGAGAACGACGAGCGGAAGCCATGTCCCGCAACGACATGGCAGCTTCCTGACTGATTGGTCAGTAGATGTACACCGGGGTCCCCACCTCGACCATTGGATACAGCCGCGCGATGTCCTCATTCCGCAGTCGCACGCAGCCATGACTGACCGAATGTCCGATGCTTTCCGGCTCGTCGGTGCCGTGAATGCCATAGCCATCGCCGAGGTCGAGACGGTGGGTCCCCAACACGCCTTTGTACTTTCGCTGATTGGTACCGAAGGGCGGGATGACGATGTTGCCGCCGGCGATGATCTCGTGGCCTTCCTTCGCATCCCCGAGCGGGACGACCCGGCCATCGGCGTAGCGCTTCACCACGTCGGTCCCCTGGACCATGATCTGCGAGCCGTCGTTGGCGGCGATCGACTCGCCGCGGCTCAGTCGGACGATCCCCAGCCCCCGCTTGCGCGCCTGCTCGACGAAGTGCCAGTCGGGGGGAATCCACGCCGGGTCCTCGTCCTTGCTCTGGACCACCAGACGGCCGCGCGGAGTCTCGAACTTCCAGTGCGCCTCATCGCCGCTCCCGTCGAGGGTGCGTCCGCTTCCGGTGGCGACCTCCGTCGTGAACAGCACGCTGTCGCGCAGTTTGTACCAGATCCGGTGGTCCTCGATGCTCACGACGATGTACGGCTTCGTCGTCGGCAGCGCATCGCTGGTCGCCGAGACGCTGGCCAGGCTGTCGTTGAGCGCGCCACTGCTCTTTCGCACCTGCTCGAGCAGGTCGACGTTGTCGTTGAATACCATGCGGCTCACGTCGCGCTCGTGACGCACGAGCGCGGTCCTCGCGAACAGCGCGGTGCTCGCGGCCATCAGCAGGATCACCGCGCCGATCAGTCCCCACGCCAGCAGTCCGCCTCGGCGGAAAAATCTCACCATTCCCACGTCCGTCTCCGCTGCAGAGTCAGTAGAAGTACACAGGTACCCCTGGACGGAGATTCGGTGCGATCGCCTTCAGGTCGGAGGCGCGAACGCGAATGGCGCCCGGGAGCACGTAGCTCGAGTCGTTCAGAGGTCCCACCGTGGGCACTGAGTAGATCACCGTCCCGCCATCCAGGATGATCGCCGACGGCCCGAGGGCCCCCTTGATCGGCGAGTCCCCGATGGCGATCCCGCGGTCGGCGTACACCCACGCCGGCACCTGCCACGGATCGCTCTCGTCGAGGATGCGGTCGACCGATCGCTTGCCGCGCGGCGCGGCGATGTGCACGGTGTCGGGCGACGTCCCGACCCGCTTCTCCGGCCCGACGGTGATCGGCATCTCTCGAAGGAGAGCGCCGTCGCGCTCCAGGTACATGACGTTGCTGTCGAGGGAGACCGACAGGTGGAGCGAGGGATCGAGGTTCGCCTGCCGCTTGAAGAGCTCGACCATCACCTTGAGACGGTTCTCGTTCTGCGCGAGAAGCTCGTCGGTGCGACGACGCTCGACGTCGCTCATCGATCCGCGAAGCTCGGTGGTCTCACGCCGATAGCGGACATAGCGAGCGATGAGCCAGGCGTCGGCCGCGAGGAAGATGACTACGGCGATCGTCATCGTCGCGATCAGCCCCGGATAGCTGTGGCGAAACTCCCGCCAGCCCACGCGGCGGCGATCGGTCCGGGGACGCGTCGCATCCTTGCGTCGTCCGGCGTCCCAGCTGTCGTCGGGCGGTGGAGGAGTCGTGTTGGTCATGTGCGGCGGGAGAGGAACGGGAAGGACGAGCTGATCCAGAAGCAAGGGCGGTGCCGACCGAGCGGCCGCCGTGGTTTGGTGGTGCTCCCGCGGGTACATTTCGCCGGCGTTCGAACATCGACGATTAGTTCCCTGCCGGCAACCCTCGTCCCTCTCCACGATCTCACTCGCGATGGCAGCTGTGTCACGTCCCGCGCCCGTCGTTCTGCTGGTTCTCGACGGGTGGGGCTACCGCGCCGAGCGCGAGGGCAATGCCATCGCGATGGCCAACGTGCCCACCTGGGATCGCCTCTGGTCGCGCGCGCCGCGGACGCTGCTCGAGGCTTCGGGCGAGGCGGTGGGCCTTCCCTGCGGGCAGATCGGCAACAGCGAGGTCGGCCACCTGAATCTCGGCGCCGGCCGCGTCGTGATGCAGGACCTCGTCCGCATCTCGGCGGCGGTCGCCGACGGCCGCTTCTTCACCAACGAGGTCCTTCTCGAGGCCTGCCGCGCCGTGAAGACGAACGGCGGGACGCTCCACCTCGTCGGCCTGATCGGCACCGGCGGCGTACACGCGATCGACAGCCACCTGTACGCGCTGCTCGATCTCGCCGAGCGGGAAGGAGTGCCGCGCGTCGCCGTGCAGGTCATGCTCGACGGTCGCGACACGATGCCGCGCTCCGGGCTGGCCTTTCTCGACGAGTTGATCGCGCGGGCGGCGGGTCGCGCGGTGATCGGCAGTGTGGGCGGACGATACTTCGGGATGGACCGCGACCACCGGTGGGACCGCACCGGGAAGTGGTACCGCGCCGCCGTCCTCGGCGAGCCGCCGCGGGTCGCCGATCCGCTGCAGGTCGTGCGTGAGGCGTACGAGCGCGAAGAGACCGACGAGTTCATCACGCCGACGGCGATCACCGGCGCCGACGGCTCGCCGGTTGCGCCGATGCGCGACGGCGATGCCGTGATCTGCTTCAACTACCGGTCCGACCGGATGCGCCAGATCGTTCGCGCGCTCGCGCAGCCGGATTTCGCGGATATCGACGGCGTGGATGCCGCCGCGCGGCCGCGGGTGACGGTGGCGACGATGACCCAGTACGACCGGACGTTCGGCGCGTGGGGAGTCCGCGTCGCGTTCGCGCCGCAGTCGATGGCGAACATCGTCGGCGAAGTCATCTCCGGCGCCGGCCTGACGAATCTGCGAACCGCGGAAACCGAGAAGTACGCCCATGTGACCTACTTCTTCAACGGGGGCGTCGAGGCGCCGTTTCCGGGCGAGGACCGCCGGCTCGTGCCGAGTCAGAAGGTGGCGACGTACGATCTGGCGCCCGAGATGAGCGCGCCGGCGATCACCGACGTGCTCTGTGCGGCGATCGAGGCGCGCGAGCACGATTTCGTTCTGTGCAACTACGCAAACGGCGACATGGTGGGCCACACCGGCTCCATTCCGGCGACGATAACCGCGGTGGAGACGGTCGATGCCTGCCTGGCGCGAGTGCTCGCCTCCGCGGAGGCGGCGGGCACCCGGCTTCTCGTGACGGCGGATCATGGCAACTGTGAGATGATGATCGATCCGGCGACGGGTGGGCCGCACACGGCACACACGACCAATCCGGTGCCCTTCCTCGTCGTGGACCATCGCGATGCCGTTGGCTTGCGCGATGGCGGCGCTCTCTGCGACGTCGGGCCGACGATCCTGCGCATGCTCGGCCTCGATCAGCCGTCGGAGATGACGGGACGCGACCTGCGTCTCGCCTGACGATTTCCCATTTCAGAGCTCGGAGTGAACGCGTGAAGGCATTTCTCAGCGGCGTCATCGCGCTGCTCGTCGCCATCCCGGCCGCGGCCCAGGTGGGTCACGAACCGGCGAAGAGCCCATACACCGATCTCGATCACTCGCAGGAGCTGACGCTGTTCGGTGGCTACGTGAAGGCGGGGCGCGATCCCGCCGGCGTGGCGCCGCAGAGCGCGTCGACGGTCGGCGGACGCTACGAGATCACCGTCGCCGGACCGCTCGCCTTGAGCACCGATGTCGCGGCGACTTTCGCGAACCGCGACGTGATCGACCCCTCGAAGCCCCGCGCCCAGCGCCTCCCCCGCAGCGAGAGCGCCAGGGTCTATTCGGCCGATCTGGCGCTGGCGATGAATCTGACTGGGCGCAAGAGCTGGTACCACCTCGTGCCCCAGGTGCGCGGCGGCATCGGCCTGCTGCGCAGTGCCGCGAAGGACGACTCCTCTGGCTTTCATTTCGGCACCCCCTTTGCATTCGTTCTCGGTGGCGGGGTGAAGCTGGTGCCCGGACGGCTCGGGCGAATCCAGCTCCGCGCGGATGTCACGGACCGGATCTTCAAGCTCTCGTATCCGGACACGTACTACCGGCTCGCCTCGGACAATACGGCGGTTCTCACGCAGTCCACGCCGAAGTCGTTCTACACGCATCAGGCGGCATTCACGCTCGGCGTGTCGTACCTCTTCGGACGCTGAGCCCGGGAGCCGCCGGCGACCCTCTTCCCGGCGGCGATCATGGCGCGCGACTTCGAGAACCTGCACGACATCGATGAACTGGACGACCGCGAGCTGCGGGACATCGTGCGCGAGCAGCTCGCCGAGCACGGCGCCATCGACGTCGACGACATCACGGTCACGGCCCACGATGGCCGCGTCATCCTCGCCGGCCGCGTCGGCACCGACGGCGAGCGGCGCATCGCCGAGCACGTGATCACCGACGTGCTGGGCGTCACCGACTACTCCAACGACATCGTCGTCGATCCGATCCGCCGTGCCGAGAGTCCGGCTGCCGCGGACGAGCATCTGGTCGACGAGGAGCGCCGCGCCGGCACCCTCCTCGGCGACGTCGCCGTCCCCTTCAGCCCCGAGGCCGAGCACCTCGCCGACGACGTGGCCGACGACCTCGACGGCTCGACCGATTACGAGAAGGTCATGGAAGACGGCACGACCTGGAACCCGCCCGACACGCCGACGCCGGAAGGCTACCTCGGCTCGGACGCCGCACCCGAGGACATGGGGGAACAGCACTGATTCGATTAGGTGCGTAGGTGGGTAGGTGGGATACGACGAAGGGCACACCGGACTGGTTCGGTGTGCCCGTTCCGCATCCCTCCCCACCTTCGCACCTACCCACCTACCCACCTACGCGTAAGCTTCGGAATGCCTTCCTTCCTCACCCGCCGCGTCTCCTTCGCCGCGGCGCATCGGTATCGCGTCGCGGAGTGGAGCGACGCGAAGAACGAGTCCACCTTCGGCCTCTGCGCCCGGCCGAACTATCATGGGCACGGCTACGTCTGCGACGTGACCGTCACCGGCGCCGTCGATCCGGTGACGGGATTCGCCGTCGACCTCGGTCTGCTCGACCGAGTGCTCCAGCAAGAGGTCCGCGATCGGCTCGATCACCGCAACCTCAACCTGGACGTCGACGAGTTCCGCGACGGCGGGCTCATGCCGACCGGCGAGAACCTCGCCCGCGTCATCGCCCTCCGGGTGCAGTCGGCGCTCGGCAGAGCGGCACGAGTCACGCGTGTCGTCGTGGCGGAGGATTCCACCCTCAGCACGACGTACGAGCCAGATTGAGCACGGCGTGACGTTCTTCGGCGCTCGGTCGTGCTACTGGCGACACGGCGCCGACGGCATCTGGCCCGATGGCGGAGCGTGTCGAACCGGAGGATTCGTGTCGGCCGCTTCACCACCTCGCCCCACCACCGTCCGCAGCACGCTGGTCGACCAGTTCGAGCCGGTGCTGCGCGTGCACGCCGAGCTGTTCGAGGGGTGCGAGCCCCAGGTGGACACCGACGAGTCACAGCGGCGCATCCGAAACGGTCAGGTCGGCTACGACGCGCTGCGGGTGCTCGGATCGTGCGGCGACCTGCTGCCGCGCTTCGTCGTCATGCTCGACGCGTTCGAGGTCGCCGGCTTCGTGTCGAACCACGACCGGGGCGCCCTGCTCGTCGGAGAGCTCGACGTCGACGACCTGGTCAGCGGCTGGTTCACCGGCGACCGGACTCCGCGCGACGCGCGACGGCGCGCGGCACGCCAGGTGGCGATCCTCGTCGGCAACGCGATGCTTCGCGCGGCGAGCGTCAGGGTCGGGCCGGCCTCGATCTGGAAGACGTGGACGCGGACGGTCTGCCCCTGCTGCGGCGGCGCTCCGGACATCGCCCTGCTCGAGCGCGGATCGCAGCGCACCCTCGTCTGCGCGCGATGCGACGCCGAGTGGCGAACGCGTCGCATCGGCTGCCTGGGCTGCGACGCCGAGCACGAACCGGCGATCGCCCGCATCGCCAACGAGGAGATCGGCTACGATCTCGTGATGTGCAACGGCTGCGGACGCTTCCTGAAGGAGCGCCCGCGTCGCGGCGTCGAATCGTTCATCGTCGAGCGGGCCCTCACCATCGAGCTCGAGCTCGCGGCCGAGCAACGCGGGCTGCGCATCTGAGCCCGCCGGCGTCGGCGGATCGCTGCGTCGGCGTCCTGCTCGCCGGGGGATCGGCTCGCCGCTTCGGAGGCCGCCCGAAGGGACTCGCGGCGATCGGCGGCGCTCGCATCGCCGATCTCGCGCTCGGCGCGCTGCGCAGCGCGACCACCGAACAGGTCGTCGTGGCGAACGATCGTCGCGCCTCCGACTGGTTTCCTGGTGAGCGCGTCGTCGCCGACGCCGCACCCGGGCTTGGACCACTGGCGGGAATCGCCGCCGGCCTCGAGGCCGCGGCCGGCGCACCGGTCGTCGTCGTCGCCTGGGACATGCCCTTCGTGACGGCAGGCCTCCTGCTCGCTCTTCGCCGGCGAAGCGAGGGCGGGACGGAGGCCGTGATTCCCGTGGACGCCGCGTCGGCGCACGCTCAACCGCTCGTCGCATGCTACCCGGCCAGCGCGCTCCCGGTCTGTCGGTCGCTGCTCGCGGCAGGCGAGCGGCGCGCCGTCGCGCTACTCGACGCGCTACCCACCGCCCGCCGAATGAGACCCGATGAGCTCGCGCCCTTCGGCGATCCGTCGCGAAT
>JBIOHU010000093.1:0-8681 GCA_044449225.1 Gemmatimonadales bacterium | reverse complement strand
GATGGCGGCGCCGAGCCCCAGAAACGCGGCGGCACGAGAGGGCATTTGTCGAGTGGTGGGGGACGCCGGCAATCTCCCCAACGACAGGGGCAGCGTCAACGAGTCGCCGGAAACGGCCTTCCCCTCCGCGGCCGGCGCCGGTTATCGTGCAGAATGATCACGCGACTTCGCATCGCCGGCATGAGCTGCCAACACTGCGTGCAGGCGATCTTCACCGCCCTCACCCCGGTGCCGGGAATCAGCTCGGCCGACGTGACGATCGGCGGAGCGACGATCGAGCACGACGGGCGGGCGACGCTCGAGGCACTGCGCGAGGCGATCGCCGTGGCCGGCTACGAGGTCGAATCCGAAACGCCAGATCGACGGCGGCTGCCGATCGCGGACAGTGAATAGTGAAGGGTGAGAGGTGAATGGTTCCGCTGGACCTCTCACCTCTCACCCTTCACCTCTCACCCGCTCTCTTGTCGGCCCGGCCTACGCGGCCCTACTTTGACGGGCTCGTCGCCTCCGTCGCCGTCTCCGAGGACGTGCCATGACGCCACCCCCGCACAATCCCGAGGAGCGGCCAATCGGTGCCCTCCTCGCGCCTGACCTGCTCGCGCTTCTCGAGGAAGCGCCGTCGCTGATCGCGGCGGACACGGAAGAGGTGCACCCGGCGGACCTCGCGGAGGCCGCCGAGGCGATGCCGTTCGACTCGATCCCGCTCTTCCTCGCGGCGCTGCCGCGGGAGCGGGCGGCGCAGGTGCTCGAGTACCTCGACGAGGAGCTGCGCAGCGGCGTGCTCGAGGCGATGCCGGCTGCGCAGGCCGCGGCCCTCGTCAGCGAGATGACGCCGGACGAGCGCGCCGACGTGCTCGAGGAGCTCGACGAGGAGCACGCCGAAGACATCGTCGAGGAGATGCCGGCGGAAGCGCGCCGCGAGACGGAGGCGCTACGAAAGTGGGAGCCGGACAGCGCTGGCGGCATCATGACCACGGAGGTCGTGAAGGTGCCGGCGACGACGACCGTCGAGGATGCGCTCGCCGAAGTGCGGGTGATCGCCCGCAGCGGCCGTCGCGAGGCGATGCACGCGATCTACACCACCGACGCCGAAGGGCGGCTGGCCGGCGTGCTCTCCCTCCGCGAGCTGCTCGCGGCGCCGGAGGGAGCGCGACTCTCCGACATCGCGTGGACGGAGGTGCAGAGCGTCTCGCCATATGCCGACCGCGAGGAGGTCGCGCGCGTCATCTCCAACTACGATCTCGTCGTCGTACCGGTGGTGAGCGAATCGAACCACGTCATCGGCGCGATCACCGTCGACGACGTCATCGACGCGATTCAGGAGGAGCAGACCGAGGACGTCCAGAAGCTGGGCGGCATGGAAGCGCTCGACGAGCCGTACGACCAGATCGGGTTCTGGCGGATGATCAAGAAGCGCGCGGGATGGCTGAGCGCGCTCTTCATCGGGGAGATGTTCACCGCGACGGCGCTCGCCGTGTACCAGAAGGAGATCGATTCCGCGACGGTGCTGGCCATCTTCCTGCCGCTGATCGTCAGCTCGGGCGGCAATTCGGGGTCACAGGGGACGTCGCTCATCATCCGCGCCCTGGCGCTGCGCGAGGTGTCGCTGCGTGACTGGTGGCGGGTGGCGGGGCGCGAAGTGATGACCGGCGTCACCCTCGGCGTCATCCTCGCCGTGATCGGCTTTGCCCGCATCGAGCTCTGGCAGTGGATGCACGTACACGACATCACCGCGTTCAGCATGCATCTCGGCCACGACTACGGCGCCAACGGACTGCATCCGATCAGCCCGCATCTCGTCGCGCTCACGGTGGCGATCTCGCTGCTCGGCGTCGTGACCTTCGGCACGCTGGCGGGGGCGATGCTGCCGTTCGTCATGCGCGGGCTCGGCTTCGATCCCGCCAGCGCGTCGGCGCCCTTCATCGCGACCTTCGTCGACGTGACGGGGCTCATCATCTACTTCAACGTCGCACTGCACCTTCTGCTCCGTTGAGCGAGTCGATGACCGACCCCTCCCGACCCGATGTAGGCGCGCGACCCGCCGACGTCGCGCGCGCCACGGCGCTCGTGCTCTTCAGCGCTTGCTGCTTCGGCTCGATTCCGATTCTCATCACGATCGCCACCCGGAGCGGCGCGACGCTCGTCGACGTGCTGGCCTGGCGATACGTCATCGCCGCCGTGCTGCTCGTCGCCGTCGGCGGCGGCCTGGCGCGCGTGCGGCGGACGGGCAGGATCGTCATGCCGCTGCTCCTGCTCGCCGGCGGCGGACAGGCGGCGATCGCCTTCGTCAGCCTGTCCGCGCTCCGCTACATTCCCGCCGCGACGCTGTCGTTCCTGTTCTACACGTATCCGGCATGGGTCGCCGTCATCGCCGCGGCCCGCGGCGCCGAGCGGATTGGCGGACGACGAGCGATGGCGCTCGCCCTGTCGCTCGCCGGAATCACCCTCATGGTTGGCATGCCGGGGACGGGACATCTGAATCCGGCGGGCGTGCTGCTCGCGCTGTCGTCGGCGATCATGTACGCGGCGTACATCCCGATGATCGACCACTTGGGCCGCGACCTGCCGCCGGCGGTGACGTCGGTATACGCCTCGGGCGGGGCCGCATTGATCCTCGTCGTCGTCGCGCTGTCACAGGGTGGACCGGCGTTCCGGTTCGCGCCGTCGGGGTGGGGAGCCATCGCGACGCTGGCCGTCGTGTCGACGGTGCTCGCGTTCATCGCCTTCCTGCGAGGGCTCGCCGTGATCGGCCCCGTGCGCACGGCCATCGTCAGCACCGTCGAGCCGTTCTGGACAGCGCTGCTCGGCTCACTCGTGCTCGCTCAGCGCCTCGGACCTCGCACTCTCGCCGGCGGCGTCTGCATCGCGGCGGCGGTGATCCTGCTCCAGGTCGGGAGTCACACCAGGACGGCGGCGCCTTCGGCGTGCTGACCGCGCGTGTCCGCGTCCTCGACGCGGACGCGCACGTCTCCCATCAGGCCGACGATCCCCTGCTCCAGCCACTCGTGCTCGCCGGCGAGCACCTGTTGCGCGACCCGGTACAGGGCGGCGTCGTTCGTTCCGTAGAAGTGGCGGAAGTTCGCCCTGATTCGCTGTCGCGCCTCACGACAGAACAGGTCAGCCAGCTCGGTAGCCTCGCGATTTCCCCGTCCTTCGAGCATACGGGCGCGCACGCAGACCGCCGTCATCGCGAAGAGATCGGCCCCGATGTCCACGCCGCGGAACAGCACCATCTGTCGCCGCTCGAGCTTCGCTCCGAAGCGAACCATCGCGTGGAACAGCATCCGTCCGAGCTGTCGCGTGTGCCGCTCCGCCCAGCGGAGGTGCCGGCCGAGCTTTCCGAACTCGGCGTACGCCGTCGGTACCTCGCCGCGGCCGAACCATCGCGCGAGATACCAGCCGGGGTAGAACTTCGCGACGCGGCCGAGCGCCGAGACTTTCTCGGACCTCGACGATCCCTTGTCGACGAGAGCGAACGCGGTCTTGAAGTGATGGTCGACCGCCTCGCGAGCGATGAAGAGGCGCATCACCTCCGACGTGCCCTCGAAGATGAGGTTGATGCGGAAGTCGCGCATCGCACGCTCCACGGGGATCGCCGCCTCGCCGCGGGCGCGCAGGGAGTCGGCGGTCTCGTAGCCGCGCCCGCCGCGGATCTGGAGCGTGTCGTCGACGATGCGCCATCCCGCCTCGGTGTTCCACATCTTGGCGATCGCTGCCTCGAGGCGGATGTCGTAGTGCCCGCGCTCCGAGAGCGCCACCGTCAACTCGGCGACCGACTCCATGGCGAAGGTGTTCGCCGCCATGTTCGCGATCTTCTGCGCGATCGCTTCGTGCTTCCCGATCGGCACGCCCCACTGCACTCGCTCGTTCGCCCAGTATCGGGCGACCTGGAGCATCGCCTTGCCGCCGCCGGCGCAGCTCGCCGGGAGGGTCAGGCGGCCCGTGTTGAGGGTGATCAGCGCGAGCTTCAGCCCCTTTCCCTCGCCCCAGAGGATGTTCTCGCTCGGAACGCGCACGTCGGTGAACCGGACGACGCCGTTCTCGATCGCCTTCAGCCCCATGAAGCGGCAGCGGTGCACGACCTCGACGCCGGGCATGCTCGTCTCGACGATGAACGCCGTGATCTGCTTGCGCGGCTTGCCGTTGACAACCACGTCCGGCGTGCGCGCCATGACGACCAGCAGCTCGGCCCGCGTGCCGTTGGTGCACCAGAGCTTCTCGCCGTTCAGCGTCCAGTACGTCCCGTCGGCGCTCGGCGTCGCGCTCGTGCGCAGGTTCGCCGGATCCGATCCGGCGTCCACTTCGGTGAGGGCGAAGGCGGAGATCGCCCCCTTTGCCAGCCGCGGGAAGTAGCGCTGTTTCTGCTCGGCGGTGCCGAACAGCTTGAGCGGCTGCGGCAGTCCGATCGACTGATGCGCCGACAGCAGCGCGGTGAGCGAGCCGTCCTTGCTCGTCACCATGGCGATCGCCCGGGTGTAGCTCGCATACGACAGGCCGAGTCCGCCGTACTCGGTGGGAATCTTGATTCCGAACGCGCCCATCTCGCGCAGTTCCTGCACGTACGATTCGGGGATCTCGCCGGTGCGGTCGATCATGTCGGAGTCCACGCGCTCGAGAAAGGCGCGGAGCTTCGTGAAAAAAGGCGCAGCACTTGCGACCTCGGCCGGATCCTCCGTCACGGGATGCGGATGCACGAGATCGAGGCGGAAGCGGCCGAGAAAGAGCTCGCGCACGAAGCTCGGCCCCGACCACTCGCTCTCGCGCGCCGCCTCGGCGACGTCGCGGGCTTCCTTTTCGCTGGCCAGGGCTGCGGACGACACGGTCATTGGACGCTCGGAGTCGGGTCTGACTGAAAGTTACCGCGTCGCCGACGGCGATGCATCGGACAGGCCAGGTGTCGCGACCCGCTCAGTCGATCGCCTTCCAGGTGCCGCGCCGCTCCTCCCTCTCGCGGAAGACGACCGCCGCCGCGCCGCCGACGGCGATCGCGGCGAAGCAGAACCACTGGATGGCGTAACTGCGGTGCGGGCCCTCGTCCAGCAGGAGCGCCTCCCGCCGCGCCGGATGGGCCGCGGAGCTCGTGTCGCCCATCGCGACGAGGTAGTACGGGGCGACGGGATAGGGAATCTTCGCCGCGATCTCGCTCCGGCTGGCTCGGCGCACGATGCGCGGCCCGAAGGAGGAAGTCGTCACGCCCGCATCGGGTGGATAGAGCTCCACGTAGCCGGCGACGCGCGCCGAGTCGCCTTCACGCCAGCGCGCGCGATCCACGGTGCTGGCATCGGGCGAGTATACCCAACCGCGATCGACGAGCACGGCACGGTCGGATCCGGCCAGGTGCACCGGCGTCAGCAGCTCGACGCCCGGCGACCCGTGGCGGGTACGACCCGTCAGCACGAGCTCGTGCTCGTAGTCATAGCGCCCGACGAGCATCGCCGCGCGATAGTGCGCGAGCCCGGTATCGGGAGGCAGCGCGAGGAAATCGACGGGGGCATCGCGCTGCTGCGCGGCGATCGCGGCGTTGCGGGCGCGGCGCTCGTGTAGTCGCCCGATCTGCCAGAACCCGAGGCGGATGAACACCACCGCAGCGACGGCAGCGAACACGCAGAAGACCCACAAGCGACGGGACATGCGGGAAATCTAGGCAGTGCGCGAGAGAGCGGCCGCCGCGCGAGTGCGCGGTGATCATCGCCGCGTCCGACGGACCGCTCAGAACAGCGACATCTGCTCGCCGAGCGTCCCCGGATCGACCGGGGTCTGGCGCAGCAGTTGTTGCAGCTCGCGCGCGCTTTGCGGCGAGTGGCCGGCGAAGTGGTTGTTCACGTAGCCGTACACGCTGACGCCCTTCAACGCGAGAGGCCAGAGCACGCCTGCCCACTGCTCGAGCTCCCGGGTGCGATCGATCTGGACGCGCGAGTAGTCGACGATGTCCCGGTTCGCCCCCATCCAGCGCACGTACAGGAAGTTCGTCGTCGGCCGGCTCACGAGGGAGAGCATCTGCTTGCGCGCGATCCAACGTGCGTCTGTGAGGGTGAGGCCGACGTCGTGCTCGGCGAGCAGCGCGAGGACGCCGTCCTGAATCCAACCGCGCTGGCGAAACTCCACGCTGAATCGGATGTCGCGCGGCAGCTTCGGCAGCAGGTTGGCCAGTGCGGGGAGCTCCACCGGCCCAAAGTCAGGTCCGAGCTGGATGAGCACCGGCCCGAGCTTGTCGCCCAACTCGCGGGCGCGATCGTAGAACAGCTCGGCGACGTCGTCCGCGTCGCGCAACCGGCGCTCGTGCGTGATCTCCTGTGGCAGCTTGAGCGCGAAGACGAAGCCGTGGGGTGTGCGGTCGTACCAGCCGCGCACGGTCTTCAGCGGCGGAATCGCATAGAAGGTCGAGTCCACCTCGACCGTATCGAAGGCGCGCGCGTAAACGGTGAGGTAGTCGGCGGCGCGAGTGCCGGTCGGATAGAAGGGACCGACCCACGCGTCGTAGTTCCATCCCTGGGTTCCGATGCGGACTGGCGCGCTCATGGCCGGAATCGGCGGCGGCGTCGGCGCGATGTCAAGCGCGGATACCGGTCCCGAACTTGCCCGTAGCAAGGGCACATCACCTTCCTCGGGGGACCTCGACATGGACACAGCTGACCGTAAGAACGAGTCGACCGACGCGCGCATCGAGCGCGCCAAAGACAGGGCGCTCGGCGCGCACGACGATCATCCGAGCGCCGGCGACGAGGTCGGGGAGGCCGTCGGTGGGATCGGCGGCGTGCTCGCCGGCGCGGCCATCGGCTCCCTCGGCGGTCCAGTAGGGACGCTGATCGGCGGCATCGCGGGCGCACTCGGCGGCTGGTGGTCGGGCCGCGCCGTCGCCGAGGCGACCGGAGCGCTGTCGCGCGACGACGACGAATACTACCGCAAGATCTGGGAGGGAACGCTGAATCGACCGGCGGACCGCTCGTTCGAGGACGTCAGGCCGGCCTACTATCTGGGTCACGTGGCGGCGCACAATCCGGACTACGCCAGCAAGGAGTGGAACGAGGTCCAGCAGGATCTGCAGCGCGGCTGGAACGAGGAACAGACCCGTCGGTACGGCGCCTGGAGCACGGTGAGTGGATACGCGAGCGAGGGCTTCAATCGCGCCCGCTCGACCATGGACAACGCGTCGCACCGAGCCGCGAATGCGTCCGCAGGCACCTTCGATCGCGCGCCGACGAACGCGGAGATTCGCGCCGAAGATCGCGACCGCTGACCTTCGCGACGGGTGATGGCGACCCGCGCGGTCAGCGCGGAGTCGAGGTCGTCCAGTGCGCCGTGTCGGCGATGGCGCCGCGCGTCTGCTCGAGCGAGTAGGAGGGACTCGAGAGCGAGCTCACTCCACGCTTCACGAGCCATCCGCCGATGCCCAGCTCGACGACGCCGGTCACGACGGCGCCGAACCACATGTGCTCGCCGTCGATGCGCCCGAGCAGCGACGTGAGGAGCAGGGTCAACGCAACGAGCATGACCACTCCGGCACCGAAAGCGAGCGCCATGAACAGCACCCCCTTCGTGGCGCGATGCAGGCTGTCCGATGCCTCGAGCTTGGCTAGCTCCACCTCGTCGCCGACGAGGCGCTTCGAATCGGTGGTGAGGCGGCGAATGAGATCGGGGATCCCCGTGTCGGGGTCGGAAACGGTCGGTCGGGCGGTCACTCGGTCCTCCGGGTCGCGGCGTATCGCCCGAAGCGGGCAAGAGGCGTTCCGCGCTTCGTTCGCTACTCGGCCCCGGCGGACTCGACGAACACCTGCGCGGCGAGTCCGCTTCCGATGCCCCGCGTGCTGCCGCTTCCGCCGACGCCGATCCAGAGGGTGATCGGCCCGTCGTAGGGCGACTTGTCGAGAATGCGCACGAGGGCACCCGGCCGAATGCCGAGTTCAGCCAGATAGCGCAGGCGCTCGGCGTCCTCGTCCTGCACTCGTCGCACCCGCACGCGCTCGCCGGTCACGACGTCGGCCAGGGTGCGGAGTGACGCCTCCTCGACCCAGCCGTCGCGCGTCGGAATCGGGGCCCCGTGTGGATCCAGGGTCGGATATCCGAGGGCCGCCGCCATCCGCTCGATCAACTCCTCCGACGCGGCGTGCTCCAGCTGCTCGGCCTCGGCGTGAACGCCGTCCCACTGGTATCCGAGCACCTCGGTGAGATAGCACTCGAGGATGCGGTGCCGGCGCAACGTGCGCAGCGCCGCGCGGCGGCCGGCATCGGTCAGCCGCACTCCCCTGTAGGGCTCGTGGGTGATCAATCCCTGCTCGGCGAGTCGGCGCATCATCCCGCTCACCGAGGCCGGCGAGACGGCGAGGCGATCGGCGATGTCGTTCGTGGTTGCCGGCGCGCCGACACGCTCCAGATCGTAGATCGCCTTGAGGTAGTCTTCGACGGGGCCACTGAGCGCGGGCGTCATCGAGGCGGTGGTCATGACGGTTTGAGGTGATGAGGCGCCCCGCGCACGAGCAGCACCGGCACCGTGGTGTGGTGACGCACGTCGTTCGCCACGCTGCCGCGCAGGAGATCCTGCAGTCCGCGATGACCGTGGGTGCTCATCGCCACGAGGTCGCAGTTCTCGCGCGCCGCCGCCGCGGCGATCTCCTTCCCCGGGTCGCCTCCGGCAAGCACCCATTCCACCCCGAGCCCCACCGCCTCGAGAGCGTCGGCCTTCG
>JBIOHU010000092.1:0-8697 GCA_044449225.1 Gemmatimonadales bacterium | reverse complement strand
TACGAATGCCCCTGCGTCCGAGGCTCGATTGGATACCATCTCTCGTGCAGTGCGCCACGACGCGCTCGCTGGCCATCGCCTGCCTGCTCCTCCCCGCCCTCTCCCGTCCTCTCCGCGCGCAGGGGCTCGGCCGCAAGCTCAAGGCCGAAGCGAATGCCAATCTCTCCTTCGGCAACGTCGACCAGTCCACCATGCTCACCCGGCTCGGGGCGAGCTCGGTGGACAGCCTCGTCGAGCTGGGCGTCGACGCCGCATTCACCTACGGCGAGACGCGACTCGACGGCGTTCCCACGGTCACGAAGCGCTCCTGGCAGGCAGCGTTCACCGCCGACCTCCGCCCCTTTTCGCACATCACTCCATTCATGCTCGCCAGCATCGAGTCGAGCCTCGAGAAGCGCATCATCCGCCGCTACGCCGGCGGCGGCGGCGCAAAGCTGGTCTTCGCCAAGCGCGACGGCTTCTCCTCCGACCTGAGCATCGCATTGCTGGCCGAGCGGAGCGTGCTCGCCGCCACCGACAGCACCCGGACGGAGCAGGTCTACGCCCGCTACTCGGCCCAATACCGGCTGGAACGCAAGCTGGACGACCGGGTCACGGCGTCGTTCAGCACGTCGTACCGCCCCGAGTTCCACGCGCTCCATCGCTTCACCGGCACGGCCAGCGCGGCCGTGCTGTACAAGGTGGCGGCGGCGCTGGCGCTCAAGGCGTCAGTCGTGGACAACTACGACAGCGACGCGCGATCGCGCGGCGCGCGGAGCGACAACGACGGCGACCTGCTGTTCGGCTGCGTCGCGACCTTCTGAGAAGCGGCGGTCAGGGTGTGCGCGGCACGCGGCTCGAGTCCGGCTCCGGCTCGGCGAACCGGTACAGCAGCTCCTTGTCGCCGCGCACCATCCCGAACTCCTCGCGCGCGATCCGCTCCTGGAGCGCCGGATCAGTCCGCAGCCGGCGCTCGTAGACCCGCAGCGAGTCGACGACGTGCTGCAGCGAGTCGATCGAGGCGACGAGCCGCGCGTGGCGCTGCTTCTGCCTCACGAGGTCCGTGGTGCCGTACTCGCCTCCCTGCACGGCGAAAACGAGCGCGGCCACGACGCCGGCGACGATGAGCAGTTGCCGGACTCGCTCGCCTTTCGTTGCCGCGCCGGCGCTCTTCTTCCCCCTGGCCACGATCGCTCCTATAGCCCGTAGATCGCGCCGCCCGGATACTCCGCCGCGTCGCCGAGCTGCTCCTCGATCCGCAGGAGCTGGTTGTACTTCGCCACCCGATCGGTGCGCGACGCCGAGCCGGTCTTGATCTGCCCCGCGCCGGTCCCGACGGCGAGGTCGGCGATGAACGTGTCCTCCGTCTCGCCGGAGCGGTGCGATATCACCGACAGGTAGCCGGCAGCTCGCGCCATCTCGATCGTCTCCAGCGTCTCGGTGAGGGTGCCGATCTGGTTCAGCTTGATGAGGATCGAGTTGCCGACTCCACTCTCGATCCCCCGCGCCAGGCGCTCCGTGTTGGTGACGAAGATGTCGTCGCCGACGAGTTGGCACCGGTCGCCGATCGAGTCCGTCAGCAACTTCCATCCGTCCCAGTCATCCTCGGCGAGGCCGTCCTCGATCGAGACGATCGGATACTGGCTGATCCACTTCTCGTAGAGGGCGACCATGGCGGCGGCGTCCGTCGTGCCGGCACCGGACTTCTTGAAGGTGTATTTCCCACCAGTGTACAACTCGCTCGCTGCCGCGTCGATGGCGAGGGCGACGTCCTGGCCCGGCTTGTAGCCGGCGGCCTCGATCGCCTCGAGCACGACGGTGATCGCCTCCTCGTCGCTCTTGAGGTCAGGGGCGAACCCGCCTTCGTCGCCGACGCCGGTGCTCAGCTTCCGCTTCACGAGCACCTTCTTCAGGGCGTGGAACACCTCGGCGCCCATTCGCAGCGCATCGCTGAAGCGCTCGGCACCGACCGGGATGATCATGTACTCCTGGAGGTCCACCGTGTTCGTCGAGTGCGCGCCGCCGTTGAGGATGTTCATCATCGGCACGGGCATGACGCGAGACATCGGGCCGCCCAGGTAGCGCCAGAGCGGCATGCCCACCTCCTCCGCCGCCGCACGGGCACAGGCCATCGAGACGGCGAGGATCGAGTTCGCGCCCAGGTTCGACTTGTTCGGCGTGCCGTCCATCTCGATCAGCGCGGCGTCGATCCCGATCTGGTCGCTGGCGTCGGCGCCTTCGAGGGCAGGGGCGATCGTCTCCTGGATGTTCTGCACGGCGAGGGTGACGCCCTTGCCGCCATAGCGCTCCTCGTCCTTGTCCCGCAGCTCGATCGCCTCGTGCTCGCCGGTGCTCGCGCCGCTCGGCACGGCGGCGCGGCCGACCACGCCGGAGACGAGAACGACGTCGGCTTCGACGGTGGGATTGCCGCGGCTGTCGAGGATCTCACGCGCGCGGATGTCGGCGATGATCGAGTGCATTGGAACGGGTGAATGGTGAGACGTGAGTGGTGACTCGGGACGGTGGATCAGGCGATCTGTTGGGCCGGTGAGACGGCGACGGCATCGCCGCGCGAGTCGACGCCATACTCGTCGCGCAGAAGATTGGCCATGCGATTCCACACCGTGCGCATCAGTTCGTGCCGATGGTCATAATCATAACCGACGGTCGGGACGGGCTCGAGCAGGTGGACGTGCACCGTGGCGCTGTGGACGCGAAAGCTTCCCTTGCCCATCACCTCGCGCGCACCGTAGACGACGACGGGCACCACCGGCGCTCCGGCGGCGATGGCGAGGACGAACGGCCCCTTCTTGAACGATCGGAGCGGATAATCGAAGCCGCGAGTCCCCTCGGGAAAGACGACGACGTTCAGACCGCGACGGATCTGCCGCGCGACGAGCTCGTACGACTCGAATGCCGACTTGCGGTTCTCGCGCGCGAGAAAGACGACTCCTGCACCCTCGGCACCCCATCCGAAAATGGGGATCTTCCGCAGCTCGGCCTTGGCGACGAAGGTGTAGCGCGGCAGGGCGGCGGCGATGGCGAACACGTCGTACCAGCTCACGTGATTGCTGGCGTACACCGTGCCCTGCCCTGTGGCGACGTGCTCGGCGCCGTGCAGCACCACCTTCGCGCCCGCCGCGTAGCAGAGCGCGCGGGCCCAGCTTCGCATGCACCACTGCTGAACGATCCCTCCTTTCACGTCGTGCAGCCCGACGACGCTGGCGAGAACGGCGAGGGGCGCGAGGAGGATCGTAGTGAACCAGAGCATGAGCCCCGACAGCAGCGTGCGCATGCTACGAAAAGTGGTCGTGGCCGCGCGCAGGGTCAACGCGCGCTCCGACCACGATCACCGGAGAGTCGAGCGCATCGCGCACGACGCCGATCTCGGTGAGGGAAAGATCGAAGCGCTTCGCGAACTCCTCCGGCCGCAGTCGCGCTGCGCGCGGAGCAGCGACGACGAGCTCGTACTCCTCGCCACTCACCGCTGCCGCGGCGGCATCGACGTCATCGACGAGGGGGAGTCGATCGAGATCGATCTCTACCGAGACGCCGCTCGCCCGCGCGAGATGGCCGAGGTCGGCGAGCAGACCGTCCGAGAGGTCGATACCCGCGTGAACCCCGTGCTCGACCAGCCATCGCGATTCGGCGAGACGGGGCACCGGCGCGACGAACCGCTCCATGTGCGCCGGCCGCGGCACGCGGCCAGCGAGCAGCGAGGCGAGAGCCGCGCCCGCACCGCCAAGCCGGCCGGTGACGTAGACGATATCGCCGGCCTTCGCGCCGGCGCGGTGAAGCGCCTGGCTGGTGCTGCCGAGCACGGTGAAAGTGAGGGAGAGTGCGGATGAGCGTGCGATGTTGCCGCCGACGATGGCGCAGCCGGCGCGCTCGGCCGCCACGCCGACGCCGCGCGCCAGCTCGGTCAGCTCGGCTTGCCAGTCCGGCGGTACGCCGAGTGCCAGCAGGAGTCCGAGCGGCGTCGCCGCCATCGCGGCGAGATCGCTCAGCGCCGCGGCGGCGGCACGCGCGCCGATCTGCTGCGCCGAAAGCCATTCGCGGCGAAAGTGAACGTTTTCGATCGACGCGTCCGTACTGACGACGAGCCGCTCACCAGCCGGCACGTCGAGCAAGGCTCCGTCGTCGCCGATGCCGGCTGCGCGGCTGCCCCATTCGCCCAGCATCGAGCGAATGGCGTCGAACTCGGCGCCTTCGCCGAGTCGGAGATGAGAGCTCGTCGAGGCCGGGATCACGGCTCGCCGACCGCCGGCAGCTCGGCGAGAACCGGAGGCCGCGGGGAGGGCGGCGCGAGCTGCCAGACGTCCCGAAGCTCGAGAAGCACGTCGTCGAGAGTGTATCCGCGCACGGCACGAGCGCTCGCGCCGGCAGCCGCGCGTCCATGGGCGAAGGCGGCGAGGGCACCGGCGAGCGAGGCGTCGCTCGTCTGCGCGAGCAGGGTGGCGACGATGCCGCCGAGCAGATCCCCCGCCCCACCGGTGGCGAGGATCGGCGTTCCCTCGGCAACGAGGATCGCTCCGCCGGTCGGCGAGGCGACGATCGTCGGCACTCCCTTCAGCAGGACGCTCGCCTTCACCTGGGCCGCGACCCGTGAGGGCCACGCGAATCGATCAGCGAGAACGTCCTCGACGCTCGCGCCGCCGCCGACCAGCCGCGCGAACTCGGCGGGGTGCGGCGTGAGAATCGCCGCGCGGCCGCCGAGCAGTGGGGCGAGTGCCGCGGCATCGCCGGCGAAGGCGTTCAGGGCATCCGCGTCGAGGACGACTGGCGACCGGGAGGAGCGAAGCAGACGCTCGACGAGCTCGCGCGCCTCGTGACGACCGAGGCCGGGACCGACGAGCATGGCGTCGGCCCAGTCGCCGACAACCGAGCGCGCCGATGCGTCGTCGATCGGCCACGCGGCGGCGAGCGCTTCGGGCACCGCCTCCTGCACCGCCGGAACCGACTCCGGCGCGACGACGCACTTCACCAGACCGGCGCCGCTGCGCAGCGCGGCGCGCGCCGCGAGAATCGCCGCGCCGGCCATTCCCGCCGACCCGCCGACGACGGCGATCCGTCCGCGGGTTCCCTTGTTCGCGTCGGCGGCGATGGCGGGAAGGGACCGACGAAACCACGCCGGGTCGGCGAGTGGAATGCCGCGCGCGGCTTCCACGTGCGCGCCGAGGCCGATGTCGAGGAGGACGATGGCGCCACACTGCTCGCGCCCGACGAGGTGACCGCGTTTGAAAGTGCCGAAGGTGAGGGTGAGCGCCGCGCGCAGCCCGCCGGCGCTCCGGCCGGAAGTCGCGTCGAGCCCGGACGGCAGATCGAGCGCGACGAGGATCGCTCCGCGCGCGGCGCACTCCTGAAGCTCATTGACCGCGTCGGCGATGGTACCGCGCAACGGTGTGTCGGCAGAGAAGCCGGTGCCGAGCAGCGCGTCGACGATCAGGGGCTCGCCGGCATCGGCGAGCGAGCGAGCAGGCACTGACTCGACGCCGGCGGCGCTCGCCGACTCCCGCTCGGCGCGTGCGTCCGGCGTTCCCGACTCGGCACATTCCACGACGCGGACGGGGACTCCCGCAGCAAGAAGCGCCGCGGCGACGACCCAGCCGTCGCCTCCATTGTTGCCCGATCCAGTGGCGACGACCACGCCGTGGCGTGCGCGCCCGGGATACCGGTGAACGATCTCCGCCGCCGCCGCGGCGCCGGCCCGCTGCATCAGGGCCCGGGACGGGACGCCGGCGGCGATGGCGGCCGAATCGGCGGCCGACGCGCCGGTGGCGTCGGCGACGATCGGGCGCGGCGGAGCGGCGAGCTTCATCGGCGCGCCGGGAGCTGCGGCTCGAGCTGACGGATGCGACCGGACGCTACTTCTGCGATGGTCCGATCACCCGACCGTAACTCAGCTCCCCGTTGTCGATCCGCAGGTTGAAGCCGCACGCCGGATTGCTGCACGCCCAGGCCTTGAAGGAGATCGGAGCACCGTCGCGACCGTAGTCGCTGAGGGGAAGCAGCACGCCTGCGCCGCACTTGCGGCATTGCGGAAGCTCCGGGATCGAGGGCATGGAGCGGATGGGAAGCGGATTCGGGTCAGACGAACTGCGCACACCAGGGATAGTCGCGCTCGAAGGCCTGGTCGAAGCTGAAGACTTCGGCGAACTCGTCGCGGGTGTCGGTGGCCTGGCTCATGAGCAGTTCCAGCTCGACGAGCGTGAAGACGACGTCGCCGAGATCGGCGGTGCAGCGGACTCCCCAATGCTCGAGGACCATACGCGCCATGACGCCGAACCGGTCGAGGGCGAGATCGCGGCAGGCGAGGGCGAGCTCGCGCCCGGAGATGTGCCGGCGCTCGGGGAGCCGTTGCTGGCAGTACTCGAGCGCGCCGAGCACGAAGAGATACGCGCGCTCGTCGAACCGCTGCTCGCGCAGGCGGATCCGATCCATGATGCCGTCGCGGAAGGCGAGTTCGGCCACTGGCTGCCTGATGCTCCGTGCAAGGGAATCCGGGTGGGACGACTACCCCTCAAAATGGGGCGATGCGCCCGTCGGCACAACAGCGGAAGATCGGTCGATGCGCTTGTGCCGGCCGCCGGCGGGCATAATGTTAGGCGGGCTGCCAAATGGGGCATCCCCGTCCGGCTGCATCCAGTGACAGCATGAGAAAGATCAACACACGCAGCTTCGTCCGTGCCACACGCTCGACGCCGCGCGAGGTCAACCGGCAGATCCTGCTCAATCTCGTGCGGGAGCACGAGCCGATCTCGCGCGCCGATCTGGCGCGACGGATGGAGATCGCGCGCGGCATGGTGTCATCCATCGTCGACGAACTCGTCGACGACGGCTCGCTCTACGAGGGCGCCACGGTCGGCTCGCCGCGCGGACGGCGCCCGCAGATGCTGTTCGTGCGGACCCGCGGACGCCTGGCGATCTCGATCGACGTGCGGTTCAGCCGAACCTACGTCATGCTCGGCGACTTCAGCGGCACGGCGATCGCCACCGAGACCTTCGACACGATCGAGGACCCGGCGGAGCTGGTCGCCGAACTGAAGGTGCGGGTGCGCCGGCTTCTCGCGACTCACCGCGAGGCGGGACGCTGCGAGGGGTTGGGGCTCGTCGTGCCGGGAATGGTGGACAGCGAGACGGGTCGAGTGCTGAACGCACCCCACCTCGGCTGGCGCAACGTCGATATCCGCGACGCGCTCTCCGACGCGGTGAAGATGCCGGTGTACGTGGAGAACGCGCCGATTGCCTGTGCGCTGGCGCAGATGTGGCTCGGCCAGCGCGGTGCAGCGGAGCTGTCGGACTTCGTCTACGTCAGCGTCTCGGACGGCGTCGGGACCGGCGTCGTCATCAATGGCCAGGTCCTGCGCGGCATGCGCAACACGGCGGGAGAGTTCGGCCACGTGCCGCTCAGCGCCGACGGTCCGGAGTGCCACTGCGGCGGCCGTGGCTGTCTCGAGGCGTACGCCTCGGACCTCGCGACGGTGGTGCGCTATCTGGGGAGGAAGTTTTCGCCGGCCACGGCGCGGAGCATCGTCGAGTCGTCCGGGATCTCGATCGCGGACGTGATCACCCGCTCTCGCGCCGGCGACGCCCGGGCGACGAAGGCGATCGAGGAGACGGCGCGCCACCTCGGCGCAGGTCTCGCCGTGATCATCAACACCCTCAGTCCGGCGCAGATCTGCGTCGGCGGCGAGATCATCGAAGCATGGCGCGACATCGAGCCGATCATGCGCAAGATCATCAGGGACCGCGCGTTGACGGACATCGCGGCCTCGACGCCGGTGTATCCGGAGAAGGCGGGATCGCAGGCACGGCTGCGCGGCGCCACGGCGCTCGTCGCGGCGCCACGGTTCGCCGCGCCAAGCATCGCCTGACCAGTCAAGCGGCGACGAAGCGGTACACCGAGTGCGAGTGGTACTGCTCGCCGGGGCGGAGGATCGTCGTCGGAAAGGCGGGCTCGTTGGGCGCATTGGGAAAATGCTGGGTCTCGAGGGCGACCGCGCCGAAAGGACCGTAGCGACAGCCGCCCTTCCCCGATTCGCCGCGACCGAGCTGGCTTCCGGCGTAGATCTGCACGGCCGGCTCCGTGGTCTCGATTTCGAGTGTGCGCCCCGACCGCGGCTCGTGGAGTCGAGCCACGACCATCGAGGGGTCGCGCCGGTCGTCGAGGACGAAGCTGTGGTCGTAGCCGCCCAGCGGAGAGTCGCCGTCGAGGGAGGCGATGCCGACGCCGATCGGTCGGCCGGTGCGCAGATCGAAGCCGGTGCCGTTCACCGGGCGCAGCTCGCCGGTGGGTATGAACTCCCTCGTCACCGGGAGGTAGCGCGACGCGCGCACGAGCAGCTCGTGCTCCAGGACGTCCCCTGCATCGTGCCCCGCGAGATTGAAATACGAATGCTGGGTGAGGTTGATCGGTGTCGGATGGTCGGTGGACGCGAGGTAGTCGAAGTGCAGCTCGTTGTCGGCGGTGAGGAGGTAGACCACGCGCACGTCGAGACTGCCGGGAAATCCCTCGTCGCCAGCGGGGCTGACGAGCGAGAGCTCGGCGCCGCATCCACGCGCGTCGGTGAACGGAGCGACGTCCCAGAGGGCGCCGTGAAAGCCGACGCGCCCTCCGTGCAGGTGATTGCTCCCGTCGTTGGTCGTGATCAGGTACTCACGCCCGTCGAGGACGAAGCGCCCGCCCGCGATGCGATTGGCGTACCGACCGATCAGCGC
>JBIOHU010000091.1:0-8870 GCA_044449225.1 Gemmatimonadales bacterium | reverse complement strand
TCGCGCACGTTCTGGGCGCGGAAGCGCCAGGTCTTCGTGCCGGGTCTCGGGGTCGCGACCGCCTCGGACTGGGGGATGACCTGGACCACCGCGTCGGACTTCGCCGCCCGCGCCAGACGGTCGCGCTCCGCCGCGCTGAGCACGTCGCCCGGGTTCTGCAGCACTCCACTCGCCGCGATGGTGTAGCCGGCGGGCGCGGTGACGCTGAAGTCGATGTCGCCGTACTCGAGGTAGAACTCGCCCTGCCCGAAGTATGGATCGGTGTTCCATCCACGGATGTCGTCGTAGACCGCCATCCGCGGATACCACTGGGCGATCTCGTAGAGCGTGCCGTCGCGGCCCATCCGGTCGGATCCGTGCTCGGGAACCGGGAAGGCGAAGCTCATCGCGATGGTGGCCTTGCCGCCCCCCGGAGCGATCGGTTGATCGAGGTCGATGCGCCCCATGGTGTCGTCCACCTTCACCGCGGCGTCGCGGCCGTTCACCTGGACGCCGGACAGCTCGTAGCCGCCCTGGAATCCGCGCACCCCCCACCGCGAGTCGGCGGGAAAGAGCGCCGACCCCTTGCTGCCGGGCCGATAGAGATTCTGGTCGAGCTGGAGCCAGACGAACCGGAGCGTATCGGGAGAATTGTTCGTGTAGCGGATGGTCACGGAGCCGCTGACGCGCTGCCGAGCCGTGTCGAGGCTGGCCGTGATGGTGTAGTCGGCGCGCTGCTGCCAGTAGTCTGGCCCGGGCATTCCGCTGGCCGTGCGGTAGCCGTTCGGCCCTGGCCAGTCCATCCGGTCGATCCTCGCCAGTGGGTCATCGGTGGCCGGCGCGGAAGGGGACTTGGCGGGCTGGACGGGCTCCCGCGTCGCAGCAGTGGTCCGCGACGTGGTGTCGACGACGACGGGAGTGAGGATCTGGGGATGCGGCGCACAGGCGAGCGTGCCCAGCATGGCGAGAATCGAGAATCGCTTCACGGCGGATTTCGGTTGAAGAACGGAAGGTCGAGCGGTACCGGACGATTCGCCGGCCGATCGCGAAAGAGATGCTTGCGGCTCCCGCAACGGAAGTGCCGACCTGGGCCGGCGCTCTTGCCCTCGGGGAGCGTGAATCGTACCCTCACCCCATCCATGCCTCGACGCACGATCGACTCACTACCCGGGGACGGCGCGAACCTCGCTCCCCCAGCCCGCCACCTCCGCTCCGGTCCGCGCGACGCGCAACAGGCGACGACGACCGGTACCCGACGATTCGCCGAGCGCATCCAGGGGCGAGACGCCGACTTCCGCAGCACCCTGCCGCGGAAGCTCGCCGTCAGCGCGCTCGGCCTGGGCACCTACCTCGGCGACTGCAACGACGAGGATGACGCCGCGTACACGTCGACGATCCGCGCCGCGATCGCGGCGGGCATCAATTTGTTCGACACGGCGATCAACTATCGCTGCCAGCGATCGGAGCGTGCCCTCGGAAGTGCCGTCGTGGAGGCGATCGCGTCGGGAGAAGCACGGCGCGACGAGCTGGTGATCTGCAGCAAAGGGGGCTACGTGGCGCTCGATGGGCGGCCTCCGGAGTCGCGCGAGGCGTACGCCGCCTGGCTCGAAAAGGAGCTGTTCCTGCCCGGCATCGTATCGCCGGACGATCTGGCGCGGGGCGGGCACTCCATCGCGCCGAGGTTCCTCGACCATCAGCTCGCGCGCACCCGAACGAATCTCGGCGTGCACACCATCGACGTCTATTACGTGCACAACCCGGAGGAGCAGCTGCTGGCGGTCGACCGTCCCACCTTCACCTCGCGGCTGCGCGCCGCCTTCGCGATGCTCGAGGAACGCGCATCGGCCGGCGAGATAGCCGGATATGGCTGCGCGACCTGGACGGGGTTCCGGGTGCCGCCGGAGCATCGGCAGCACCTCGCGCTGGCCTCGCTCGTCGCGCTGGCGCGTGAGGTCGGCGGCACGACTCACCACTTTCGTGCCATCCAGCTTCCGGTGAGCCTCGCGATGCCCGAAGCGGCGCGCCTGCCGACCCAGCCCCTGGGCCGCAAGCTCGTTCCCGTGCTCGAGGCCGCCGACGCGCTGGGCATCGGCGTCGTGGCGAGCGCTCCGCTGATGCAGGGGCGGCTCACCAGCGGATTGCCCGACGAGATGCACGAGCTCTTTCCGGGCTGCACGACCGACGCGCAGCGAGCGCTGCGCTTCGCGGCATCGCTGCCCGGCGTGTGCACGGTGCTGGCGGGAATGCGCCGGCGCGAGCACCTCGCCGAGAATCTCGCTGCGTGGCAGGTGGCCTGACGGCCGGCAGGTCAGACGGCCAGCTCGATCGCCAGCTCGCGTGTCTCTCCGCTCGCCCGCTCGATGACGGCGATGCGGTGCGCGTTGGTATCGGCGACGTAGACGAACCGCTCGCCGATCGCGACGCCGGTGGGCTCGTGGAACCCGCGCCGCCAGGTCTCGACTCGTCGCGTCGACGGGTCCACCCACTTGAGCGAGTCGTTGTACGAATCGCAGATCAGCAACCGGCCATCGGCGGCGGCGATCCCCTGTGGGTGCTGGAGCCGCACGTCGTCGCCGGTGCCGTCCCTGTCGCCGAAGTCGAACAGCCCGGTGCCGACGATGGTCCGGACGCCGCCGGACCGCTCGCGGTCGGCGACCCGCACCGCACTCGACTCGGCATCGACGAACTGCAGCGAGTCGCCGGCGGCGCAGATTCCCATTGGCTGGGCGAGCGCGGCCCTGGCGTGCGGACCGTCGAGCAGCTCCTCCGCGCCGGTGCCGCTGAACGGACCCGCGACGCCATCGGCGAGGTGAACAGTCCAGAGCCGATGGATGCCGGCGAGGGCGACGTACAGGGTGCCGTCCACTCGGCAGAGATCCCACGGCGAGCTGAGCGCGCCGCCGGTGAGATCCTGGCGGCTGCGAAGCTGCTCTCCGGTGCCGGCGACCGTTCGCGCTGCTCCCGTCGCGAGGGAGATCGCGCGCACGGCGTGGTTGCCGGCGTCCGCCACGTACGCGACGTCGCCGTGCAGCTCGACACCCTGCGGATTGCGGAAGAGTGGCGCGGGACCGTCGCGATAGCCGGCCCCGCCGCCGATCACCTGCTCGACCCGGAGACTGGCGCCCGTGTCGGAGACGGTACCGACGAGAATGCGATGGTGTCCGCTGTCGGCGATCGCGAGGCGGCGGCCATCGAGGGCGACCTTGCCGGGAAAGGCCAGCGTGGCCGGAGCGACGGTGGGCCCGTCGGCGGGAAATCGCATCGGGCCGTCGACGAGGGTTCCCGCCGAGCGCGCATCGGCGATCACGCGCTCGATGAACGATTCCACGCTGTGCGCCGTGAACTCACCGGCCTGCATGCCGACGACGAACCCAGCCGGGTCGATCGCGACGAGCGTCGGCCAGGCGCGAACGGCGTAGGCACGCCAGAGGCGGAACTGTCTGTCGTTGATCGTCGGATGGATCGCGTCGAGCCGGATGGACGCGTCGAGGATCCGCGACGTCGTCCGCTCCGCGGTGTACTTGCCGCTGTGCACGCCGACGACGGCGATCTGATCGGCGTAGCGCTCCTCGAGCTCCCGCAACTGCGGGAGGACGTGCACGCAGTTGATTCAGCCGTACGTCCAGAAGTCGAGCAGCAGCAGCTTCCCGCGGAAGTCGGCGAGCGTCAGCCGGCGGCCTCCGGTGTGGATCCAGTCGAGCTCTGGAAAATCCGGAGCGCGTACGGCCGGCGAGTGCATGATCTCAGGAAGCCCGTCGCTTCCGGGCGCTCTTCGTGCGCGTCGACTTCTTCGCCGTCGCCCTCCGCGCTCCGCGCTTGCGCGGCGACGTCGACTCGAGACTCTCCTGCAGGCGGGCGACGAGGTCGATGACCTTGGTCTTCTCGCGCTTCTCCGTCACCTCGTCGGGAAGCTTCTTCCCCTTGAGCTTCGCCTTGAGGAGGGCGTGCAGCTTCTCCTCGTACTCGTCGCGGTACTTGGAGGGGTCGAACGGCTCGGCGAGGTTGCCGATGAGCTGCTCGGCCATCGCCAGCTCCTGTGGACGCACGTTCTGCTGCGCGGTGTCGGGGAACTGGAGTGCGTCCGGATCCACGAGCTCGTGCTCGAACCGCATGATCTCGAGCACGAGGGCATCGCCCTGCGGGCGCACCGCGACGAGATGCTCCTTCTGGCGGAGGGTCAGTTTGCCGATCCCGACCATCTCGGTGTTGGCGAGCGCCTCGCGCAGCAACGCGTACGCCTTCTCTCCGCCCTTCTGCGGCACGAGGTAGTAGGGCGTGTCGAAGTACCGCGAATCGATCTCGTCCGACTTCACGAAGTCGGTCATCTCCACCGCTCGACTCGACGGAGTGCGTACGCGAGCGAGGTCGTCGGGGGTGACGACGACGTACTTGTCCTTCGCGTACTCGAACCCCTTCACGATCTCGTTCCACGGCACGACCTCCTCGTCGCGAGGACAGACGCGCTCGAACTTGATCGGGGTGAGATCCTCCTTGTGCAGCATGCGGAAGCTCGTCCGCTCGGCGGCGCGCACGGCGCTGGCGAGTGAGACGGGGATGTTCACGAGCCCGAACGACAGGGCACCAGTCCAGATAGCGGCCATGATGCGGGAGAAGGCAGGGAGCGTGCTTTCCAGCGCTTGTCCACATCCTGCGGCCGAGCCCGTATCCCGGCGTCACGCTATTTGCGCCTGGGTCCGTCGTGTCATCGCCCCTCAACCCGCGCTACACCTTCCCCAACTTCGTCGTTGGCCGGAGCAACGAGGCGGCATATGCCGCCGCCTCCGCGGCCGCCGTCGCGCCTGGCCGCCTTCACAATCCGATACTCATCACCGGAGGCACGGGACTGGGAAAGACCCATCTTGCCCACGCCGTGACGGCGGAGTCCGCGCTCCGTCCGGAGCGAGTTTGGGCGCTCCTCTCGGCCGACGAATTCCTCCGTCGCCTCGCGATGGCCGTCGCCGCCGGCGACGCGGCCGCCGCGACCGCGGACTTCAGCCAGGTGACGCTGCTGGTGATCGACGACGTCCACGTGCTCGACCGCCACGCCGCGGCCCAGGATGCGCTGACCCGGCTCGCCGCTCACGCCGTGGCGAGCGGGCAGCAGCTGCTATTGACAAGCGACGATGCCGCCGGCGCGGATGCCCTCGCGACCCGGCTCGTCGGCCACTTCCGCGGTGCTCACGTCGCGACGCTCGCGGCCCCCGACTGGGCTCATCGAGTGGCGATCGTGCAGGCCAAGGCCCGGCTGCACGACGTCGAGCTGCCGGCGAGCGTGGCGCACCATCTCGCCGCCCAGTGCGAGGGAAGCGTCCGCGAGCTCGAGGGTAACCTCACCCGGCTGCTCGCCGTCGCCGCGCTGGAGGGAGTTCCGCTCACCCTGGGGTTGGCGCGCCGCGTGATTCCCACCCGGCGCCAGGCCGGTGTGGTCAGCACCGGCGCTCAGGCAGTGCAGGAGGCCGTCGCGGCCGAGTGGGGGGTCTCGCCCGAGGCGCTGGTGGGGCAGGGACGGACGCGCGCCCTCGCCGAGCCGAGGCGCATCGGCATGCTCCTCTGTCGCGACCTGCTCTCACTCTCCATTCGCGAGATCGGCTCGGCGTTCGGCGATCGTGACAGCTCGACCGTGATGTCGGCCCTGACCCGCGCCCGGGCCGATCTGACGAGCGACCCGACCGTAGCGGAGCGCGTGGCGCGTCTCCGTCATCTGCTGCCGGCTAGGGAGTCCAGTCAGCGATGAAGAGGTTCGTCTCTCCGGGCTTCGCGTCGTGCCGGTTGGATGCCCAGACCAGCTTGCGACCGTCGGGGCTGAACATCGGGAAGCCGTCGAACGCGTCGCTCGTCGTGATCTGCTCCAGCCCTGTGCCGTCGAGGTCGATCAGGTAGAGGTCGAAGTTGCCACTGTGGGGGCGGGTGTAGTTGGACGAGAAGATGAGATGCTTTCCGTCGGGGGTCCACGACGGACCGAAGTTCGCGCCACCGAGCTGGGTGATCTGCCGCTGTCCGCTGCCGTCGGCGTTCATGACCCAGAGCTCCATCCGGTTCGGGCGGACGAGCCGTTGGGCGAGCAGCTCGCGATAGGCGACGAGCGCGGTGTCGGCGGGATGCCAGGCGCGGTAGACGATCTTCGTGCCGTCCGGCGACCACCAGGGGCCGCCGTCGTAGCCCGGGGTCGTCGTGAGGCGACGCACGTCGGTGCCATCCACGTTCATCGTATAGATGTCGAGATCGCCGTCCTTGAGCGAGGTGAAGACGATCTTCTTCCCGTCGGGCGAGACGACGGCCTCCGCGGTGTACACACCATAATTCGTCAGACGCCGGAGGTCCGAGCCGTCCGGCTTCGCCGTGTAGATGTCGTAGGGGTCGAGCCCCCAGACGTACCCCTTGGACGGATCGGGCTTGGGGGGACAGGCCTGCTGCAGGGCGTGCGAGGAGCCGAAGAGGATCCGCTGATCGTTCGCGTAGAAGAAGCCGCAGGTGGTCTTGCCGGTGCCGTTCGAGACGCGATGGATGTTCGTCCCGTCCACGTTCATCACGAACTCCTGATCGCAGCTACGTCCGTCGCGGGTGCTCTGAAAGATCAGCCGGCGGCCGTCGGCGCTGAAATAGGCCTCGGCATTCTCGCCGCCGTTCGTCAGTTGGCGAAGGTTCGCGAGATGGCGCTCGGCCGGTTCGGGCGTGAGAGCGGGCGGCGCCTGATGAGCGCAGCCGGCCGCGACGGTCCCGACCGCCGTGGCGAGGAGAAGGAAGGGGAGTGGACGCATGCCGGAAAATAGGGTCCATCACTCCGCGCCGCCGGCCCTCGCACCCGGAGACGACTCCATCCGTCCCCGAGGCGACGATTCGAGGGCCCGGCCGCCCCGTACTTCTTCTACTTCTTCGCCGGCAGCGCCGCGGCAAGGGTGAACAGGTCCTTCTGGGACTGACCCTTCTCCATCAACTGCAGCGCCTTCTGGAGCGGCAGGTCGAATCGCAGGTCGCGCCGCTTGGCGGCGGAGTCGCCGGCGACGAGCTGCGCGACGCGCTGCTCGAGCAGGCGGTTCACGTAGCGGCTGGCTGAATCGTACTGCGCCCGCTCCACGGCGACCCCCTTCGCGGTGAGGCGGCGATAGAGCTCCTCGCGCCACTGCGGGAGGACGGTGAAATCCTTTTTCGCACCGTGCGAGAGTTGGAGGGTGTAGTCGCTCAGCACGACGAAGAAGTCCTGGGACTTCGGCGCGATGGTCTTGGTGAAGTTCTGCTCCGGCGTCGTCAGCGTGTCGTCCCGTACGAGGACGTCGGGGGCGATGCCGCCGCCGCCGTAGACGATGCGTCCGGCGTCCGACTTGTACGCCGGGCGAGCCTTCATCTTCGCCTCGGTCTCGGCCGAGTCGGGCTTCTCCTCGACGAAGTGGCCATTCTCGAACTTCCGCTCGCGCTGGATGCTGCGGCCGCTCGGCGTGTACCACTTGGCCGTCGTGATCTTCAGCGCATAGCCGCCATCGAGCGGGTAGAGCGTCTGCACGAGTCCCTTGCCGAAGCTCGTCGTGCCGACGACGAGAGCGCGGTCGTGATCCTGCAGCGCGCCGGTGACGATCTCGCTCGCCGAGGCAGTGCCTTCGTCGGTCAGGATAGTGACGGGGAGGGTCGGGAAGCGGGGGCTGCCGGAGGTGGTGAAGCTCTGCGGCTCCGAGGCCCGGGAGCGCACGCTGACGATTTCCTGGCCGTTGCCGAGGAAGAGATTCGACATCGCGATGCTCTGGTCGAGAATGCCCCCCGGGTTGCCGCGCATGTCGAGGATCACTCCCTTCACTCCTTCATGTTGCAACTGGCCGACGGCGGTCGCGACCTCCTCGGCAGCGGTCTCGTTGAACCGTTGCACCGGCAGGTAGCCGATCCTGTCGTCGAGCACGATGGCGTACGGCACCGCGGGGATGTGGATGATCTGGCGGGTGAAGTTCATCTCGATCGGCTCGCTGACGCCGGGCCGGTTGAACCTGACCTTCACGCGGGTGCCGGGCTGGCCGATCAGATAGTCGGAGACCTTCTGGGTGGTCCACCCCTTGGTGGAGAGGGAATCCACGTAGATGATCTGGTCGCCCTCGCGCACGCCGCCCGCTTCGGCCGGCGTGTGCGGGAAGACGGTGCTCACCGTGATCGAGCCCTGGAGATCCTGGATCTGCATCCCGATGCCGGCGTACTTGCCGTTGGTCTGCTGGGAGAAGCTGGCGAGCTCCTTCGGCGAGAACAGCTCGCTGTAGGGATCGTTGAGCTCCTTCACCATCCCCCGGGCGGCCTTCTCGTAGAGCGACGCCTGGCCGACCGTGTCGACGTAGCGATGGGACACGAGCGAGAAGACCTGGTCGAGCAGCTTCGCTCCGTCGGACGATGCGTGATCCTGGACGAGGAATCCGCCGGCGACGGCAGGAAGAAGAGCGAGCGCGACGATGGCGGTGCGACGACGAAGCATGACCTGGCCTGCTTGAAAGGGGGAATGTCCTCTAATGAATACGCCTGCCGCGTCCGGTGGTTCCGTACCGGAGCTCGCCACACGCGCTGCGATGCGAACACCGTGGCAGGGTTCGCGCCATCATCCGGGGCGAGAGCCGAGCATGTAGTCGACGAACCAATCCCGCTGTTGCTGCCGGATCGCGACATTCCGGAGAATGCCACACTCCACGAGCATGTCGTGCGCTGGCTGGAGCACGCGCTGGAGGTGCGACGGATAGTGCTGGGCGAGCGGGAGCTGCTCGGCGAGACGCTCGAGCGCGATCCGCCAGGTCAGCCGGCCGTCGGCGCGCGCGACTTCGAGCAGGCGGTAAAGCCGGCGCGCCACCGGCGAGGCGAGCGACCAGTAGGAGGCGGATGACAGGGTGACGACGTGATCGGCGGCCAGGTTGTCGCGAATCACGGAGGAG
>JBIOHU010000090.1:0-8968 GCA_044449225.1 Gemmatimonadales bacterium | reverse complement strand
GACGTTGTACCTGACCCGCGAATCCGTGGAGGCGGTGCTGATTGCGGTGGCAACTTGTCCGAAGCGAAGCGAGATCGTGTTCTCGTTCTCGCAGCCGCGCCGGCCGGGGGAGCTCGGTGCGGCGCGGTCGCGGACGGGCGCCGAGATGTCGGCCAGCGTCGGGGAGCCTTGGCTGACCTATTTCGAGCTGGAGGCTCTCGAGCGAACGCTGCGCGACATCGGCTTCGCGCTGGTGGAATTTCTCACGCCGGCCGTGGCGTACGACCGGTACTTCGCCGGCCGACCGGACGGGCTGTCCCCTCCGAAGCGCACGGCGATCGAGTCGGCGATACGTTGATGACCGGCGACAGCTGCCAGCCCGGGAGACTTCCGTGATTGCCAGTATCGTTCGAATCGGTCACTCCCGATCCAGCCAGCCGGGTGTGACCAGCCACGAAGACGGTGGCCTCGTATGCTTGGTGTTCACCGGCGAGGGCATCATCGCCGGAGTTGTCATCGGCGCCGTCGTCGGCGCATCTGCGGATTGATAGCGTCCGATCGGGAGGATTAGCCATGTGTCGCAACATCAAGACGCTCGCCAACTTCGAGCCGCCAGCCACCGACGACGAAGTCCGCGCCTCGGCGCTGCAGTTCGTCCGGAAGCTCAGCGGATGCACTCGTCCATCACGAGCAAATGAAGGAGCGTTCGATCGAGCCGTCGACGACGTCACCGTCGCGGCGCGGAAGCTCCTCGCGTCGCTCGTGACGACCAGCGCGCCGCGCGACCGTGACGAGGAGCAGCAGAAAGCGCGCGAACGTTCGATAAAGCGATTCGGCGTTACGTCGCCACGACCTCGAGGGTAAACGTCCTGCCGCCAGGAGTGTCGGCGGCCGCCATCGGCAGCCGGATCGAGAGCTCGCTTCCCGGTCGCGGATGCACCACGCGCGACGGCGCTCCGTCGCGCAGCACCGTCCACTCTCCGTCGGCAAGCGAGAGGCGGAGGACGGCGTCGTGCGCTGTCAGATCGTCGCTCTCCAGATGGAACCGCACCGACGAAAGGACCGGACTCAGCTCGATCGGCCGGCCGGCGGCGAATCGGTCCGTCGCGAGCTCCATGCGCAGACGCCGGCCGCCGATCGCCGCATGAAAGCGCTTGCGAAGGCCGTCTCTCGGAATGACCTGTAGCGCTGTCGCCGTCGTGCGCAACTCTCCTCCGAACGCCATCCTTCCGAAGATCGGATCGTCAGCCAGGATCGTCGTCGCGGAGCGCAGCGCGCCGCAGTAACCGAGGTCGATCTCGCAGCCGTAATACCAGGATCCACGGTGATGCGGCTGTCCCAGCCAGGTCTGGCCATACGCCGCCGGCTCGAATCCGCCGCCGGCGCCCCCGTCGTTTCCCTGGCCGGGATACCAGTAGCCATAGTCCGACTCCGGAGTGCCGGAGTTCACCAGCGCCCAGGCGCTGAGGTATGACGCGTACCCCAGTCGCAGGTACGGCGCCGGATCGGTCGCATGGTGCAGCGCGTAGTCCAACACGGCCCAACCGCCCATCTGGGACATGTAGGTCAGCACGTAACGGTTGCCGCCGCCGCCTCGATAGTCGCTCCCGAGATAGTAGTAGGCCGGCTCCAGCGTTCCGCGACAGAAGAGATTCGCCGCCATCTGCGCCTCCATGAATCGCGCGGCATCCCGCGGCGCGACGCCGAAGCTACGGGCGCCTTCCGGCGCGTTCCCCTGCTGCATGGCATACTTCGCCAGCGCGTGGGTCGACTCGAAGCCGGTGGAGTCGAACGCATACTCGGAGGCGAAGAGGTCCGGTTTGTCGTTGATGAACGTCCGGACCTTTTTCTCCCAGTGCCATCGCAGCCTGTCCCCTTTAGTGACCAGTCCTTCCTCCTCCAGCGCGCGGATGAGATCGACGATCACCAGCTCGTTGTAGAATCCCGTCCCATACGCGGACCACTGGTCGACCTCGAACGGGATGACGAACATCGCGAGCGCCGTGCCGTACGCGCGCTGGAGATAGTCCCTCGCTCCCAGCATCGTCCGGATCGACCGATGCTCCTTCGCGATCCGATACATGCTGTAGTACAACAGCGTCACGTGTGGATAGTCGTAGGGCCGCCAGATGTGCAGGCGCCCCTTCTTGCCCGGATCGGCGCTCTCCCGATTCTCCTTCCAGTCGGGAATTCCGTACACGCCGTATGAGTACGCCTCATCCGTGGTGCGTTGCAGCCCGCCCCACACGAAGTGTGCGATGTAATAGTCGAGCGCCTCGACCTCGCGCTGCACCGGGAATTCGGCGTTCTTCGCCGCGAGGTACGCCGGTTTGCCCAGTCCGGGATCGTCGCAGCTCACCTCGTAGATGCGCCAACCGGTGATGCGGTCGTAGTTGTCCGGACCGAGCAGCACCTGACTCTCCATGTTCCATTCGGAGATCAGGCCGTCGTACCACTTGGCCGGATCGCGATGCTGGCAACCGGCGAGGAACGCGGCTCGCTTCTTCACGAGCGTCTCGAGCGGCTCGGTCGAGAAGAACTCGAGGTACAGGCGGCGTCCATCGGCGTAGCGGATGGTGATGAGGTTCTCGCCCAACCGGGCGAAGCGGGCCTCGTAGAGATGCAGATCGCCTCTCGAGCCGAGCGAGGTGAGTGTCGTGTCCGTGGGAAACTCGGCCTCGACCGCGTCGATGTGCCGGGTCGAGCGCAGCGCGAATCTGGCCGTGAGATCGGAGGGAATCGTCATCCCCGGAGCGACGTGGACGTCGATCAGCCCGCTGGCGACGAGGATATCGCGCACGGCATCGCGATCGTCGGCCCAGCGGAAGGTGAGCCCGTAGCGTCGCGCGTCGCCCGCACTCCCCTTCGACGCGAGCGTGAGGCTGGTGTGTGGCTGACGCCATCTTCCTCCGTGCGTGGCCGCTGCGGCGCCCGCCGCCGTTGAATGGACGTAGACACGATAATCGCCCGCCCTTCCATCGGACGCTGGCCCCACGTCCCAATACTCCAGCGACGTGTCGCCGGCGGTGGTGAGGATGAGATTCGGTCCGACGCAATTGCTGCGCTGCCAGAAGAGGTACGAGCCATGACCCGAGATGAAGCTGTGCTTGAGAATGGTGATGTTCGACCTTGGCCCCAGTCGCACTCTCGCGGTCATGGGAAGCGGAATTGCCAGATCGCCGATCTCGACCGGTTCTCCGGCTTCGCTCTGCAGCGCGATCGTCCAGTCGATCGCGTCGTCGTGAACGGCGAACGCGATCGTCAGCGACAGCAGCGTCGAGCCGGGCTCTCCGATCCGGTAGGTTGCCGAGCTGCCTGTTGGATCAGCGCTCTCCGTGACCGACCGGCTCGGACTCATCGTTGCGCTGTCGGTGGTCCGCCACTTTTCCCCTGGTCGACGGTAGGTGACGATGAAGTCGCCGAGCCGCCGCCCTGCCGCCACGTAATCGGTGGGCACACTGTCGCCTGACCGCTCGAGGTGGGTGATTGCACCGCGATCGAGCGTGACGAGGAATTGCGATCCTCGTGCACGAGCTCTCGCGAGGGCGAGGCTCCGCGCCAGAGGCCTCCCGCCACCTGCGGATCCGGCGTAGCGGGCTCCTGCCACCACCGCCCCGGCTATGCCGGCGACCTGCAGGAACTGCCGCCGGGTGACCTGCGAGGGCTCGACGCCATCCGTTGCGGAAGGCTCTGCGGGAATCTGTTCTCTCATGTCCCTCGGGAAATGGATGGGCCGCCGGTGCGGCGCCAGGTCGTCCGGTGCTGTATCGTAGAATGGATTCGTCCGCAGCGTCTGTGAAGGAGTGGTTCCGATGACGCCATCGTGGAGCTGCCGCGTCCTCGCCGCCGTGACCCGCACCCCCTCGCGCCAGTCATTCACCGATGCACTCCCCCACCCTCGATCTCGCGCCCGGCATGCCGCTCGCCGAGCGCAATCGGCTCGACGCGCTCCTCGAGGCGGTGCCGCTCGCGGTCGCGCTGTTCGACGGCGCGCTGACGCTGGTGGCGACGAATGCCCGCTACCGGGACCTGACTGGGCTCGACGTGACCCAGGCGAGCGGCCGGCAGATCTACGACGCCTTTCCCAACGCCCTCGCCGACCTCACCGAGCAGGTGGACATTGCCGCGGGCGGCGCGCCGGTCGTGTCGGTGCGCGTTCCCTTTCAGCATCGAGGCGGCCGGCGTCTGGTCGAGGCGACCTTCGCTCCCCTCGCCGACGGCCGCGGCGGCCGTGGCGTGCTCTTCGCCGGCAGCGACGTCACGGAGCGCGAAGGGCTCCGGGAGGATCTCGGCCGCAGCGTCGCCCAGCTCGAGTCGATCTTTGACGTCCTTCCCGACTCGGTGCGGGTGGTGGATGCCGACGGCCGGACGGTGCGGACGAACTCGCAGGCGCAGCAGGAGCATGCGTCGACGAATCCACAGACGCTCCGCGAGCTCTGGCAGCTCGATCGGCCGCGCACGCTGGGCGGCACGACGCTGTTCGTGCACGAGCACCCGACGGCGCGCGCACTGCGCGGCGAGCGGGTGCGCGGGGAGACACTCGAGGTGCGGCGCGGGCCGGTGGGCGAGCCGGCGGTGATCGAGGTCAACTCGAACCCGCTCTACGATCCGCACAAACGGGTCCGCGGCGCGGTGACGGTGGAGCGCGACGTCACGGAGCGTACGCGGCTCCAGCAGCAGGTGCAGACGGAGGCCGAGCGGCTCGAACGGATGGTGCAGGAGCGCACCCGGGAGCTGCTGGCCCTGCAGGAGGCGACGTCGCGCGACCGACGCCTCGCCGCGGTCGGACAGCTCGCCGCCGGCGTGATGCACGACGTGAACAATGCGCTCAATCCGATCATGGCGGCGGCGTATCTGCTCGAGATGAACGCCGAGAATCCGGTCGCCGTCCGCGACTACGCGGTTCGCATCGCGCGCGCGGCGGAGACGGGCGCGGCCACGGCGGCCCGGGTCGGGCGCTTCATCCGCCAGGAGCCGTTGCTTGGCGCGCGCGAGGACACGGTGGACCTCTCGGTGATGGTGGAGGAGGTGGTGGCAATGACGCGTCCCCTCTGGCAGGAGCGCGCGAAGGGCGGCGTCGTCCATCTCGACCAGACGCTCGCTCCGGGGGCGCTGGTGCGCGGCATCGCCGGCGAACTGCGGGAGGCGCTGCTCAACCTCGTGCAGAACGCCCTCGACGCGATGTCCGGCGGCGGCACGCTGCGCATCGTGACGGCGAAGTCGGCGAGCGAGATCAGCGTCTCCGTCGGCGACACCGGCGTCGGCATGTCGGCCGAGGTGCGCGAGCGCGCCTTCGAGCCGTTCTTCACGACGAAGGGGGTGAACGGGACCGGGCTGGGACTGGCCGAGGTGTACGGCATCGCCAGACGGCACCGGGGCCGCGCCGAGATCGAGTCGGCGCCGGGCGAGGGAACGACGGTCCGGCTCGCATTTCCGGCGGGCGCCGCGGAGCCGACGCCGATCGCCTCGCCGGTGGTGAAGCGGACACGCCCAGCCCGGCGGATCCTCCTCGTGGAGGACCACACCGACAGCCGCGAGTTCATGCAGGCGCTCCTCGAGACCGACGGGCACAAGGTGGAATCGGTGAAGACAGTGGAGGAGGCACGCGAACGGCTCGACCGCGAAGCGGGGGCGTACTACGAGGTTCTGCTGACGGACATCGGTCTCCCCGACGGCAGCGGATGGGACCTCGTCGCCTTCGCGCGCGCCAGGCGACCGGCGCTGCGGATGGGCGTCGTGACGGGGTGGGAGCCGCGCAACGAACAGGATCCAGCCTGTGACTTCACGCTGCGCAAGCCAGTGGGCGCGGCCGATTTGCTCGACAAGATTGCGGGGGACGGGTGAGGGGGTAGACTTACTACGAAGAGCGGTCAACGAACCGAAGAGCGGTCGACATACCGAACTACGGTCGACATACCGAACTACGGTCGACATACCGAACGGCGGTCGACGTACCGAACTACGGTCGACGTACCGAACGGCGGTCGACAGAGCGAACTGCGGTCAACGTACCACCAGCTGGCAACTCGATCCCTTCATGTCTGAATCGCAATCGATCCGCATCCTGATCGCTGAGGACGACGACAACGCCCGTGCGCTGCTCGTCGAGCTGTTGAACACGATGGGCCACGTCGTGGTCGCCGAGGTGAGCAGTGGGCGCGAGGCGATCGAGCGAGCGAAAGACGTCGTTCCCGACGTCGTGCTGCTCGACGTGCACATGCCCGACGGCTCGGGGATCGAGGCCGCCGAGCAGATCGCGGCCCAGGTACCCGGGGTGGCGGTGGTGCTGTTCAGCGGCGACGAGTCGGTGCAGCTCTCCGAGCGCGAAGTGACGGCGACGGCGGCGGTGGCGTTCCTCCCCAAGCCGACCCCGCCGCGGCTGCTCGATTCCACGCTGCGGCTCGCCGTGTCGCGGGCGCGGGAGATCTCGCTGGCGCGCAAGGACGCCCAGGCGGCCCGCGGCGCGCTGGAGAATCGCAAGACGATCGAGCGCGCGAAGGGCATCCTCATGCGCCGCACCGGATCGTCGGAGCAGGAGGCCTACCGCATCCTGCAGCGCACGTCGCAGGACCGCTCGGTGCCGATGGTGGAGATCGCCCGCGCGGTGCTGGCGAGCGAGCCGGGAGCGAAGGACACTGAGACGTGAGACGTGAGACGTGAGACGTGAGACGTGAGACGTCAAGCGCGGTCACGTCTCACGATTCACGATTCACGTTTCACGGTTAGTTTGCGGTCTTCGTGTACGACTCCATCCCCAACCCCAGCCAGATGGTCCCTGCCACCATCATCGCGCTGAGCAGGAACGGTAGCGGAATCGAGCGATCGAAGAGAAAGCCGAACAGGATCGGAAAGATCACCCGCGCCAGCCCGCCGAACGTCTGCTGCACGCCCATGTAGAGTCCCCGCTCCCGGCTCGAGATCACCCGCGACAGCAGCGCCGTCACGCACGGGAAGGTGAACGCGGTGCCGAGCGGCAGGAGGGCGACGGCGAGCGCGAGCGGGAGATACGGCAGCAACGCCACCGCGCTCGCCGGCAGGAGGTTCCCCATCCGTGCCGCCAGTGACGCTGGATCGGCGAGCGGATGCATGAACGCCAGCGACGCGATCCCGATCGCCAGCAGCACCGTGCCGTATCGGGAAAGTCGCGCCTCGCCGTATCGGTCGACCAGTCTGCCCAGGATCAGCGCGCGGGTCAGCACGCTGATCACGCCGGTGTAGGCGAAGAAGTAACCGATCGTCTTCTCGGTCACGGCGAAGCGCACGGCGAGGAAGAGCGCCAGCATCGACGTCACGCCCTGGAAGCCGCCCATGGCGATGGCGTAGATCCAGATGAGCCGCGACGCCGGCTCGCTGGAATGAGTGACGACGTGGAGCAGAGCCTCGCGCGCGCGGCCGGCCGGTCGCGGGCTCGCCTTCGCCTCCGCGGCCTCCGTCATGTCGCGCGACTCGTGAAGGAACTTCCAGGCGAAGGCGATATTGACGACGCACAGCGCGGCGGCGAGAAGACCGGGCGCGACATACCCGAGCAGCGCCGCCGCCGAGCCGAATACCGGACCGATGGCGACGCCGGCGTTCGTCGCCGCCGACAGCCAGCCCAGCGCTCGTGCGCGGTCGTCGGGCTCGGTGGCGTCGGCCACGTACGCCTGGATGACGCTCACCGTGCCCCCACCGGCGCCCTGTACGAGCCGCGACAGGAAGAGAAAGAACAGGGGATGGGGCAGATCGAGGGCGAAGCCGAACACCACATAGGCGATCGCCGACGCGCTCAACCCGACGAGGAGCGCCGGTCTTCGTCCGTAGGCATCCGACAACCGTCCCCACATCGGTGCCGTGACGAGCTGCGCGATGGAGAACGAGCTCACCAGCAGCCCGACGACAAGCCCTCCCTGGCTCAGCGACGTCCAGTGGCCCGCGACCTTGGCGTAGAAGGGCAGGAGCGGGATGACCATCAACAGCCCCACCATGTCGATGAAGGCCGTGATCATCAGGATCCACAGCTTCCGGCTGTCGCCCTTCATCGCGGGATCTCGGGCACGTGCGGCGTGGTGACGGCTACTCGGTGGCTGGCTTGCCGAGCGCGGCGGGCGGAACGGCACGGCCGACGACCCCGGCGAGCGCGATGATCGTCAACAGGTACGGGATCATCTCGACGAACTGCGACGGGATGGCCTGCGACCCCTGGAGCCTGATCTGCAGCGTCTCCGCCGCCGCGAACAGCAGGCAGGCGAGGCCGGCGCGCACCGGATCCCATCGTCCGAAGATCGTCGCCGCGAGGGCGATGAAGCCGCGCCCCGCGGTCATGTTGTCGGTGAACTGGTGCTGATCGAGCGCGAGATACGCACCGGCGAGCCCGCAGAGCATTCCGCTGACGATGACGGCGAGGTAACGCACTCGCGCCACCGGCACGCCGACCGACGCTGCTGCCTCCGGATGCTCGCCCACCGCGCGGACTCGCAGGCCGAAAGGCGTGCGGTAGAGCAGCCAGGCGACGAACGGCATGACGAGGAGGCCGATCCAGACGAGGGGATTCTGCACGATCGCCGCGAAACCGGCGCCGCTTCCCGTCACGTCGAAGCCCGGCACGCGCGGCGAGTTCGACGAGCTGTCGAAGATCAACCGCAGAAAGAACCTGGTGAGCCCGATCGCCAATAAATTGATCGCGATTCCCACCACGACCTGGTCCGCCCGGAAGCGAATGGAGCTCACGGCGTAGAGCCACGCCAGCAACGCTCCGCCGGCGACCGCGGCCAGCACGCCGGGCCAGGGCGACCCCGCCGCGTGGGCCCCGAGCGCGGCGCAGAAGGCGCCGCCGAGCATGTAGCCTTCGAGGCTCAGTCCGATCAGGCCGGCCCGCTCGCTCATCACGCCGCCGGCGGCCGCGAGCAGGTACGGAATGGCGATGCGCAGCGTCTGCGCGAGGAAGAGGAAGACGATCACGGCGTGCCCTCGCTCGCCGCCACCGCTGAATCATCGCGGCGACGCAGCGCGG
>JBIOHU010000089.1:0-9001 GCA_044449225.1 Gemmatimonadales bacterium | reverse complement strand
GTGTGGACCGACTCGAGGAGACGAACGATGGATACCTCGCTGGTGACGACCGCATTCGACCTGCCTGGACACCGGATCGTGCGCAATCTCGGTGTGATTCGCGGCATTACCGTGCGCTCTCGCTCGATCGTCGGCAAGTTCGGGGCGGCCCTCCAGACCATCGTCGGCGGCAACATCTCGATCTTCACGGAGCTCTGTGAGCATTCACGCGCCGAGGCGTACGAGATCCTGATCGCGCACGCCCGCGAGGTCGGCGCGAACGCGATCGTCGGCGTGCGCTACGACGCGACGGAGGTGATGGGGGGCGTCACCGAGGTGCTGTGCTACGGGACCGCGGTAGTGGTCGAGCCGTCCTGAGCGAGTCCGTGGCATGAGACCAATCGGAATCGGCGCGGCACTGCTCGGCGTCGTCGGAGCCATGCACGCCGGAGGGGCGGGTGCACAGGGTGCGGCGACCCTCCGCACGACGCCAGTGCCGGCGAGCGCGCGGCAACTGGTGCTCGTCGTGACCGCCGGATGGGACTCGACTGCCGGCGTCCTGCGCCGCTTTCGGCGCGACGGTGCCGGCGGACCGTGGCTGGCCGAGGGAAGCGCGGTGCCGGTGGTCGTCGGACGGGCCGGTCTCGGCTGGGCTGGCGATTCACTTGGTGCCACGGGCGATCCTCGCAAACGTGAAGGCGACGGTCGCGCTCCGGCTGGGGTGCTTCCCCTCGACGAGGCGTTCGGCTTCGCGCCGAAGTCGGCGATGGCGTGGGCGCAGCTCCCGTACGTCCAGCTCACCGAGGGCAGCGAGTGCGTGGACGACACCGCCTCGGCGCACTACAACACCATCGTCGATCGCGCGCGGATCGCCAGCATCGACTGGTCGAGTTCCGAACGGATGCGGGAGATCGGTCAGTATGCCGTCGGCGTGGTGGTAGGCTACAACAGCAGACCGGCCGTGCCCGGTCGGGGATCGTGCATCTTCCTGCACATCTGGGGAGGTCCGGGATCCAGCACGGCGGGTTGCACGGCGATGCCACGTCCCGCCGTAGAGTCGCTGCTGCTCTGGCTGGATCCGCGGCGACGACCCGTGATGGTGCAGCTTCCCGCCGTGGAGTACGCCCGGCTCCGACGGTCGTGGCAGCTTCCCTGAGCGTGGCATGCTGGATCTGACGAGCCCTCGCTGGGAGGAGCTGACGCAGGCGTATGGCGCCGCCGGTGACGTGCCCCGGCTTCTCGGCGCGCTGACACGGGTCGACGAGGGAGCGGCGCGAGCCGAGCTCTGGTTCGCGCTGTGGCGCATGCTGCATCGGCCCGACGCTGCCTACTCCGCATCCTACGCGGCGGTGCCGCACCTGCTTCGTGTCGGCCGCTCCCTGCCGATGGCCGACCACGCCCAGGCGATGCATCTGGCGTCGCGCATCGAGATCGCCCGTCGGGAGCCGGCCTCCGATCCCATGCCACCCGATCTCGTGGATGCGTATGCGGCCGCGATGGAGGGATTGCCGCGCGACGTCGCCGCATCGTCCAGCGACCCGTGGCCCCCGGATGTGGCGCGGATCTGCGCGGCGGCCCTCCTCGTCGGAAAGCGCCACCCGGAGATCGCCCGCGAGCTGCTCGACGCCGGTACTGCCGCCGGCTGACTAGCCGGCCGGCGCCGACGCTCTCACACGCTGAACTCGGCGGCGAAGGCGACCGGGAAGCTGAAGGTCTTTGCCTTGCTGCGGCTCTCCATCGCGTTCGCCACCCGCTCCAGGCGGTCCGGAACGCCGAGAATCTTCTCCTGGGCGCGCTTGCCGATCTCGTCGAGCCCCTCGAGAGTCTCGATCGCCCAGAAGCGGATCTGCTCCTCGACGATGGCGAGATAGTCGCGCGGCCCGTAGATCCCCGCGCGGCGGATCACGTCGGCCATCTCGCGGAAGTTCGGCATGTTGACGCCGGGCATGTCGATCGACGGCATGATCTCCGCCGCACTCGCCAGAGCCGTGTTGGGATCGCGCGCCAGCACTTCCTTGAAGATGGTCCGGTAGAAGGTGTAGTGCCGCGCCTCCTCCTTGGCGACGTTCGCGAGGACGGTGCCGATCGTCGGCTCGTAGGTGCCGGCCAGCTTGCCGGTGTTGGCGTGGCTCACCTGGGTCGCGCGCTCCTGGAGCGTCGTGTAGACGAACACGCGGTACGGATCCTTGTCCCAGGCCGGCTCGAAACCCGCCCTGAGGTACTCGAACTGCATCCGCTCCAGCACCGGGTTGTCGAGGATGCGGGTGTCGTGCATGTAGTCGTGGAGCACGGCACCATGCCTGTCCTCCTCCGCCGTCCACAGGTTGGTCCACTTGGACCAGAAGGTGTCGCCGCCGAGATAGGTAGCGAGGAGGCGATGGAAGTGCGGCAGGCCCTCCTCGGTGAGGAGATTGAGGGCCAGGGCGACGCGCGCGGGGAGGCTGATCCCCGCCGAGCGCTCGCGCAGCTCGCGGAGGTGATGGTCCGGATCGGTGTCGGGCGCCGCGGCGAGCCGCTCGCTGGGAAACCAGAGGACGCGTTTGGCCTCGTGCCGCTCCATCAACGTGTGCACGACCGACTCGAGGTCGGCGAGCACTTCGACCTTGGCCAGCGTGTCGTCGTTCTCGAGATTCATGGAGTGCAATTTGGCAGGTGCGGCGGGCATGGGCTAGGACTCCGGGCGTCGAGCGCGCGAACCCGATCATACGGCAATCCCTGCACCGCGTTCGGCTGCGCGGGTCGATACGCCTTACAGGAAGCCGTTCCCGAAGACAGGTTGTCGCCGCGAGCCGTCTCCCCGCACGAGAACCCGATCAGGAGCGATGAGCGAGTGACTCTCAACCGTCGTGACTGAAGGCGGACGCCCCGCCGTCGTCGGCTATGCACGACGCATCGGGCTCTTCTCCGCCACGATGTTGGTCGTCGGCGGCATCATCGGGTCGGGCATCTTCCTCAACCCGGCGATCGTCGCGCAACGCGTCGGTTCCGGGCGGCTGATCATGGTCACCTGGGCAGCCGGAGCGGGGATCGCCCTGCTCGGTGCCTTCATCTTCGCCGAGCTCGGCGCGCGGGCGCCGGCAGCCGGCGGCGGCTATGTCTATCTGCGCGACGCCTTCGGTCCGCTCCCGGCCTTCCTGTACGGGTGGGCACTGCTGCTGGCGATCTCCACGGGCGCGGCGGCGGCGGTCGCTGTCACCTTCGCCAGCTACGCGGCACCACTGCTTCACCTTGCGCCGTCGGCCGAGCCCTGGCTGGCGGCGGGGGCGATCGTGCTGCTCTCGATCGTGAACGCGCTCGGCGTGCGGCCCGGAGCGTGGACCCAGAACGTCTTCACCGTGCTCAAGCTGGCGGCGATCGCCGCGCTCGTTGCCAGCGCGCTCGTCGGCAGCTCCACGCTTTCCGCGGGGGCCTGCGACGGCGCGAGTGGATGCGCCGCGATGCCGGTGCGCACGACGGGAGTGATCGTCGCCGTGGGGACGGCGCTCGTGCCGGTGCTCTTCGCTTACGGCGGATGGCAGCAGACGAACTTCGTCGCCGAGGAAATCGTGGAGGCGCGGCGAAATCTCCCCCGCGCGCTGGTGATCGGCGTCGTGATAGTCGGGGTCGTCTACCTCGCCGTGAACGTGACTTATCTCCGCGCGCTCGGCGTGGCCGGCCTCGCGGCGAGCCACGCGCCCGCCGCCGACGTCATGGGACGGTACGCCGGATCCGTGGGCCGGCGGCTCATCGCCGCGGGAATCACCGTCTCCACCTTCGGCTTCCTGAACCTCGTCATTCTCGTCACGCCGCGCGTGTATCAGGCGATGGCGCGCGACGGACTGTTCTTCCGCCGCTTCGCCGATCTGCATCCGCGCTTCCGGACGCCGGTCGCCGCGATCGCGGCCCAGGGAGCGTGGGCGGTGGTACTGCTCGCGTCGGGGAGTTACGGGCAGCTCCTCGACTGGGTGACCTTCGCCGACTGGATCTTCTTCGGCATCACGGCGGCCTCCCTGTTCGTGTATCGGCGTCGCGCGGCCGACGTCGAGGGATATCGCGCGCCGTTCTTTCCCTGGACGGTCCTGCTGTTCGTCGGCGCGTGCATGTACGTCGTGCTCGGCGCGATCGTGTCCAATCCCTCCAACGCCCTCCGCGGTGCGCTGCTGCTCGCTCTCGGCGTGCCCGTTCAGCGCTGGTGGTCGCGGCGGCGTCAGCCGGCGGCGTAGCCGCGCAGTCGCTCGAGCATCCGGCTGTCGGTCGCCGTCGCGTCATCGAGCTTCGGCGTCTCGATGACCTTCGGCACCGCGACCAGCCGCTCGTCGGTCATGATCCGGCGAAAGGGCGCCTCGCCGAGCGAGCCCTCGGCGATCAGCTCGTGGCGGTCGCGCTTCGATGCAAACGGCGTCTTGGAGTCGTTGAGGTGCATCACGCGAAGCCGGTCGAGCCCCATCGTGTCGTCGAGGCGGGTCAGCACTCCGTCGTAGTCCCCGACGAGGTCGTAGCCGGCGGAGTACACGTGGCAGGTGTCCAGGCAGACACCGACGCGCGAGTGATGAGCCGGATCGACTCGGCCGATGATGGCCGCCAGCTCCTCGAACCTCGCGCCGAGCGCGGTGCCGCTCCCCGCGGTGGTCTCCAGGCAAAGGACCGTTCGGCCCGGCACGGCGGCGAGCGCCTCGCTGATCGCGTCCGCATTGCGAGCGATCCCCGTTTCGCGCTCGTCCATGAAGTTGCCGGGATGTGAGACGAGGTAGTGAATCCCGAGCGCCTCGCAGCGGCGGAGCTCCGCCGCGAAGGACGCCGTGGATCGGGCTCGCAACGCGGCGTCGGGGCTGGCGAGATTGATCAGATACGAGTCGTGGGCCATCGTCGCCACCACGTCGGTGGCGGCCAGTCGATCGCGGAACGCGGCGCACTCCTCGTCGGCGCAATCCCGCTCGGCCCAGCGATTCGCCATCTTGGTGAACAGCTGGAGCGCGGTGGCGCCGAGCGCGGCGGCGCGCGGCGGTGCCTCGGGCACGCCGCCCGCGGCGCTCACGTGCGCGCCGAGCAGCGGCCCGGTCATCGCGGTCGTCACTGGTGGTCGCGCAGCCAGGTCTCGGGGTCCACCGCATGTCCCTTCGGCCGCATCTCGAAGTGCAGGTGCGGCTTGCGGACGGGGTCGGAGATCCCGACCGTGCCGATCTCCTGGCCTTTGCGCACGATCGCGCCGACTCGAACGGCGGCCGAATTGAGCGACGCGTAGATCGAGTAGTCGCCGTCGCCATGCTGGAGGATCACGGTGAGGCCGTAGGTGCCGAGCTGTCCCACGCTCACCACCGTGCCGGGCGCGACCGCCTTCACGCTCGTGCCGACCGGCGCGGCGATCCCGACACCGTTCCAGCGCGTCGTGGTGTTGTTGGGATTCACGACGCGGCCGAAGCGGTAGAGGAGGTCGCCATCCACCGGCCAGTCGAGCTTTCCCGCGTCGGCGGATCGCAGGGTGCTCGCGGCGCGCGGCGCGTTCGGCCGGCTCGCCGCCCGCCTGCGCTCCGCCTCGATCGAGGCGATCACGCTGCCGAGCCGCGTCTCCGACTCGCGGATCTTGGCGAGTCTGGCGACGATCTCCTTCGTCGATTGCTGCGCCTGCTGGAGGTTGGTCGAGCGGCTCCTCGTCAGGCCGGCCAGCCGCACTTCCTCCGCCTGCTTCTCCGAGCGGCTGTCGGCGACGGCCTCCTGCAGCTTCACGAGCTCGGCACGCTGGCGGGCGATGTCGTCCCGCAGCTTCTCCACCCCCGTCACGAGAGCGCGGTCGTGCAGGGCGATCTCGTGGAGATACTTGTAGCGGGCAATCAGCTCTCCGAAGGACTTCGCCGTCAGCAGCGCTTCGGCGGAGTAGAGTGGGCCGCGCTTGTAGATCTCGACGAGGCGGCGCTGCAGGGTGGCTCGCCGCACCGCGAGCTCCGACTCGGCCGAGGCCATGCGCTCCGTCGTCTCGTCGACGACGGTGGCGATGGAAGCGATCTGTCGGTCGAGGGTCTGCAGGACGCGCTCGGTGGCGGCCCGCTGGCGGTCGAGGTTGTCGATCTCCTCGCGCAAGTCGTGCACGTTGCCCTGGAGATTCGTCATCCGCTGCTCCAGGTCGCTGCGCTCGCGGCGGATGCGATCGAGCTCCTCGCGTTGGGCGCGAATCCGCGCGTCGGCCGACTGTGCACCCGCCAGCGCGGGCACCGCGAGTGCCATCACGAGCGCGAGGAGCAGCGCCCGGAGTCCTACACGCTGCGTAGGTGCCTCCCGACCGACACGGCGCTGCCGATCAGCCCGATCAACGCGCCGAAGAGGAGTCCGAGGAGCGCGACCCGCTGGTCGAAGAAGACCGTCTCGATGATGTATCGGTCGATCAACAGGCGGGCGAGCCAGACGAGCAGGAGCGCGAGCAGGCCGCCCAGCACCCCCTTGGCGAATCCCTCGAGCAGGAAGGGACGGCGGATGTACGAGTCGGTCGCGCCGACGAGCCGCATGATCGAGATCTCCTGCGCGCGCGACAGCACCGCCATGCGGATCGTCGCGCCGATGATGATCACCGAGACGGCGGCGAAGGCGAGCCCGAGGACGATACCGGCGATGCTGGCGATGTTCCGCAGCCGGTAGAGCTTCGTGATCCACTCCTCGCCGTAGCGGACGTCGTTGAGAAAGGCGTACGCCTGTACACGCGCCGCGACCCGCTTCACCGTCGCCGGATCGCGCGAGCCGGGCTTGAGCCGGATGTCGATCGACGCGGGAAGGATCGCGCCCTCGAAGACGTCGCGGAATTCGCCAAGCTCGCGTTTGGCGCGTGCGAGCGCTTCGGTCTGGGTGATCGTGCGCGCCGACAGGACCTCGGGGAAGGTGGCGATGTCTTCCGTCGCCGCATCGACGAGGTCCGACGGCGTTCCCTCGATCACGAAGGCGCGGATCTCGACGCGGTCCTCGAGGGTGTCGAGCGCATGACGGATGTTCAGCGCCACGAGGCCGAACAGGCCGAGCGTGAACAGGGAGAAGGCGATCGTCGTGACGCTCAGCGCGCTGAGCAGCGGCGAGCGGCGGAAGGTGACGAAGGCATCGCGGATCGAGCGCATCAGATCTCCATCGCTTCGGGCGGCGGCTGGTCGGCGGAATCGAACACCACCGAGCCGCGGTTCATCTCGATCGTCCGGAACTCCTGCCGGCGGATCAGCTCGAGGTTGTGGGTGGCCATCATGACGGCGGTGCCCGCCGCGTTGATCTCGCGCAGCAGCTGGAAGATCCCGCGCGTCGCCCGGTCGTCGAGATTGCCGGTCGGCTCGTCCGCCAGCAGCACGAAGGGATCGTTGACGAGAGCGCGAGCGATGGCGACGCGCTGCTGCTCGCCGCCGGAGAGCTCACGCGGGTAGGCGGTGCCCTTCGACGACAGGCCGACCTGGCCGAGCACGCGGGCGACCTTGCCATTGATCGTGGCCGGCGTGGCGCCCGTGACTTCGAGCGCGAAGGCGACGTTCTGCTCGACGGTGCGGCTGTCGAGGAGACGGAAGTCCTGGAAAACGATGCCGAGCTTGCGGCGCAGCCGCGCCACGTCGCGGCCGGTCGCGTCGAGCGAGCTGGTACCGCTGACGCGCACTTCTCCCACGGTCGGCCGCTCCTCCAGATACACCATGCGGAGCAGCGTGGTCTTGCCGGCGCCGCTCGGGCCGGTGAGGAACACGAACTCCCCCTTGCCCACATGCAGCGAGACGTCCTGAACGGCGGTACCGGTGCGAGGGTAGGTCTTCGTGACGTGAGTGAAGCGGATCATGCGTCCTGGGGATCCAGCACGTCGTCGTCATCCATCGCGAAACTCCGCCAGCTGCTGCGCGCGGTCACGGTATCGATCACCGCCTTGAGCAATCCGATGAGGATCGGTCCGAGGAGGATGCCGGCGAGGCCGAAGGTGTAGACGCCGGTGATGAGGGCGATGAACATCCAGTAGAAGTTGAGCACCTTCGAGCGGTCGGCGGCGATCTTGGGACGAAGGTAGGTGGAGATGAACACGGTGTTGACGAGGGTGCCGATCACGATCATCGCGATGGCAGGGCCGACCGCATCGCGGAAGATCACCAGCCAGATCGCCACGGGCACGTATACACTCCACGATCCAACGATCGGAAAGAAACCGACGATGAACGACACGACCGCCAGCGCCCCCGCCAGCGGCACCTCGAACGCGAGATTCATCCCGAGGATGATGAGCGACTTGAGCGTCTGGGTGAGCAGCGTGGAGTAGATCGCGCCGTAGAGCACGCCACGCACGTTCTTCTCGAGCGCGGCCCGCAGCTCGGCGTACCGCGGCGGAATCTTGCCCGCGAGGTAGCCCCCGATCACCGGCGCCTCGATGAGGACGTAGAACGCCGTGAAGAGAAAGACCGTCGCGGCGATGGAGAATCCGGCCAGCGCCGTGCGCAGCATCGCCGGAACCCGCGTCCCGTAGGACGTCGCATTGGCGACGAAGCCGCCGATCGCGTCGGCGGCTCGCGCGCCCTGAAAGAACGGCAGCCTCGCGACCGCCGCATCGACCTTGGCGGCGATCTCCGCCTGGTGCCGGCTCGCGTAGCCCACGACGTCGGACAGCTCGCTGTAGCTGTACCCGAGGACGAGCAGGATGGGAAGGATGACGCCGACGAGGGTGAGGATCGCCGACGCCGTCCGACTGCCGGTGCGCGCCACCAGCCAGAGATGGAGCGGCCGGATGTAGAAGCCGATCACCAGTCCGAGGATGGCGGCGATGATCACCGACCGGACCATCCACAGGAACAACGCGAGCACGACCGCGCCGAGGAGGGTCGTGATGAGGATGCGCCGAACCTCGGGCATGGTGAGATCGCCGATCCGCGAGTTGCCGCGGCGTTCGACGCGGCGCCGCTCGTTCTCGTCCACCGCGCCGACCTCGAGAGAATCGGTCATCCGCTCAGGCGAAGTGCCCCCGACGGGTGTGCGAATCGAGATCGGGCTTCACGACGCGGACGATCTCCGACGGCGACGCGCCCGCGACGTCGCGGAGGATCACGTCGCCGCG
>JBIOHU010000088.1:0-9046 GCA_044449225.1 Gemmatimonadales bacterium | reverse complement strand
GCGAAGTGGGTCAAGGTCGCCTTGAGGTCGACGAAGGAGACTCCTTCGTCGACCGCGAGTCCTTCGATCTGAGCGAAGGCGGGCGCGTGCGACGCATCGAAGGGATCGCGGCGGAAGACCGTGCCTGGCGCGAGGATGCGGATCGGCGGCGCATGACGCTGAAGGGTGCGCACCTGCACCGGCGAGGTGTGCGTGCGGAGCAGCGCCTCCTCACCGAGATACAGGGTGTCGTGCAGGTCCATCGCCGGATGGTCGGGAGGAAAGTTCAACGCGGCGAAGTTGTACCACGCCGACTCGCTCTCCGGACCAAGGGCGACAGTGAAACCCAGTTCGCGAAAGATCCCGACGATTTCGTCGATGACGAGGGTGACCGGATGCTTCGCGCCGCGCCAGCGGTGGCGCGCGGGCATGGTGAGGTCGACGCGTTGACCCTTCGTCGATTCGCTCCTCAGCGTCGTCTGGCGCTGCCCGTGTGCGGCGGTGAGCCTCGCCTTTGCATCGTTGAAGCTACGACCGGCATCGCGGCGGTCGGCGGGGGGCAGCGTGCCGAGTGCCTTCTGGAGCTCGAGCAGCTCGCCGCGCCGGTCGCCGAGGAACTGGATCCGCGCCGTCTCGAGCTGGTCGGCATCGACGGCCTGGGCGAACGCCGCGGTGCCGCGCTCGACAAGGGCGGCGGCGTGAGTCAGGTACTGCTCGAGCGTCGGATTCTTTGAAAGCATCGGAGAGAGAGCATCGAAAATGACTCGGCGGCGGCGTGACCCGAAGTCGCGCCGCCGCCGAGTGCCTGCGAAAGACTACTTACGCAGCGTTCAGGGCGGCGCGCGCCTTCTCGGCCAGCGCACCAAACGCCTGCGGATCGCGCACGGCGATGTCGGCCAGGATTTTCCGGTCGACTTCGATGCCGGCGAGGCCGAGGCCGTTGATGAAGACGCTGTAGCTCATGTCGTGCTGACGCGCTGCCGCGTTGATTCGGACGATCCACAGTCGGCGGAAATCGCGCTTCTTGTTCTTCCGATCGCGGTACGCGTACTTCCAGCCGCGCTCGACGTTCTCCTTCGCGGCTTTCCACAGCTTGGAGCGGGCGCCGAAGGCGCCCTTGGCGTGCTTGAGGATCTGCTTCTTGCGCTTGAGGCGCGGGACGTTGGATACGGCGCGTGGCATGGTCGGCTCCTGTCAGCTCGCCTGGAGGAGGCGCTTGATGTTCTTCTGTTCGCCGTTCGTGGCGATGAACGTCCCGCGACGCAGGTTGCGCTTCCGCTTCGACGTCTTCTTGGTGAGGATGTGGCTCTTGAAGGCCTTCATCCGCTTGACCTTCCCCGAAGCGGTCAGCTTGAATCGCTTCGCGGCGCCCTTGTGGGTCTTCATCTTAGGCATTGCACGCGCTCGCTATTTGGGCGTGAGAATCATCGTCATGGACTTTCCTTCCAACCGGCCCGCGCTTTCGATCTTGCCGATGTCGGCGAGCTCGGCGCTCACCCGGTCCAGTACCGCCTGACCGAGCTCCGGATGTGCCACCTGCCGGCCGCGAAACATCATCGTGACCTTCACCTTGTTCTTCTCTTCCAGAAAGCGCCGGGCGTGACGCGTCTTCGTGTCGAAGTCGTGGTCGTCGATCCCCGGCCGGTACTTCACTTCCTTGAGCTCGATGACGTGCTGCTTCTTCTTCGCCACCCGGGCCTGTTTAGCCATCTCGAACTTGTACTTCCCGTAGTCCATGATGCGGACGACGGGCGGGCGGGCCGTCGCGGCGACCTCCACCAGATCCAGCCCGGCCTCCTCCGCCATCCTCAACGCCGCGTCCACCTCGAGAATGCCGAGCTGGGAGCCGTCGGCGCCGATCACGCGGACCGGGCTGATGCGAATCATTCGATTGACCCGCACGCGCTTGGTTGTGTCCTGAATACTCGTAGCCTCGAAAAGAGAGCACAAAAAAGCGGACCCTCCGACGAAGAGTCCGCGCGACGCGCGACGCCCACCGCGTGGCGGGGTCGTGTGAAGCTTCAGGACTCCTGCAGCACGCCTCGCGAATTCGCGAGGGCCAGAGGGTGGGCGCATACACAGGCATGCACCACTTAGCTGGTTGTCAGAACGGAAGTTAGCCCACCATCCTGCGAAATCAAGAGCCGATCTCGCACACGTATCCCTTCCCGTCCCGGATGATACGGCCGAACGCGTTCACCGAATCGTGTTCGAACATCACCGTCCAACCCTCGCTCGCCGCCTCGGCCCAGAGGGCACGCTTCGTCTCCAGCGTCACCAGCGGCTCTACGTCGTAGCCCATGATCCATGGCAGCGGAACGTGCGAGGTGGTCGGAGCCAGGTCGGCGAGATAGAACAGGCGCTCGTGGCCGGATTCGACCAGGATCCCCTGATGGTGAGGCGTGTGTCCCGGCGTCCGTCGGAGCGAGATGCCGCCCAGGATCTCGAGGTCGGCGTCCGGCAGCTCGAGGCGCCCCGCCGCCCGGACCGGATCGTAATTGTGGGCGAAGTAGCTGGCCGACGTGCGCTCGTTCGCCCGATGCGCCCAGTCCCACTCGCCGCGCCGCGCTACGTAAGTGGCGTTGGGGAAGGAAAGCACCGGCTCCCCGTCCGCGTCGAGACGCGTGTTGCCGCCGGCGTGGTCGAAGTGAAGGTGACTGTCGATGACCATCGTTACCTGCGCGGGCGTGAAGCCGGCCGCCGCCAGGGCGCTCTCGAGCTGGGTCGGCCCCACCGCGCCCACCGGCGAGTTCTCGATGCCATAAATGCCGTAGAACTTCTCCGATTCCTTGTTGCCCGCCCCGGTGTCCACGAGGACCAGACCCTCGGGATGCTCGATGAGCAGGCACCGCATGCCGAGCGGGATCCGGTTTTTCGAGTCCGCTGGAATCTTCCGCTCCCAGAGCGTCTTCGGCACCACGCCGAACATCGCTCCTCCATCGAGCTGCTGAAGGCCCGCCTGGAGCGCATGGATGCGAAGCGAGCCGATCGTCCGGGACTCGACCAGAGGCAGAAGGGGCATGGTTGAAACTACAGGGTCAACGGCGAGCCGTGAACCGAGAGGAGCACGGCTCATCGTTCTCGATTCACCGTTCGGGATCGGGTGCGCAGAAACCGCTCCAGCTCCGACCATCGTTCGCAGCCGTGATCTCGCGCGTCGTCGAGCAGGCGAAGGAGACAGCGAGCCGTGGCCAGCGCGTCGCCCGCGGCGCGATGCCGCATCCCTTCCGGGATCTCCACGCCGTAGTGGCGCGCCACCCAGTCGAGTGACCGCGATCGCAGGTGCGGAAGCAGACGGCGGGCCAGCCGTACCGTGCAGAGCCGCCGACCGGTGAGCTCGCGTCCGGTGCTTCTCGCCACCTCGGCACTGACGAAGCGCCAGTCGAAGCTCGCGTTGTGGGCCACGAAGATGTTGCCGTCCAGCGCACGGAGCAGATCGCCGCACACATCGCGGAAAGGCGACTTGTCGCGCACCATCTCCCACGAGATGTTCGTCAGCCTCGTGATGAACGGCGGGATCGAGCGCTCGGGGTTCACGAGCGTATCGAACACCGTCTCCACCTCGCCATCGCGCACGAGGACGACGGCGATCTCCGTGATCCGATCGCCATGGTCAGGGCGGCCTCCGGTCGTTTCGACGTCGACGACGGCAAACGATAGCGACGCGAGCAGCGGTTCGGCCGATGGCGGCTCGATCTGCCAGGCTGGCGCGGCCATCTCCGAGAGCCCCCACCCGCCGTCAGCGGTGCGGACGAACCTCGGGTGATCGCGCAGAAGGGTGACGGCCATGTGCTCGGCCACCTCGTCCGGCAGGAAGGAGAGTTGGCACACGCGGCCGATCAGCGACCGCGAGTCAGCCGGACCGGCCCGCAGATAGTCGGCGGCTCGCTCGGTGAGCACGGACTGGCTCGCGCGCGTCGTGACGGACGCGGGCACGCCCTCCTCGAGACGGGTGCCGCTCATGGCGTCGACGTCGGACGCTACACCCACGGATCGTCCCGCTCGACAGGACAGGTCATGCAGCGGGGACCTCCGCCGCCGCGCACCAGCTCGGCGCCCTCGAAGGTGATCACCGCGCGCTCGTCGGCGGCGATGCTCCCGTCTCCGGTCAGGAAATCCACTCCCTCCACCACCCGAAAGCCGGCCCGTTCCATCTCCGAAAGCGTGCCGACGTTCCTCGCGTAGGAGAGAATGAGGCCGGGTCGCATCGCCACGAAATTGCATCCCGACGACCATTGCTCGCGCTCCTGCACGACGCGTCGGTCACCGCCGCATCGGATCGGCGTCATCGGCATCCCACAATAATTGAGCGCGCTGAAAATGTCGTGCTGCTCCCGCAGGGAGCTCTCGCCCTTGTGCCAGTGCAGCACGCTCAAGCGCTCCGGCCCGATGAAGTGCGGAGGAAAGACGACGCACAGCTCCCGGTCGACCTGGGTGAAGATCATGTCCAGGTGGATGGCCGTGTTCTCCTTCGGCATCACGACGATGATGAGGTCGGTGACCCGTGTCTGCGCGAACAGGAGGGACGCGAGGTGGTCGATCGCTCCCGGGCTCGATCGCTCGCTGAAACCGATCACCACGAGGTCCTCGCGCAGGGAGTGGACGTCTCCCCCCTCGAGGGTGTAGTTGAGCCGACGTTCGACCGAGCCGTCGTAGATCAGCCCTTCGTTGCGCAGCCTCGGATGGTACAAGAAGAGTGCCTTCATGATCAGCTCCTCCGGCCAGCGGATGCCGTATCTCATCGAGCCGACCAGCACGTGCCGGCCGACGCTCATCGCCGAATCACGGGTGAAGAAGAGATTCGGCAGTGGGGGCAGCTCGTAGCCGAATTCGTTCAGCGTGCGGGCGAGAGGCCCCGGTGCCTCGACTCGCCCCTCGATCAGCATCGCCACCAGCTCCGCCGGGGGAAGCGCTGCGAACTCACGCGCCAGCGGCTCGCTGGGGACGATGTCCATCGTCTCCCGCACGAGGAGATCGCGAGTCTCCCGATTTTCCAGCACGTCGGCGAGCAGGTCGCGCACTTCGTGCACCTCGCAGAATCGGCGGAGCACTGCCGTGAAGCGCTGATGCTCCCGGCGAGCTTGGTCGGCGTCCGGCAGATCGTCGTAGAGGTAGTCCTCTCGCGTGGCGGGAGTGACGCCGAGCAGCTCGGCGCCGGGCGTGTGGACGACGACTGAACGAAGCCGGCCGATCTCGGAGGTCACGTGCACGGTCATAGATGCCGAAGATAACCCGTCAGCGCGGATCTCGCCTCCGTGCATCCTCATGCGTCGCATGGGGTTGGCAAGGTCAGTCACAGGTGCTGGTGCGCCACGCGCATCCGGAGTAGCTTGTGAAGGAATTCACAAGCGCCAGCCATCCGTGAAACGAATCGCCGAGTCCACCGTTCGTCGACTGTCGATCTACCTCCGCTTTCTGGAGGAGTTCGAGGGGAACGGGCTCGCCACCCTCTCGAGCGACGAGCTCGCGCGCCGAGGCGGCACCACCTCCGCCCAGGTCCGGAAGGACCTCTCCGTCTTCGGCTCGTTCGGCAAGCGCGGCCTCGGCTACTCGGTCCCCGAGCTTTCCACCGCCCTGCGCGATATTCTCGGGCTCGGCCGCGAATGGAAGGTCGTCATCGTCGGCGCCGGCAAGATTGGCGCGGCGCTCGCGCAGTATCGGGGGTTCCGCCAGCGCGGCTTTCGCATTCTCGCCGCCTACGATGTCAATCCTGAGAAGATCGGCCGGACGCTCGAGGGTATCGAGGTGCGCGACCTCCGCCAACTGGAGCGCGACATCGCTACCGAGCAGCCCGACATCGCCGTCATCGCCGTGCCGGGCGAAGGAGCCCAGGAGATCCTCGACCGCCTCGTCGCCGCGGGGATCAAGGCGGCATTGAGCTTCGCCCCCGTGCAGCTCCACGCCCCCGCGGACGTCACCGTGAAGGCGGTGAACATGGCGATGGAGCTGGAAGGGCTGACCTTCGCGCTCACGGCACAAAGGCGCTGACTGGAGAGCAGCCGAACGGCGGTGACGGGCCGGGCCAACTTTCACGCCGGCCGGCCCTCCGCCTCTGCTCAGCCTCTGAGCAGTTTCACGAACTGCTCCGCCGACAACGTCTCCGGCCGCGCCGCCGGATCGATGTCGGCCGCTTCCAGCACCCTGTCCGCCGTCTCTGCGTCCAGCGATCGGAGGGTGCGGATCACGCGACGCATCTGCTTGCGGCGCAATCCGAATGCGCCCTGCACCAGATGCCGGAAGGGTCGTTCTTCCTCCGGCGTGATCAGCGGATGCTCGAGTGGAGTGATGCGCACCACCGCACTGTCGACCTTCGGCGGCGGGGAGAAGGCGCCAGCCGGCACCCTGAACAGCGTCTCCGCGCGCGCGACGGCGGCGACGTTGACCGTGAGTGCGCCATACTCCTTGGTGCCCGACGGTGAGCTCAGGCGGTCGGCCACTTCGCGCTGCACGAGATATACGGCGCGCTCGGCGCGCGGCGGCTGGAGGGCGTGAAAGAGGATCGGCGTGGTGATGTAATAGGGCACGTTCCCGACGAGCACGAACGGCCCCGCGGCGAGCTCGCTGAGCGAGGTCTTCAGCACGTCGCCTTCGGCGATCATGACGTTGCCGCGACGCGCGTAGCGCTCGCGCAGCATCGCCGCCAGGGCGCGATCCACCTCGATCGCCACCAATCGGCCGGCGCGTTCGGCGAGGATGTCGGTGAGTGCGCCGCGACCCGGGCCGATCTCCACGATCGTCTCGCCGCCGCGTAGCTTGAGCGCGTCCGCGATGCGGCCGAGGATCCGCTTGTCGGTGAGGAAATGCTGACCCAGGCTCTTTCGCCTCGGCGGGAAGCCGGTGCGTCCACGCCGCGACGCGTCGTCTTCGGGGGACATCAGCTTTTCATGATCACGAGCGTGAGATCGTCGCGCCGCGGAGTATCGCCCGTGTAGTTGTCCAACAGAGCGAAGACGCGGCCGGCGATCTGGGCTGACGGCTCGTCGCGATGCTTGACGACGCAGTCGAGCACGGGGGCCTCGTCGAGGCGATGGCCCTCCCGGTTTCGCGCGTCGGTGATGCCGTCGGTGAGCAGCACGAGGATGTCGCCGCCGACGTCCCACGGGCGGGTCACCGATTCGGGGGCCTCGTCGGCCATTCCGAGCGGAGGTCCACCGGCACGGAGGCGCTCGACGGTGCCGTCGCGGCCGACGACGAAGGCGTGCGGATGCCCCATGTTCCCGTACCGGAGCACCCGCTGTTCCCGATCCACCACGGCATAGAGGGCCGACACGAACATCTCCGTCGTCGTCAGCTCTTCCTTCACCGAGACGTACAGGCGGCGCAGCATCTCGGCGGGGTCGTCGGTCCCCTGCGCGTGGATGGCGGACGCGCTCATCGTCAGCGCCATGATGAGTGCGGCCTGATACCCATGGCCGCTCACGTCGCCGATCATCACGCCGATCCGCCCGCCGGAGAGCCGGTAGAGATTGTAGAAGTCGCCGCCGACGTCTTCGGTCGGTACGACCCGCGCCGCCACTTCCGCCTCCGGCGCCACATGGGTCACGTCGGGCAGGAGCTTCATCTGCAGGTCGTGCGCGAGCTGCATCTCCTGCTGGAGCCGCTCCTGATCGACCGACTGGCGAACGAGCCGCGCATTCTGGATCGCGGCGCCGATCTGCGATGCGATGGCCGTGATCAGCTTCTGGTCGCCGGCCGTGAACGGCTGTCCCGACCGACGATCGGAGAGATTCACCACGCCGAGCGGCTCACTGCCGTCCTGCGTCGTCCAGAGGATGGGCACGGTGAGCATCGCCCCTCGGCGGAACCCCTCCTCCGCCGCGCATGGCATCTGCCCCTCCTCCGCCACCATCGAGTGAAGGGTACGGAAGACGTGGGCGCTCACGCTGCATTCGTCGTCGAGGGCGATCGGCGGCGTTGCAATCCCCTCGCCGCCCAGTCGCGCCACGACGACCAGGGAGTCGCCGTTCGGCTCGTGCACGAGTATCGACGCCCGCCGCGCCCCGACCGTCTCGCTGACTTCGCGCAGGATGATCGCGGCTCCCTTCTCCAGTGAAACCGTTCGGCCGAGGATTTCGCTGATCGAGTAGAGAAGATTGATCTCCTCGTATCGCTCGGCGAGCTCGTTCGCGGCGTGCTCGACCTCCAGCGTGTTCTGGAGGTACTGCGCGACGACGGGGCGGAGGAACTTGAGATAGCGGTCCACTTCCCGCCGCTCGATCGGGCACGGCCCCAGTACGAGCCAGGCCGGCCGCGGGCCGGCGATCGGAACGATCACGAGCCGACCGCGTTCGGTCGGCTCGTCACGGATCACCCCGAGCGGCGGAAGCAGGGCTTCGGGCGGGGGCGCTTCGCGGCGGGTGCCGGCGATCCATCGGAGAGGAGTCTCGTCCGCGCCTTCACGACGCCAGACGGCTGCGTCGCAGCCAGTGGCCTCGTAGTACGCGGTGAGCACCTCACCGAGCTCGCTCATGAACGGGACAGCGTGAGCCGGACGATGTTGCCGTGGGCCGTCCCGGGCATGCTGTCGAATCGCTCGACGCGATCCATCAGCGCGCGCATGAGGAAAAGTCCGCGACCGTCTTCACGCTCGATGTTATCCGGCTCCGTCGCGTCGCGGGTGTTGGCGTCGAGGTCGAAGCGTCGCCCTTCGTCGGAGACCTCGAGAATGAGCCGCGTCGCGTCCACCTCCGCCCTCACCCGCACTCGCTTGCGCGGGTCCTCGTGATTGCCGCGCAGAATTGCGTTCGACAGCGCCTCGCTGAGCGCCACGGGGACGTTGAGCGCGAGTTGGTGAGAATTGAAGGCGAGCTCGGAGCAGGAATGCCGCACCAAGTCCACGACGCGCTCTATGTAGGAGACGTCGCTGGGGATCTCGACTTCGAGAAAGACACGGAGCCCGACGTCGGGCTGGGGGCGAGGAGACGCTGCCATGACGGGGGCGGGAGCGGCGTGGGACGCGATGGTTATCGCGGCCGGATGCTACAGGGAAATGACGACGCGGGGCCGACCCCCGGGACGGGGCCGCCGCGCGGAGACCGCAGAAGGAGGGCCGCGCGCGGGCGCGAGT
>JBIOHU010000087.1:0-9046 GCA_044449225.1 Gemmatimonadales bacterium | reverse complement strand
GCCGATTCCCGACGCCGGCACCCTGGCGATCGTCCGGATGGCGAACAACGTCGATCTCGCCTATGCCCGCATCGCCTCCTCTCGCGCCCGGACGCGCAGCGTGAAGACGCTCGTCCGGCGCGAGACGGCGTCGCACACGGCGCTCAACGCCGCCCTCGCAAATCTCGCGACGCAGATCGACGTCGCTCCACGCGACGACGACGTGAGCGAGCTGCTGCGCGACCAGAGCATGCCGCGCCGGGATTCCCTCCGCGCCCTGTCCGGCCGCCGGTTCGATTCGGCGTACGTGGCGAACGAGGTGCGCTCGCATCGCGAGCTCCTCGTCGCCATCGACAGCGTCTTCCTGCGCAGCGTCCGCAACCCGGAGCTGGAGAGCTATCTCTCGACCACGCTGCGCCCCGCGGTGACCAGCCACCTCGAGCAGGCTGAGCGCCTGCAGTCCACCTTCGACTCGCCTCGGTGACCGACGACCCCGGCAGTACGCCGCGCCACGATCCCTACGCAGCGCTGCGGCACCGCGATTTCCGTTGGTACATCGTCAGCCTCTTCTGCATGACGATCGCCTCGCAGCTCCAGGCGGTGGTCGTCGGCTGGCAGGTCTACGAGATCACCCACGACCCGCTGTCGCTCGGCCTGATCGGCCTCGCTGAGGCGCTGCCGTTCATCGCCATCGCGCTGCCGGCTGGATATCTCGCCGACCGCCGGAACCGCCGCACGATCTCCGTGGTGGCGCTGGTCGTGCTGGCCGGCTGCTCGCTGTCGCTGCTCGCCTTCAGCGCCGCGCCGGGAATGCTCCAGCGGATCGGCATTGCGCCGATCTACGGCGTGATCTTCGCCAGCGGCATCGCGCGGAGCTTCCTCCAGCCGGCACGGCAGGCGCTCGGCGTCGAGATCGTCCCGCGCCGTGACTACGAGAACGCCGCCGCCTGGCGCAGCAGCGGCTGGCAGACGGCGGCGGTGGTCGGGCCGGCGATCGGCGGCCTGCTCTATGGATTCTCCGGCGCCGTGACGTCGTACGCCGTGGACGCCACCCTCATGGTCGCCGCCTTTCTCGCCTTCCTCCTCGTGCGCTACTCCCCCGACGAGCGCGAGGCGGAGCAGACGTCGGTCTTCGCCAGCCTGATCACCGGACTGCGCTTCGTGCGCCACGAGCCGGTCATCCTCGGCGCACTCTCGCTCGACCTGTTCTCGGTGTTCCTCGGCGGCGCGGAGGCGCTGCTGCCGGTGTTCGCGTCGGAGATCCTCAAGGTCGGCCCACAGGGACTCGGCATCCTTCGTGCGGCGCCAGCCGCCGGCGCGGTGATCATGAGCGTGTATCTGGCACATCGGGGACCGGTGGAGCGGGCGGGACGGGCGATGCTGTTCGCCGTCGCCACCTTTGCGCTCGCCATCATCGGCTTCGGCCTCTCGAGGAGCTTCACCCTCTCTCTCCTTCTGCTCGGCGTGAGCGGCATGGCGGACAACGTCAGCGTCGTCATCCGGTCCACGCTGCTCCAGATCCTCACCCCGCCAGAGATGCTGGGCCGCGTATCCGCCGTGAATTCGGTGTTCATCGGGTCATCCAACGAACTCGGCGCCTTCGAGTCCGGGGTCGCCGCCAAGCTCCTTGGCACGGTGCCAGCGGTCGTCCTGGGCGGCGCCTCGGCGCTCCTCGTGGTGGGGCTGACGGCTCACCTGGTCCCCCGGCTCAGGCGACTCGGCAGGCTGGCCAATGCCTGAATTGCACGTTTTGTAGTGCATTTCTGATGTTTTTGCGCGTTTTTGTAGTTTTTGCTGGCGTTGGAGTGTATTTCGTGCATATTTTGCGTCCATCGAGCCATCCTTGCGGCCGGTCAGCGGCCGCCGAGCCTTCGCCCATCCCGCGACCATGACCGCCCCGACCTCGCCCCGCCGGACCACGATCTTCGACCGCCTCGCGCGCCTTCCCCGTGCCCCGATCGGCGGGAACGGCGACGCGCACTCCTCCATCCCCATCCCCACCTCGGCCTACTTCGGCATCAACACCTTCGGCGCGCGCCAGATGCGCGACAAGCTGCCGAAGGAGGTCTACGCCACTCTCGCCCTGGCGATCCGCCAGGGCAAGAAGCTCGACGTCGAGGTCGCGCCGATCGTGGCGCAGGTGATCAAGGAGTGGGCGATCGGGCGCGGGGTGACCCACTTCACCCACTGGTTTCAGCCGCAGACCGGGCTGACGGCCGAGAAGCACGACGCCTTCCTCACCTTCGACGACAACCGCCAGCCGATGGAGTCGTTCACGGCGGCGCAGCTCATCCAGAGCGAGCCCGACGCGTCGAGCTTCCCGAGCGGCGGCCTTCGCGCCACCTGGGAGGCGCGCGGCTACACGGCGTGGAACCCGGCGAGCCCGGTGTTCATCGTCGAGTCGGCGGAGACGCGCACGCTGTGCATCCCCTCGGTGTTCATCGGCTACAACGGCGAAGCGCTCGACGAGATGACGCCGCTACTGCGCAGCTCGGACGTCCTCTCCGACAAGGCGATCGCCCTGCTCGAGCTCCTCGGCGACAAGGGAGTGCAGCGGGTGTACACGACCCTCGGCGCCGAGCAGGAGTACTTCCTGATCGACCGCGAACACTTCGCCCTGCGCCCCGACCTCGTGATGGCCGGCCGCTCCCTCATCGGCGCGCCGCCGCCGCGCGGCCAGCAGCTCGAGGACCACTACTTCGGCGGCATCCCCGAGCGGATCCAGGGCTGCATCTCCGAGGTGGAGCACGAGCTGTACAAGCTCGGCGTGCCGATCATCACGCGGCACAACGAGGTCGCGCCGTCGCAGTTCGAGATGGCGCCGCTGTTCGAGGAGACCGACATCGCCGTCGACCACAACCAGCTCGTGATGGCGACGCTGCGGAAGGTCGCGCTGCGCCACGACCTGCAGGCCGTGCTGCACGAGAAGCCCTTCGCCGGCATCAACGGCTCGGGAAAGCACTGCAACTGGTCGCTCTCGATCGCCGCCGACAACCCGGAGCTCGACGGCACCAACCTGCTCAAGCCGGGGAAGACGCCGCACCAGAACCTGCGCTTCCTCGTCTTCCTCGCCGCCATCCTGCGCGGGGTGCACCGGCACGCCGGCCTCCTGCGCGCCGGGATCGCGACGAGCGGCAACGAGCACCGGCTCGGCGCCAACGAGGCGCCGCCGGCGATCATCTCGGTGTTCATGGGCTCGATGCTGACCCACGTCATCGAGTCGATCGCCGCCGGCAAGGCGTCGGCCAACGCGGCGCAGGCGATGATCAAGCTCGGCGTGGCGCGGCTGCCGGAGATCGAGAAGGACAACACCGACCGCAACCGCACGTCGCCCTTCGCCTTCACGGGAAACAAGTTCGAGTTCCGCGCCGTCGGCTCGTCGGCGTCGATCGCCTTCCCGATCGTGCTGCTCAACGCCGCCGTCGCCGAGGCGCTCGACGAGATCACCGAGTCGATCCGCGCCAGCCTGAAGCGGGGCAAGGCGGTGGACGACGTCGTGCTCGGCGTGGTGCGCGAGGTGTTCAAGGAGACGGCGGCGATCCGCTTCGAGGGAAACAACTACTCCGAGGAGTGGGTAAAGGAGGCGGAGAAGCGCGGGCTGCCGAACCTCCGCCGCACCCCGGAGTCGCTCGACCAGCTCAACAGCAAGCAGTCGCGGACGCTGCTGACGAAGCTCGGCGTGTTCACCAAGGCGGAGCTGGAGTCGCGCTACCACGTGCGCCTCGAGCGGTACGTGAAGGACATGCTGATCGAGATGCACACGCTGAAGGAGATGGTGGACACCCTCGTGCTGCCGGCGTCGTTCGGCTATGCCGGCTCGCTCGCGGCCGCGGCGGCGCATGCCGTGTCGGCCGGCGTGAAGACGGTGCCGCAGGTGGCGGCGGCGAACGAGATCGGCGAGATGATCGAGTCGCTTCGCAGGCACGAGGACGAGTTGGAGGCGGTGATCGGGAAGGCGGAGGGGATGCACGACGACCTCCCGAAGCAGGCGAAGCTGCTGACGAGCAAGGGCGCCGACGCGATGGCTGCGGTGCGCGCCTCGTGCGACGCGCTGGAGCTCAAGGTGGCCGACGACCTCTGGCCGCTGCCGAAGTACCGGGAGATGCTGTTTCCGGTCTGACGGTCGGAGGGTCGGTCTTCTGACCGACCCTCCCACCAGCGGGTAGTATTCGGGATGGACGCCTACGTCATTTCGATCGCCGCCGGCGCGACGGGACTGGCCGCGATGGCCGTCGGCGGCGTTGCGCACGTCGGCGGACACGCGGGCCACAGTGGGCATGGTGGCCACGGACATGGCGCGTCGCACGGCCATGCCGGACACGCCGCGACGCCGCATACTGCGTCGCGGTTCCAGTCACTCCTCTCGCCGCGGGTGCTCTTCTCGGTGCTCGTCGGCTTCGGTGCCGGCGGACTGCTGGCGGAGCCGCTCGGCGGCGTCTGGCAGCTCGGCGCGGCGATCCTCGGCGCCGTCGTCTTCGAGGCGCTGTTCGTCGGCCCGCTCTGGCGCTTCCTCTTCCGCTTCGAGTCGAGCCCGGCGCTCACCCTCGAGAGCTCGGTCGAGGACGACGCGCGCGCCGTCACCTCGTTCGACGCGAACGGCTGCGGCCTCGTCGCCCTCGACGTGGACGGCCAGGTCGTGCAACTGCTCGCCACCCTGGACGCCGGCGAGCGCGCCCTCGGCGTGCACGTGCGCAGCGGCGACGTCGTCCGCGTCTCCGAGGTGGACGCGTCGAACGGACGCTGCATCGTGCGTACGTCGGATCGCTGATCGTTCCTTCCCTCCCTTCCCTTCCCCTCCTTTCCAGATGCCCGTGTCCACCCTGATAACCGTCGCCGTGATCGTCTTCGGCGTCCTCATCGTCATCCCGGCGATCGTCGCCTCCTTTCTCCGCAACGTCGAGGCGGGAACGATCCGGCTCGTGAGCTGGCTGGCCGGCGGCACCGTGATCTACCGCGGGCCCGGCAAGTCGAAGGAGATCCCGCTCCTCACCACGGGGACGACGATCTCCAGCAAGGTGATCAACGTCGACCTCGACATCACCGACCAGACGGCCGATCTCGACGAGCGCGGCACGCCGCAGCCGATCAAGGTGCGGGTGCTGGCGAGCGCGATCGTCTCGGTGGGCGATACCGACACGCTCATCAAGACGGCGGCGAACCGCTTCTTCGCCAAGCCGGAAGGCGACCAGGTCAACACGCTCACCGACCTCCTCTCCAGCTCCGCTCGCCGCGCGATCAACCTGCTCACCCACGACCAGCTCTTCTCCGCCAAGTCGGCGCCGCGGGCGCTGGCGCCTGGTGCGTCGGTGGTGACGGCGGTGGCGCCGATCGTCCGGCAGCTCCCGGTGCCCACCGACGGCAGCGGGGTGGACATCATCGAGGACGACGACGATCCGCTCGCGGTGATCATCCGCAAGGCCTGCTCGCGCGAGCTGACCGATCTCGGCCTCATCTTCAACTCGCTCAACATCAAGGTGGTGCAGAGCGAGGTCGCCGACGCGCGGCGCCGGATGTCCGCCGCCGAAGCACAGGCGACGGCCGACATCGTCCAGGCGCAGCAGGCGCGCCGCGCCAAGGAGGCGACGATCGAAGCGGAGCGGATCATTTCCGACCGCCAGCGCGAGCTGGAGCAGACGAAGGCGTCGAACGCCGCGCTGGTCGCCCAGGCTGAGGCGAAGCGCCAGGAGGCGATGGCGGTGCAGCGCACGGCGGAGCTGGATGCGACGCAGATCGCCCAGGCCCGTGCCGACGCCGAGAAGGTCCGCATCGGCGCGCAGGCAGCGGCCGAGGCGGAGGCGATCACGATCAAGACCGTCGCCGCGGCGAACGCCGAGAGCATCGAGAAGGTGAACAAGGCGATCGCCGCCGGCGGCGAGAGCTACTTCCGCTATCGCCAGATCGAGATGCTGCCGATGATCGCACCGAAGATCGCCGAGGCGCTCGCGGCGGCGAAGATGATCACGGTGTCGGGGAGCGAGGGGGGTGGCGCGGCGAATGCGACGACGAACCAGATCGCCAGCGTCATCCAGACCGTGCTCGCGGCGCAGCTCGTGACGAGAGGCGGGGTGCTCGGCGACGCGGTGGGCGAACCGAAGAAGTAGCGGCGGCCGGGGCGTCGTCAGCGGCCGAAGGTCAGATCGAGGGTGAGGAGCATGCGGCGCCAGAGCGGCGGCTCGGTCGCCCAGCTTCGCTGCAGGTCGGTGCGCCACCGCTGCAGCGCGCCGCTCTCGCCGCGCAGGATGCGGTCGCGAGTGACGGTGCGCGGCGGCGGCGCGATCGCCGCCAGGCGATCGAACACCCGACCGCGATCGGTGGAATCGACCCGCTGGAGCAGATGCCAGAGGGTGATGGTGGTGCGCGAGTCCGATGCGGCGAGAAGGTCGTCCAGTGCGGCCGGCCGCGCCGGATCGGCGTCGTAGGCGGCGACCGCCCGCTCGAGCGCCGGCGAGGCATCGACGGGATGCGGCAGGCCGGGTCCGTTCGCGCTCAGCGATGCCGCATTGCCGGCGAGAACGGAGCTGCGCACCGTGCCGCGCTGGAGCTCGACCTCGCCCTCCTGCACGGTGAGGAGTCCGGCGCCATGGACGTCGGTGGTGATGGTGTAGACGCAGCCGAGGTCGACGGCGAGGGCGCCCGCCGTCTCGACGAGAAAGTAGTGGGGCGGGGCGGTGACGGATGCGTGCATCGTTCCACGGTCCAGCGCGAGGCGGTTTTCCGTCGCACCGCTGGAGACGAGTCGTAGTCGCGAGCCCGGACCGAGCCGTGCGCGGCCGATGCGGCCGACGTTCAGCACCGCCTCCGAGCGCGAGTCGGTCTCCAGCACGCCGCCGCGGACGAGGGACTCGCCGGATATCGCGCCGCTCGCGTCGCGCACCACCGGCGTGCCGCGGGAGGTGACGACCGCCCACGGCGCTGCGGCCACGTGGCGCATCCGGCTCACCGTCGCCACAGCCGCGACCAGCACCGCGGCGACCGCCGCCCAGCGCGCGAGATGCAGCCGGCGCGGCATGGCCCGGCCGCCGCGAAAGGGGGCCCGTCGATAGCCAGCGGGAGCCACGAGCTCCTCGAGCTTCGCGATCTCCGGATCGGGGTCGGCGGCTGGATCCCAGAGATAGTCGTCAGCCATTCGTCGCTTCCGGTTTCAGCCGCTCTCGCAGCAGTCGAATGCCGTGATGCAGGTAGACGCGCACGGTGCCGTGGCTGAGCCCCATCTGCGCGGCGATCTCTTCGCCGCCCATCCGGTTCACGAGACGCAGGACGAGCGGCTCGCGGTACCGCTCCGGCAGGGCGCGGAGGGCGCGCAGCAGGTCGTCGATTCCGAGAGAGGCCGACTCGATGACCGGCCCGGGGAGGTCGTCGGAGAGCTCGACTGTGTTCTTTCTCGCGCGGTGATGCATGCGGGCCTCGTTGCGTGCCATCGTGGCGATCCAGGCGCCGAACGCCGCCGGCTCGCGCAGGGTGTGGAGGCGGCGCAGCGCCCGGAGGAAGACTTCCTGGAGCAGGTCGTCGACGTCGTCGCGATCCACGTTCGCCAGCAGCACGCCATGGACGAGTCGGGCGAATCGCTCGTACAGCTCGCCGAAGGCGGCGCGATTCCCCGATCGCGCCGCGTCGACGAGATCCTCGACCCGGAGCGCTCCGAAGCCCACCGGCGGTGATGGATCTGCCAACTGGCGAGCCCTCATGAAAGGACGATGCGTCCCCGCCGGCCGATGTTAACTCGCCGGCTCGACGGGTCGCCACCCCGGGCACGCTAACATTCGCCAGCGCCGGCGCATCCTCGGGGCGAAGTCCAACTCTCACGAGGAGCGTCCCATGATCAGCAGCCCGTTGACCCCGATCGCCGCCGCGATGGCAATCGTTCTGGCGTTCTCTCCCGCCACGTCCGGCGCGACTCACCGCTGTCCCACCTGCAAGGGCGATGGCGGACGTCTCGACACCCTCGTCGCGTATCCCGCCGCGTCGTCGATCCGCTGGAGCGGGATGACGGTTGCTCCTTTCGGAGCGAGCGCGGGCAGCGTGCCGATCGTCCGGGGAGAGCTGCTGCTTCGACACGGGGAGCTCGCCGGCGGCAGCTTCGTCGTGGACATGAGTCGACTGCGGATCGACGATCCCGATCGCACCATGCTCCGCCGCCCCTTCGTGGCCGCCGACGCATTCGAGGTCAAGCGCTATCCCACCGCCGCCTTCGTCGCGACCGGGGCGACCAGGACGGGAGATTCCACCTGGAGCGTCAACGGAAACCTCACCCTTCACGGGGTCACCCGTCCGGTCAGCTTCGCGAGCGGCGTTCACTGGGCGGAGGTCGGGCACATGATCGCGACGGCCGACCTGACGCTCGACCGCCGGGAATTCGGCATCGCCTCGACCGGCTCGCTGGCGGATCACATCGTCGACAATGCGATCCAGCTCACCATCCGGCTGGACGCCCGGCGGCGGGGGGCGGTGATGGCCGAACGATGACCTGTTTCTTGGCGGAGGCTCAGCTCGTCAGAATGAAGGAGAGAAGCCCCTCATCCGCGAGAGCTCCACTGTGCCTTCCGTCACACGATCGTCCTGCACCCACGACCTCGGTCCAGGGACCACTGTCTGCCTGCGCTGCCGGCAGGAGCAGCGGGAGAAGGCCCGCACGCGCCAGCAGCGGATGCTCCTCCGGACCGGTCTGGCGATGGCGACACTGCTGGTGGTCGGGATGGGGGGTGCCAGCGCGATGAGCGCCTGGCGCTCGCCCACCCGGTCGCAGGCTCCCGAGCCCCTACGCCTGCTCGCCAGCACCACCGTGCAGCAGCAGGGCATACCGCGATCGTCGGGGGAGGCGAGCATCGACGTCGCTCCAGCTGCGGCGATCGCACACCCACCGATGACGGCGGCCGGCTCGCCTCCCTCCACGAGCGCCAGGGTTCTCTCCGCCGCCGCCGCGGTGCCGGCGTCGGTGCCCGCCGCTGCGCGCCGTTCCCTGCGCTCGCTGGCGCTCGTCATCCCGACCGGCCGTACCGACCTGACCGACAGCGTGTACGTGGAGCGAATGGCCGACAGCGCCGTCGTGCACTTCGACACCGAGATCGGC
>JBIOHU010000086.1:0-9080 GCA_044449225.1 Gemmatimonadales bacterium | reverse complement strand
GATCTTGATGTGCTCCGGGCACACCTCGGTGCAGCACTTGGTGATGTTGCAGTAGCCGATCCCCATCGACTCCTTGAGCTCGTCGGTGCGGTCGGCGGTGTCGAGGGGATGCATCTCCAGCGCCGCGACGTACACCAGGTAGCGCGGGCCGACGAACTCGTCGTGCTTCTGGTGGTCGCGCAGGACGTGGCAGACGTCCTGGCAGAGAAAGCACTCGATGCACTTCCGGAACTCCTGGACCCGGTCGACGTCCCGCTGGTCGATGCGCCAGGTTCCGTCGGGCGCGTCGGGGGGGCGCGGTGTGAACCGCTGGATGCGGGGCTTCACGCGGAAGTTCCACGACACGTCGGTCACGAGATCGCGGACGTGCGGAAAGGCACGCATCGGCTCGACCGTCACCGGCTCGTCGGCAGCCAGCTCGTCGAGGCGGGTCATGCACATGAGCCGCGGCTTGCCATTGATCTCCGCCGAGCAGGAGCCGCACTTCCCGGCCTTGCAGTTCCAGCGGACCGCGAGGTCGTTCGCCTGCTCCGCCTGGATCTGATGGATGGCGTCGAGCACCACCATCCCTTCGTTGGTCACGGTATCGAAGTCCTGAAAGGCACCGACGCCGTCGGCACCGCGCCAGACACGGAACGCGCGCGCCTGATGCTTCACCGTCGCGTCCTGCGCCTCCTGCGCCGCAGTATAGGCGTCGGTCGCATGCGAGGGGGCGGACCGGTCGGGCAATGGCATGGTCACGATTGCATCTCCTTGACGATCGCCGCGAGCTCGGCCGGCATCGGCGGGATGGTCGCGCGCTCGAGCAGCATCTCGCCATTCGGCCCGCGCCTGATGACGTGATTGACCGAGCCGAACGACGGATCCTTGTCGGGGAAGTCGTCGCGGAAGTGGCCGCCGCGACTCTCGCGCCGTTCGATCGCCGAGCGCGCGATGGCCTCCGAGACGATGAGCAGGTGCCGGAGGTCGAGCGCCGTGTGCCAACCCGGATTGTACTCCCGGTTGCCCGGCACGCCGACTCGTTCGGTCCGACGCTTCAGCACCTCGAGCTCGCCGAGGGCGCGCGTCATCTCGTCGTGGGTCCGGACGATGCCGACGAGGTTCTGCATCGTCGTCTGCAGCGACTCCTGGACCTGGTAGGGACCTTCGGCGCTGCTGCCCCGTTCGAATGGGGCGAGGGAGCGGCGCGCGGCATCCTCCACTTCGCCGTCGTCGACGGCGGGGGTGCCGTGCTCGCGGGCGAACTTGGCCGCGTGCTCGCCGGCCCGCTTGCCGAAGACGAGCAGATCGGAGAGAGAGTTGCCACCGAGCCGGTTCGCGCCGTGCAGGCCGGCGGCGCACTCGCCGCAGGCGAAGAGACCGGGCAGCGTGGACATCTGGGTGTCGCCGTCCACGCGGATGCCACCCATGAAATAATGAGTCGTCGGGCCGATCTCCATCGCCTCCTTCGTGATGTCGATGCCAGCGAGCTGCATGAACTGGTGATACATGCTCGGCAGCTTCTTCCTGATGTGTTCGGCCGCGTTGGGGAGACGATCCTTGATCCAGGAGATGTCGAGATAGACGCCGCCGTGCGGGGACCCGCGTCCCTCCTTCACCTCGCGCACGATCATGCGCGCCACGTGGTCGCGGGTGAGGAGCTCGGGCGGGCGACGGGCATCCTTGTCGCCCTGGGTATAGCGCCAGCCCTCCTCCTCGGAGTCCGCCGTCTGCGTCTTGTAGAGGTCGGGGACGTTCTCGAACATGAAGCGCTTGCCATCCCGGTTGCGCAGCACACCGCCCTCGCCGCGCACGCCCTCGGTGACGAGGATGCCGCGCACGCTCGGCGGCCAGATCATCCCGGTCGGATGAAACTGCACGAACTCCATGTCCTGCAGGGCGGCGCCCGCCAGATAGGCGAGTGCCTGTCCGTCGCCGGTGTACTCCCAGCTATTGCTGGTGATGCTGAAGGCGCGACCGATGCCGCCCGTCGCGATGACGACCGACTTGGCGCGGAAGAGGCGAAAGCGGCCGCGCTCGCGCTCGTAGGCGAGGCAGCCGGCGATGCGGTCGCCGTCGCGGAGGAGGGTGAGCACGGTGCACTCCATGTGCACGTCGATCCCCTCATGGATGCCGTGGTCCTGGAGGGTGCGAATCATCTCCAGACCGGTGCGGTCGCCGACATGGGCGAGGCGCGGGTAGCGGTGGCCGCCGAAGTTGCGCTGGAGGATGCGGCCGTCGGGGGTGCGGTCGAAGAGCGCCCCCCACGCCTCCAGCTCGCGCACGCGCGCGGGCGCCTCCTTGGCGTGAAGCTCGGCCATCCGCCAGTTGTTGAGGTACTGGCCGCCACGCATCGTGTCGGCGAAGTGGACACGCCAGTTGTCGCGATCGTCCACGTTGCCGAGCGAGGCGGCGACGCCCCCCTCGGCCATGACGGTGTGCGCCTTGCCGAGCAGCGACTTGCAGACGACGCCGACCGAGACGCCGGTCGCCGCCGCCTCGATCGCCGCTCGGAGTCCGGCGCCACCGGCGCCGATGACGAGGACGTCGTGATCGACGGCCGTGAGGTCAGGCATCGAGTCCATCCTCTAGAAGAGTCGCCAGTCGTGCCAGACGCCCATGGCGCAGAGGCGGACGTAGACGTCGGCAAAGGCGACCCAGAAGAGGCTCGCCCAGGCCCAGTTCATGTGGCCGCGGTTGAGGCAGCTCACGCAGTCGTAGGCCGTGCGGCGAACGGGACGGCCGGAAAGCCGATCGAGATACCCTCCGACCAGATGGCGCAGGGAATGGCAGCCGAGGGTGTAGCCGCCGAGCAGGATCACGTTGATCGTGAGGACGAGCGTCCCCACGCCGATTCCGAAGTGGCGGACGCCGACGGCGTCGGGGAACCAGAGTGCCCGCCACGCATCGCTGGCGAGGATGACGAGGAAGATCAGGGCGACGTAGAGGAAGTACCGGTGCACGTTCTGGAGCACGAGGGGGAGGGTGCGCTCGCCGAGGTAGCTCTTGCGCGGCTCTCCGACCGCACAGCTCGGCGGATCGGCCCAGAACGCCTTGTAGTAGGCGCCGCGATAGTAGTAGCAGGTGACGCGGAACCCGCCCGGAAAGGGCAGGATGAGGAGCGCTGGCGAGATCGCGGTCAGCCAGGCGGGGCCGCGCCCGAACCAGGCGCGCGGGGAGTCGCCGAACAGAAGCGGCGAGTAGAAGGGGGAGAGGTACGGGCCGAAGGTGTAGTTCGTGTTCTGGAAGGCCGCCCAGGTCGCGTACACGAGGAACGAGCTGAGCACGATGAAGACGCTCAACGGGGGGAGCCACCAGATGTCGCGACGCGTCGTCTCGCCGAACCGGCGACGCGTGAGCTGAACGACCTCCTGAGCCATCGAGCCGCCTCTGCTGAAAGTCGGGCAAAAGTAGAGGAGGAGAGAACGAGGGGGAAGAGGGTTCACTCTTCACCTTTCACCGAACACGCGACGTTCGCCATATTCCACCGTCATGCGCCAGTCGCCGCCCCTTCGCAATCGGGCGCTCGCCGAGCGCTACGTGATCGAGCGCGAGCTGGGCCATGGCGGGATGGCCACGGTGTACCTCGCCGAGGAGCGGAAGCACGGCCGGCAGGTGGCGATCAAGGTGCTGCACGCCGAACTGGCGGCGACGGTGAGCGTCGAGCGGTTCCTGCCCGAGATCGGCATCCTGTCGCGGCTCTCGCATCCGCACATCGTGCCGCTGATCGACTCGGGTGAGGCCGACGGCACCTTGTACTGGGTGTCGCCGTACGTGCCGGGCGGCTCGCTGCGGGACCGCCTCGAGCGGGATCGGCAGATTCCGCTCGCTGACGCGATCGCGATCGCCCGGGAGGTGGCGATGGCGCTCGACTACGCGCACCGCAGCGGCTTCGTGCACCGCGACGTGAAGCCGGAGAACATCCTGTTCGCCGACGGTCATGCGGTGCTCGCCGACTTCGGCGTGGCGCGCCCGGCGTCGACCGCCAGGGAAGACGTCAGGGCCGACTCGGAGGGAGACGTCGTCACCGAAGCCGGCATGGCGCTGGGCACGCCGGCGTACATGAGTCCCGAACAGGCGAGCGGCGACATGCTCGGGCCGCCGAGCGACGTGTACAGTCTGGCCTGCGTGGTGTACGAGATGCTCGCTGGCGAACCGCCGCTTCGCGGGGCGAACGCGCGCGCGACGCTGGCGAAGCAGGTCACCGTCACGCCGCGCGCGATCCGCGCCCTGCGACCGGAAACGCCGGCGGGAGTCGAGCGGACGCTGGCCCGCGCCCTGGAGAAGGTCCCCGAGCACCGCTTTCAGCGCGTGATGGACTTCGCCGACGCGCTGCGCGACGGCGCGCTGGACGCGCTGCCGGCGTGGCCGACGGCCACCCGGAGCGTCGCCGTGCTTCCATTCGTGAACGCCAGCGCCGATCGGGAGAACGAGTACCTGAGCGATGGGCTTACCGACGAGTTGATCACCGCGCTCGCGCGGATCGAGGGGCTCCGCGTTCCGTCGCGGACGTCGGTGTTCGCGCTGAAGGGGAAGCCGCTCGACGTGCGGGCCATCGGCGCCCTGCTCGGGGCGAGCGAGGTGCTGGAAGGGACGGTGCGGACGTCGGGCGACCGGCTCCGCGTCACGGCGCAGCTCACCTCGACCGACGACGGCCGACTACTCTGGTCGCAGCGCTACGATCGGACGCTGCACGACGTGTTCGCCATCCAGGACGAGATCGCGAACACGATCGTGGACACGCTGCGAGTGACGTCGTTCGCCAGCCAGGTCACTCCGGCGCCGCGCCGCTACACCGAGAACGTCGCGGCGTACGGGCTCTACCTGCGAGGGCGCTTTGCCTGGAACAAGCGGACGCAGGAGGGGGTGGCGGAAGCCATCGAGTTCTTCGAACAGGCGATCGCCGAGGATCCCGCGTACGCGCTCGCCTACACCGGCCTGGCCGACGCGTATGCCCTGCGCGTGGACTACCGCAGCGTTCCCGTCGCCGAGGGATTCGAGCATGCGAAGCTGTACGCGAGGAAGGCGCTCGAGCTGGACGAGCGGCTCGCCGAAGCGCACGCGTCGCTCGCCTGGAGCGTATTCATTTACGACTGGGATTGGGCCGCCGCGCAGCGCGAGTTCCGTCGCGCGATCGAGCTCGATCCGCTGTACGCCTCGGCGCACCAGTGGTACGCGTTCGCGCTCGCGTCGCGGGGACAGCTGGACAAGGCGCTCGTCGAGGGACATACCGCGCAGGAGCTCGACCCCAGCTCGGTGTCGGTGCGGCGCAGCCTGGGCTGGCTGTACTTCTACGCGCGGCAGTTCGCGCAGACCCGATACCACCTGATGCGGGCGATCACGATGAATCCGGCAGCGGAGGAGACCTATCGCGTCCTCGGCCTCACGTTGGCGCTGGAGGGTCAGAGCGCGGAGTCAGAGCGCGTGCTACGCGCGGCCGTGCGGATGAAGGGCGCGGGAAGCTACACGACGGCGACGCTGGGGTTCGCGCTCGCGTGTGCCGGCAAGCGCGAGGAGGCGGCACGGCTCGCCGAGGAACTGGAATCGCTCCGCGAGCGGCAGTACGTGTCGTCGGTCGCGCTGGCGACCGTGCACCTCGGACTCGGCAACCACTCGCGCGCCCTCGACTGGGCGGAGCGCGCGTTCGAAGAACGGCGCGGGTGGTTGGCCTACCTCACCGTGAATCCCCTCGTCGATCCACTGCGAGGGGATCCGCGGTTCGACTCGCTGGTGGCGCGGATGCGCTGACGCTGCGACGCGCCAGGCCCGACACGCTCAGTGCGGCCAGAGCCACATGAAGATGAGCCCCGTCACGATGCCGTAGAGCAGCGCGTCGACCGTGCTCTTGATGGTGATGCTCCAGGCGCGGCTGTACCAGATGGAGAGCGGCCAGAGCGCGAAAGCGTAGCTGGCGAAGCTCACCATGCCGACCGTGTGGAAGACACGGGCGCGCTCGGCCGCCGGCGGAAGCGCCGTCGCCGCGACGTGGCCGGCGATGAAGGTGACGACGAGGATGAAGATCGTCCAGCCGACGAGATTCTTCGTCATGCCGGGGGAGCCACTCGGCATGACGGTCATGATGGCTTTCGGCCCCCGCGCGACCTTCGCCTTGAACTCGGCAGACTTCATTTCAGCCATGCTCGCCGGCCTGGGAAACATGTAGTCGCCGGGCGGGATGGCGAGCGGCCGCAGGGCATTCATGACCGCCTCCTCGTTGGGCAGGCGCGGGTAGTCGCTCTTGTGCCAGGGGGACGCCATGTGAATGGCGGTGCTGAGGATGAACACGGCGACGAGCGACAGCAGAATCGGGAGCCACAACGCGGACATGGCGGTCATGGGCGAGCTCCGGGGATCGGGTGGTGACAGAACGTGGCGCGCACGACCTCCGACGTCAACCGTGGCCGCCGGCGCAGCACGATCGTCGCGCAAACAGTTGGATCGATGTCGTCGTGTGCTTGACTTGCAGCACCGTCGACGGCACAATGCGATGGTCGGTCGGACGCCGCCCCCGACATCCCACCAGCTACCGTCCTTTGCGATGCGCGTTGCCACCTGCCTCCTCCCGCTCTCGCTCGCCGCCCTGTTCGCCGCATCCGCTTCCGCGCAGCGTTCACCGACGGCGAAACCGGAGGATACCGAAGTGTGGTCGCCGGTGCCGCGAGTCGTCACGCCCGGGGCGACGAACGCCGCGCCGCCATCCGACGCCCTGGTCCTGTTCGACGGCCGCGATCTCGATCAGTGGGTGCAAGCGGGCGATCGATCGCCGGCGCGCTGGACGGTGGCGAACGGCGTGATGACCGTGCTCAAGTCCGCCGGCGACATCGAGACGAAGCGCTCGTTCACCGACTACCAGATCCATATCGAGTGGCGGATTCCCGAGGGCATCACCGGCGCGGGACAGGAGCGCGGAAACAGCGGCCTCTATCTCGCCTGGACCGGCGACCGGGGTTATGAGCTGCAGATCATGGACTCGTACCGGAACGCCACCTACGTCAACGGGCAGGCGGGGAGCATCTACAAGCAGTACATCCCGCTCGTCAACGCGAGCCGGAAGCCGGGTGACTGGCAGTCGTACGACGTCGTCTGGACGGCGCCGAGATTCGATCAGGATGGAACGCTGAAGTCCCCGGCCTTCGTGACGGCGCTGCACAACGGCGTGCTGATCCAGAACCACGTCGCGCTCCGGGGGGTGACGCTGTACATCGGCACACCGACGTACAAGGCACACGGCGCGGCGCCCATCCTGCTCCAGGCGCACGGCGATCCGAGCGCGCCGATCAGCTTCCGGAACATCTGGGTGCGGGAGCTCGGCGCAACGCCCTGAGGGCGCAGCGCCACGCTATTTCGTCACGGCGGCGGAAAAACGCCGCCCCGTGTACGGCATTCCGCACCTCGGATAGAAGGCGTGCGCGTCGGCGCGATGCTCGGCGCTCGTCACGGAGAGACGGACGCAGTCGTTCGTCCGCGCCCAGTCCAACGCGGCGGCGACGAGCGCGCGGCCGACCCCCAAGCCCCGCGCCGCCGCCGACACGACGAGCGCGGTGATGTAGGCGACCGGCCCGACGGCGTGGAGGACGCGATGCCGCGCGAGGCACATCAATCCGACCGGCACGCCGTCGTCGTTCACGGCGAGCAGCACGACACCTCCCTCGGCGACCGTCGCCGCCAGCCGCTCGGGGATGTCCTGCTCGGCAACCGGATAGCCGAGCTCCGCGAGCAGCGATGCGACGGCCGTCGCGTCACGCGGGGTAGCGGAGCGGAGCTCGAGGCGAGTCACCGCGACGCTACTTCGCGCTCGCTCGCTCGGCGCGGACGTGGGTCAGCCAGCCGTGAGTGTCCTCGCCCTTGCCGTGCACCAGATCGAGGAAGGTGCGCTGCAGCCGCATCGTGACCTCTCCCGCCTTGCCGGTGCCGACGTTGATGCGGTCGACGCTTCGCACCGGCGTCACCTCGCTCGCCGTCCCGGTGAGGAAGATCTCGTCGGCGGTGTAGAGCATCTCGCGCTGGAGCGGCACTTCGCGGACCTCGAGGCCGGCACCGCGGGCGAGTGTGATGATGCTGTCGCGCGTGATGCCAGGGAGCAGGGTCCCGTTCGTCGGCGTGGTGAAGACGATGCCGCGCTGGACGAGAAAGACGTTCTGCCCCGAGCCTTCGCTGATCAGGCCGTCGGGGCCGAGGGCGATCGCCTCGTCGTAGCCGTTGGTGAGCGCCTCCATCTTGATGAGCTGTCCGCCGAGGTAGTTGCCGGCGATCTTCGCCATGGACGGCGTGGTGTTGGGCGCCATCCGGTTCCAGCTCGAGACGCACGCGTCGACTCCCTTCTCCAGGGCTCCTTCACCGAGATACGTGCCCCAGGGCCAGCAGGGGATGAAGACCTCGACCGGGCTGGCGAAGGGGACCATCCCTGCCGCTCCGTAGCCGCGGACGATCATCGGCCGGATGTAACAGGCCTCGAGGCCGTTGCGCTCGACTACTTCGCAGGTCGCGGCGACGAGCTCGTCGACCCCGTACGGCACTTCCATCCGGTAGATCTTGCACGAGTTGAGCAGTCGCTGGAGGTGATCCTCCAGCCGGAAGATCGCCGGGCCGCCGGCCGTCGCGTAGCAGCGGATCCCCTCGAACGCCGAGGAGCCGAACTGCATCGAGTGGGCGAGGACATGAACGGTGGCGTCCTTCCACGGGATGAGCTCTCCGTCGCGCCAGATCCACTCGGTCTCCTGCAGCTGGTACGCCATGATGTCTCCGATTGTGCGTTGATCAGCGCGCGGCCGTGCCCAGCTCGTCCCAGAGGGTCGCGATCGCGCGCATGCCCTTCGTGAAATTCTCCACGCTCATCCACTCGTCGGGTGCGTGCGCGTTCTCGCCCGGCAGCCCGAACCCGATCAGCGCAACGGGCGCACCGAGGATCCGGGCGAAGTCGCCGACGACAGGGATGGAGCCGCCCTCCCCGGTGATCACCGGCTCGCGCCCGAAGGCCGCGGCGAGGGCGCGGCGCGCGGCGTCGAACAGTGGTCCGTTCAGCTCCGCACGCCAGGGGCGACCTCCGTGCAGATGAGTCACCGTCGCCGTCACTCCTTTCGGCGCGACCTTCGCGACGTGGT
>JBIOHU010000085.1:0-9467 GCA_044449225.1 Gemmatimonadales bacterium | reverse complement strand
GGGGAAGTCGGTGCCGCCGACGGTGACGGCCACGGGCTGGAAGTACAGCTCCGAGGCGAGGTAGCCGGGATTCTGGCCGGCAGCGCCGACGGCGGAACGCAGGCGGAGCGAGGAGATGGCGGCGATCCGCGGGAAGAAGGACTCGTCGCTGATCACCCACGACGCGCTCACGGACGGATAGAAGATGCGCTTGTAGTTCACGCCGAACGCGCTGTTCTTGTCCGAGCGCAGGCCGGCGGTGACGAACAGCCGATCGCGCCATGCCATCTGCTCGCGGCCGATGAAGCCGAGGGTGCGGATGTCGTTCGTGACCTCGTTGATCGCGAACAGGGCGTTCGTGCCGGCGAGGGAGTGAGTGCCGGCGAGCAGCCGCTGTCCGTAGGCGTCGGCGCGGGTGTAGTCGACGTCCGTGTACTGCGTCCCCAGCGTCGAGATGAAGCGCATCGTCTGGCTGAAGTCGTACGTCGCCGTGCCGTTCAGGCTCGCGGTGTAGTCGGAGGTGACGCCGCGGCTGACCTGCCGGTAGCCGTCGAAGGTGGCCTGGGCGAAGTCGACGATGCCCGGCTGGAGGGTCTCGATGTCGTCCTGATGGTTCACGTCGGCACCGAGGGTGCCATTGAAGGCGAGCCACGTCGCCGGCGTGAAGTTGCTCGTGATGCCGCCGGTGAAGCGCTGCACCTTCTGCCGGGTGTCGATGTTGTAGACCGCCTGCGGGGGCTGTCCGTTGTAGTAGCCGCGGCTCGTCGTGTCCGATCCGCAGAGCGTCGGGTGTTCGGCGGCGAGACCGCCCGGCCCGCAGTCCGCGGCGCTGCCGAGCAGCGCGGCCGACACGACGCCGAGGACGTTGTTGTCGTTCTGTGGGCGGCGAAGGTCGCTGTTCGTGTAGCCGATGTTCACCTGCGCATCGAGCGCCTTCGTGAGCTGGCCGCGCAGGTTGGTGCGGATGTTCAGCCGCTGCTGCGCGTTGATCGGGACGACGTTCTGCTCCTTCTGGTATTCGGTCGAGAGGAAATACGTCGCGGCGTCGGACCCGCCGGCGACGCTGAGGCCGGCCATGCGGCGATTGCCGTCCTGGAGCGCGCCGGCGGCCTCGAGGGGGCTGTTCGTGATCGTCGAGTCGACGGCGACGCAGTGGGTGGCCGACGTGGACGTGCGCGAGTAGAGGCTGCAGTTGGTAACGCGGCCTCCCGCTGCGTTGTGGCCGAAGGAGCGATAGTTGACTGGATAGTCGTTGACGTCCTGCAGGGTGCCGTACTCGGTGAACGCATCCCACCGGCTGCGGCCGGCGCGTCCCTTCTTCGTCGTGATCTGGATGACGCCGTTCGCCGCCGCCGTGCCGTAGAGCGAGGCGGCGGCCGGTCCCTTGATGATCTCGATGCTCTCAATCTCTTCCGGATTGAGATCGTTGAAGCGCGACGGCACCTGGCCGCCGGTGGCGATCGGCGTGCCGTTGGCGCTCGCCGGCCCGTTGGAGTTGTTGTCGAACCGCACGCCGTCGACGATCACGAGGGGGTCGTTGGACAGCGAGATGGAGTTGGAGCCGCGGATGCGGATCCGCGCTCCGGTGCCGGTCTGTCCGCTCGACTGCTGGACGACGACGCCCGGCGCCCGCGAGCTCAGCACGTCGGCGAGGGTGCTCACGGTCGATTTGTTGATCATGGAGCTGTCGAGCACCGCCGTCGACACACCGCTCTCGCGCCGGCGCTCGCTCTGGCCGGTCGCCGTCACCGTCACCTGGTCGAGGGTGACGGTGCCCATGGCGAGGGTGAAGTCGGCGGTAGCGGTGCCTCCCGCCGTCACGGCGACGACGCGCGACGACGGGGAGTATCCGATGCGCTGCGCCGTCAGGGTGACGCTGCCTGCCGGCACCCCGGGGATGCGGTATGCGCCCTGGTCGTCCGACTGCGCGCCGCGAGCGCTGCCCGCGACGCGGAGCTGGACGCCGGCGATGGGCTGCTGCGACTGGCGATCGACGACGCGGCCGGCAATCGTGCCGGTGGCGGTCTGGGCCAGCGACGGCGTGGCGAGCACCAGCACCAGCACCAGCGCGGTGCCGAGGTATCGCTCGATTCGACTGCTCATTGCGTGCTCCTCCGACTCGTGTGAAGTCATTCGCCGCGGACGGCTGGCGATGACCGGGCGTACACGAGCTCACCTGACGGGCACGCCGCCTGTCACGCGGTGGCGGCGAGCGGGCGGAGAAGCGCGGCGAACGGGGCAAACACCAGTGAGAGGTGAATGGTGAATGGTGAGAGGCCAACTGATGGTGAGAGGTGAATGGTGAGAGGTGAGAGGTGAGAGGTGAGAGGTGAGAAGTCTATGCGTTTGACCATTCACCATTCACCATTCACCATTCACCATTCACGTCTCACTCGCTTTGCTGTGGTCACTCAGCATCCGGGCGTTGAACCCGTCGCGGAAATGGCGGGACAGGCGCAGCTTCGTGCCGTCGCGCATCACGACCACGGCATCGCCGCCGAACCAGGGCTCCATGCCGACGACGCGGTCGAGGTTCACGAGGTAGCGGCGGTGGATGCGCGCGAAGCGGTCGGGGTCGAGCTCCTCCTGGAGCCGCGTCGCCGTGTTCCGGATCAAATAGCTCCCCTGGTCCGCGTGCACCCGGATGTAGTTGCCGTCGGTCTCGAACCAGTTCACGTCGGCGATCGGGATGATCCGCGTCGCCCCGTTCTTCTTCACCGCGACCCGATCGAAGTACGTCGCCGCCTTCTTCGGCGCCGCTCCGTCTCCACGCTCGAGCACGTCCTCCAGCAGACGGCGGAGCCCGTCCTCGCCGGGAAAGGGGCGGCTGTGCGCCTTCTCCCACCTCGCGCGCGCCCGCTCCAGCGCGGCGCGGAACCGCTCGGCGTCGAACGGCTTCAGGAGATAGTCCACCGCCTCGACCTCGAACGCGCGCACGGCGTACTCGTTGAACGCCGTCACGAACACCACCGACGGCATCGATTCGATCCCCACCTCGGAGATCACGCCGAAGCCGTCGAGGTCGGGCATCTGGATGTCGAGGAAGACGAGATCGGGCGAGAGCGCCCGGATCTGCTCGACGCAGCTCCGCCCGCCCTTGCACTCCGCCACCACCTGCACGCCCGTCTCGCCGCGCAGCAGCCGGCTGAGGCGGCGCCTGGCGAGTGGCTCGTCGTCGGCGACGAGCACCGTGATCGGCTGGTCAGGCATCGGTGTTACTCCGGGGATATCGAGTCATCGAGCTGTAGGTGCGTAGGTGCGTAGGTGCGTAGGTGCGTAGGTGGGCAGCTGCGTTCGGTGCGTCATGCGGAGCGTGCGGTGAAAGTGCGCGGGAGGTCGCGCGCCGTGTCGAGGGAGTCGCGGAGGTGATCGGCCAATTGCGTCAGCGCGCGCTCGGCGCCGCCGTAGTCGACGGTCACCACGTCGGCGATGCGCTCCAGGCTGGCCAGCACCGCGTCGGGCTCGAACCGCATCGCCGCCGCGCTGAGCCGCGCCTCGGCCAGCTCGGCACGAAGCCGCGCCGTCGCCGTCTCCCGCTCGCGCAGCCACTCCGAGAGCTGGTGGTAGCTCGTCATCCCGGTGAACACGGCATAGAGCAGCACCGTCCAGAACATCGTCATCACGTAGCTCTCCGACCAGAGCGGCATCGGGCTCGCCGAGATGGTCTGCCACAATCCCAGGTGCAGCAGGGCGAAAAAGCAGGCCAGCAGGACGTGCAGCGACAGGCGCCACCAGTTCCCGCGGCCCGTGATGGGAAAGCGACGCGCGATGCGGAAGATCAGCGGAGTGATCGCCGCCCAGAGCACGATGGCCTCGACCTGGCCGGCGAGCAGGCTGGGAATCGATTCGCTCTTCAGCCGGTCGCGCAGCAGCAGCCAGGCGAAGGTGAGCTGGGTCCAGAGCACGCCCCACACGAGCCAGCCGACGACGATGGTCAGGAAGGTGTTGCGGCGAAAGAGATCGGGAAGCCGCACCACCGGCACCTGATGATCGCCGGTGAGCGCGAGGCTCTCGTCGTCGATCGGCAGCGACGGAGCGACGGGGAGAAAGACCTCCGTCACCGCGCCACCGGAGGGCGCCGTGCGCAGGGTGAGAGTGAACTCGTCGCCATACAGCGTCGCGAGGCGGTTCCGCAGGTTGCGGAGCCCGATGCCGGAGGGAGCGACCTGTGGCGCGGCGACGAAGCCGACGCCGTTGTCGCACACGGCGAGGTGCAGCAACGGCCCGTCGAGCGACGCGACGATGCTGATCCGCCCGCGCTCGCTCCGTCCGGCCAGCCCGTGGCGGATGGCGTTCTCCACCAGGGGCTGAAGGGTGAGCCGCGGCACCGGCACGTCGAGCGTGTCGGCCGTGACGTCGTGCTCGATGGTCAGCCAGTCGGCGAAGCGCAACCGCTGGATGTCGAGGTAGGGTTCCAGCGCCTCGAGCTCTTCGGCGAGAGTGACGGTCTGCCCGCGGCCGTGGACGGCGAAGCGCAGCAGCGCCGCGAGCTGGCGCAGCATGCGCGCCGACGCCGCCGGCGCCTCGTGTGCCAGCTCCATCACCGCGCCGAGTGAGTTGAAGAGGAAGTGCGGCTGAAGCTGCGTCTGGAGATATTCGAGCTGGGCGCGCGCCACCTGAGTGCGGAGGGTGAGCTGGCGGCGCTCCTGCTTCACGATCGCCTGCTGCGCGTCGACGACCCGCTTCACGACCACCACCGCGACGTACGCCACCGCCGTGAGGTCGGAGAAGTACAGCCAGGTGGCGTGGAAGGGGATCTTCGGGTGCATCCCCAGCAGGTCGTTCGTCGTGCGGCGCCAGGCGGTGTCGACGATCCCCGCCACGAGGTAGCCGCCGAGCAGCGCGCCGATCCACGTCGCCATCGATCGTAGATGCCGATCGACCCAGCCGACCCACTCCCAGATCGCGAGGGTGAGCGCGATCCAGCAGGCGGCGAGCGACAGGGAGAACAGCAGCTCGTACGGCTCCGTCTCGATGTGCCGCATGGCGATCGAGCCGAGGATCCACTGCGCGAGCACGTAGGTGAGCCAGCCGAGCGTCACCAGCCGCAGCCGCCGCACGAACGGATGCCGGGCCGACCAGCCCTCGGCGAACGGTGCGATCTCGGGTCGGAGCACTGAATCGTGGCTCGGGTGGCGGACGGCGTCGACGGCGATCAAGGTGGCGGCTGACGGGACGAGAGGCGACCGGGCTGGGACGAAACGCTCACCCAGGCCGCGAGCCGCCGCCAGTGGGGACCAGTCGCGGCGCGACCTCCCGTTCTCCGTCACGCGTGCGGGTCGTTTCGTCCCCGCCGCCAGCGCTCCGTCACAATACGCGCGCCGGCATCCCCGGTTTCTGCCAACGCTTTCCCGGTTCGGCTTGTCGAAGTGCGAGCCCAGACCCCACCGGTATGCGCCTTCTGGCCCTCTCGTTTCTCGCCCTTCCGTCGCTCCTGCCGGCGCAGAAGGCCTCCGCGCCGGCGGCGACCTCCGCCGCCACCGTCTCGGCGTCGCAGACCGATCCGCGGCCCACCGTCCGCGCCGCGTTGCGCCGCGATCCGATCGTGATCGACGGCAAGCTGACCGACGCGGGCTGGAACGCCGCCGAGGTGATCAGCGACTTCCATCAACAGCAGCCGGACGAGGGCAAAGCGCCGACCGAGCGCACCGAGCTCCGCGTCCTGTTCGACGCCAACGCCCTCTACGTCGGCGCCCGGATGTACGACACCGCCGGCGCGCGCGGCGTGCGTCGGCTGCTCGTGCGCCGCGACCAGCTCCTGAACGACAACGCCTCGGACAAGATCGCTCTCGTGCTCGACCCGTATCACGACCGCCAGACCCGCGTCTGGTTCGAGCTCAATCCCCGCGGCGTGAAGGGTGACCACCTGAACGGCGACGCCTCGTTCGATCCGGTGTGGGAGGGGGCGGCGGCGGTGGACTCCCTCGGCTGGACGGCGGAGTTCAGGATTCCCCTCTCGCAGCTCCGCTTTCCCCGCGACTCCGTCCAGACCTGGGGGTTCCAGATCTGGCGCACCATCGCGCGCCGCAACGAGCAGGACATGTGGGCCTTCTGGAAGCTCACCGACTTCGGCGGGCCTGGCTACTTCGGCACGATCACCGGGCTCGCCCTGCCGGCGCAGCCGCGCCAGCTCGAGCTGCTTCCCTACGTCGTCACGAAGAGCACCTTCGCGCTGCCGGCGGCGGGCGATCCGTTCAAGTCGAAGCACGACATGGGCTACCGCGTCGGCGGAGACCTCCGGTACAACGTCACCTCCAACCTCACCCTCGACGCGACGGTGAATCCGGACTTCGGCCAGGTCGAGGTGGATCCCGCCGTCGTGAACCTCTCGGCGTTCGAGACGACCTTCGACGAAAAGCGCCCCTTCTTCGTCGCCAACTCGTCGGCGTTCTCGTTCGGCGGCTTGAGCTGCTTCTTCTGCAGCAACGTGTCCAGCCTGAACGTCTTCTACTCGCGCCGCATCGGCCGCTCGCCGCAGCTCGGCGGCCTCGTGCAGTCTGAGGCCGCCTTCGCCGACGTGCCCGATGCGACGACGATTCTCGGCGCCGGCAAGATCACCGGCCGCACTGCGGGCGGGCTCGAGGTCGCGATGCTGGAGGCGCTGACGAACCGCGCGTCGGCACACTACGTCCTCGATCCGGCGCCGGGCTCGCAGGCGTTCGAGCGCGAGGTCGAGCCGATGACCAACTACTTCGTCGGCCGCCTGCGGCAGAACCTGCGCAATGGCGACACCCGGGTCGGGATGATCGGCACGCTCACCAACCGCTTCATGACCGACACGGCGGAGGTGGCGCGGCTGCGTCGCCGAGCGGAGCTCGTCGGCGGCGACGTGCTTCACTACTGGCACAATCGCGGCTATTCGTTCTGGGGTCAGGCCGCTCTCTCCGACGTCGCCGGCGACACCGCCGCGATGCGTCGCACCCAGCTCACCAGCGCGCACTACTTCCAGCGTCCCGACCGGCGGACGACCTCCGACGGATTGTTCGACGTGAGCTACGACCCGACTCGAACCTCGCTTCGCGGCTACGGCTTCTACGGCCGCCTGGCGAAGGAGACCGGCGACTGGCTGTGGGAGACGTCGCAGAACTGGCGCAGTCCCGGCTTCGAGGTGAACGACATCGCCTCGCTCTCGCGCACCGACTACAAGTGGATGGAGGCGAGCGTGCTGCGCCAGTGGACGAAGCCGACCGCGTGGTACCGCAATGCGACCGCGATAGTCGGCGGGCAGCAGCAGTTCGACTACGACGGCGACCGGACCGACGAGCAGGGAGAGATCTTCGGGCAGATGACATTCCCGGACTACATCTCGACGACGGTGTTCGTCATCCACCATCCGCCCACCCTCGATCCGTACCGGACGCGCGGCGGTGTGCTGGTGATGAGCTCCGGGTACGATCTCTACTCCGGCTCCGTCACCGGCGACCAGCGGCAGATGGTGAGCTGGGACTTCAACGTGGACCGGGGCAAGGACATCATCGACGACGGATGGAACGGCGACCTCAGCGCCGATCTGATCCTCAAGCCAGCGGAGAATCTGAAGATCAGCTTTGGCCCATCGTTCTCGCGGCTGATCGAGCCGAAGCAGTTCGTGACGAACGTGAACGATCCGACGAATGTGGCGTTCGGCGGGCTGCGGAACGTCTTCGCTCGGCTCGACCAGCGCACCCTGTCGATGAACACGCGGGTGAACGCCACGTTCACGCCGAATCTCACCCTGGAAATGTTCGCCCAGCCCTTTCTCGCGAGCGGGCGGTACACCGACCTGGCGGAATACCGTGCCCCGCGGTCGGGAAACATCTATATATACGGCCGCGACGTCGGCACGCTCGTCGAGCATCGGGACGGGAAAGGGCACCTCGACAGCTCGACGATCGATCCCGACGGCGCCGGCCCCGCCGCGGCGTTCGACGTCGGCAATCCCGACTTCAACATCCACTCGCTGCGCGGCACGGCGGTGCTGCGGTGGGAGTACCGGCCCGGCTCGACGGTGTTCTTCGTCTGGACCCAGGAGCGGTCGGGCGCGGACGCATTCGGGAACTTCGACTTCAACCGCGACCGGTCGGCGCTCTTCCGGGACCGGCCGGTGAACGTGTTCCAGGTCAAGGCGAGCTGGTGGCTGGGAATGTGAGACGCGGGGGTCAGGCCAGCGCTTCGACGGACCGACCGCGCTTCGCCAGCCACTCGGCATACATCTGACTCACATGGGCGATCTGCCGCTCCGTCGATCCCTGTTCGCGATCGACGCGGCAGACGAAGAGCACGTGTGATCCGATCCGGTGGGTCGCCACCACGGTCAATTCCCGGGTGAAGCCGCTGGCCAGCACCGGCAGGCCGTGCAGCGGCGAGCGGCTTACGGCGAACGGCAATGCCGTGACGTCCACGCTCGCCAGCCGATGGTGTGCGCCGAGCGCATACACGGCGGACAGATGGCCCGCCGGCGCGGCGCTCATGGCGATCGTGCGCGATCCCTCCATCAGGTCGATGGCTGGACTGGTGGCGCGAAGCGCGAGCAGGTACTCGCCGGAGCCGACGCTGCCCACGAGATCCATCGGAAACAGGTTGGTGCGCTCGCCGAGCGCCACTCCGATGAGAAAGACCCGTCGCGCGAACATGTAATAGACATTGAGGCAGCGCAGATCCGACGCGCTCATGCACAGCCGATCGCCGCGCGACGATGCTCGACGTGCGTGCACCGCGGCGAGCGCGTAGCGCCACCATCTCACCCGCGCTGGCACCGCCACGGTCCGGCAGCTCGTCGGCCGGAACAACGACAGCGAGCCGCTCATCAAGGGCAGCGTACCGGCGACGGTCAACGAGATTGCCGCGAGCCTCTCTCCGGTCGCCGCGTCCCGCACGACGAGTGAGCGGCCGGATGGCGGCATGTCCGCAGCTCCGCCCGGCTGGTCGATCCGCAAGCCAAGGATCAGTGGGCGCAGCGACACCGGCACGTGGTGGTCGGTGACGTCGCGAGGTCCACCTGGCTCCCCGTGCATCTCGAACCGGACCGAAGGCGGGCTCGATTCGAGGACGGCGATCGGCAGGTGGCGAAGGCCCGCGCCGCGCCAGAGCTGCCCGAGCAACCGCCTCACGGGCATCGGCGCAGAATCATGTAGAAGAAGACGTCCGCGGTCGTGTCGAGCGCTCCCATTCGTCCACGCGGCATCCAGCCCGTCGCGTCGCATCTGGCCAGCTCGACGACGGTGAGACCGGGGCGCGCGAGGCGCCGCACCGTCCTCGCGAAGTGCCGGTGAGTCGTCACCTCGCCGTGCGCCGTGATGGCTCCCGTCCATGGCGACCGTGCGAGACCCTTCCACCACCAGCGTTCACGCATGTCGCCCCGGTACCACGGATTGAGGAGACTCACGACGACGGATCCTGCCGGCATCAGACGAGAGCAGAACAGGTCGAACAGAGGGCCGAGGTCGTCGACGTGATTCAGCACCGCGAAGTTCGCGGATATCGCGTTCATCGGAGAACAGTGCTCCAAG
>JBIOHU010000084.1:0-9567 GCA_044449225.1 Gemmatimonadales bacterium | reverse complement strand
TCGTCGATCGCGAAGAACGGAACGCCGCTGATGCCGAACGATCGCGCCCGCGCCTCGTCGGCGCGCACCTCGGCGGCGAACCGGTCGCTCGCCAGCACTGCGCGCGCCTCCGCCTCGTCGATCCCGACCTCGGCGGCGAGCCGTGCCAGCTCGGCGGCATCGCCGACGGCGACACCCTCGGTGAAGTAGCCCTTCATCAGGCGCTCCTTCAGCGCCGGGGCGCGGCCGCTTGCGGCGGCGAGGTGGAGCAGCCGGTGGGCGTCGAAGGTGTTGCCGCCCTTCGTGGCGTCCAGGTGAAATTCGAGCCCGTCCTTTCCCGCCTCGCCGATCAAACGGGTGTCCATCGCCTCCACCTGCGCGGGCGAGATGCCGTATTTGCGCGCCAGCCGCTCGGCGTGCGGCTCGTCGTGACGTCGCGGCGCTCCCGGGTCGAGCTCGAAGCTCCGCCAGACGACGTCGACGTCGGCTCGATGCTCGAATTGTTCCAGCGCCGACTCGAAGCGGCGCTTGCCGATGTAGCACCACGGACAGACTATGTCCGACCAGATCTCGACTCGCATCTTCACGCTCTCCCTCACAACGGATGATCCGCCCTCGTTGACGAATCCCAGCGGTGCACGGATGATTCCCGTATCGAGGTCGTCGGCCGTTCCTCCCCCACCTCCCGGTCATGTATTGCTCCCGCCTTCGCACGCTGCGCTTCGTGACGCCGCTCGTCGCCGCGCTTTCGGCCATCCCGACCATCCTGCGCGCGCAGGCGCGCCCGGCCGCCGCCGATGTCGGCATCTTCGACGACGCCCGCTCGAACGGGATGCGTTACAGAATGATCGGGCCGGCGCGCGGCGGCCGCGTGACCGCCGTCACCGGCGTCGGTCAGGAACCGCACACTTTCTATTTTGGTTCGACGGGAGGCGGCGTCTGGAAGACAACCGACGCCGGCCAAAGCTGGCACAACGTCTCCGACGACGCGCACTTCGCCACGGCATCCATCGGCGCGCTCGACGTCGCGGACTCCGACCCCAACGTCGTCTACGTCGGCACCGGCTCCGAGGCCATCCGGAGCAACGTCTCGATCGGCAAGGGAATCTACAAATCCACCGACGCGGGAAAGAGCTGGCGATTCGTCGGGCTGCGCGACGGGGGACAGATCGGCGCGATTGTCATTCATCCATCGAACCCAGACATCGTCTACGCGGCGGTCGTCGGGAATCCGTTTGCCTCCGGGCGGACTCGAGGTGTGTATCGAACGCGGGACGGCGGCGCGAGCTGGCAGCAGGTGCTCTTCCTCTCCGACAGCACGGGCGCGGTGGATCTCGAGCTTCAGCCCGGCAATCCCGACGTCGTCTACGCCTCGATGTGGCACGGCGAGCGCAAGCCCTGGACGATCATCAGCGGCGGCGCCGAGGACGGCATCTTCAAGAGCATCGACGGCGGCGACCACTGGAAGCGGCTCGCCGGAGGACTCCCCACCGGAATCTTCGGCAAGAGCGATCTCGCCGTGTCGGCGGCGACGCCGAACCGCGTCTATGCCCTCGTCGAGGCCAAGCCGGGCAGCGGACTCTATCGCTCCGACGACGCTGGCGAGCACTGGACGCTCGTCAATGCCACTCCGGGAATCATCACCCGCCCCTTCTATTACGACAACCTCGACGCCGACCCCACCAACGGCGACATCGTGTACGCTGGAGCCGAGAGCTTCTACAAGTCCACCGACGGCGGCCACACCTTCCGCACGATGCGCACGCCGCACGGCGACAACCACGACATGTGGATCAACCCGCGAGACGGCAACATCTTGGTCCAGTCGAACGACGGGGGCGCCAACGTTTCCCTCGACGGCGGCCGGAGCTGGAGCTCGCAGGAGAACCAGCCGACGGCCGAGATCTATCAGGTCGCGGTGGACGACCAGTATCCCTACCGCGTGTACGGCGCGCAGCAGGACAACACGACGCTGATCGTCCCCAGCCTTCCCGTCGGCGCGGCGGGGCTCGACGATCCCCTCCAGAGCTGGCGCCAGGGGCCAGGCTGCGAGACGGGGCCGATTGCCCCCAATCGCACCAACGCGGACACCGTTTACGGCGGCTGCAAGGGGCAGTGGAGCCGGATGAGCCTCCGGTCCGGACAGGAGGAGCAGTTCTGGATCGGCGGCGAGTCACTCTACGGCAACGCGAATGAGAACCTGACGTATCGATTCCAGCGCGTCTCGCCGATGGAGGTCTCGCCGCACGAGCCGCACACGGTCTATTACGGATCGCAGTACGTCCATCGCACCCGCGACGAAGGGGTGACGTGGGAGCGCATCAGCCCCGACCTCACGGCCAACGACCCGCGCTACCGCGCGACGATCTCCGGCGAGCCGATCACGATCGACGTCACCGGCGAGGAGATGTACGCCACCCTGTACGCCATACGCGAATCACCGGTGCAGCCGGGCGTGATCTGGACCGGCGCCAACGACGGCCCGGTCTACGTCACCCGCGACGACGGAAAGCACTGGGCGAACGTGACGCCGAGGGGTCTTCCGCCCGGCGGCCGCGTGCAGAACATCGAGCCCTCCCCACATCGCGCCGGCGCCGCCTACATCGCCGTGCTCCGTTACCAGCTCGGCGACTTCAGACCGTATCTCTACGAGACGGAGGATTACGGAAAGAGCTGGACACTCCTCACGAACGGCAAGAACGGCATCGCCGACGACGAGCCCACGCGTGTCGTGCGCGAGGATCCCGACCGAGCCGGCCTGCTCTACGCCGGTACGGAGTTCGGGATGTACGTCTCGTTCGACGACGGTGGGCACTGGCGGCCGCTCCAGCTCAACCTGCCCGTCACCCCGATCACGGACATCGTCGTCCACAGAAAGGACCTCGTCCTCTCCACCCAGGGGCGCGCCTTCTGGATCCTCGATGACCTCACTCCGCTCCACCAGTTCAGCGATGCCGTGGCGGCGGAGAGCGCTCACCTGTTCGCACCCCGCGCAGCCATTCGTTACCACTATCGCGCCGGATTCGGCGGGCCGGAGGCCGGTCGCGCCGCATCCGATGATGCGCCGCAGTATCCTCGCGCCGGCGCGATGATCGACTACTGGCTCGCGTCGGCGAACACGCCCGTGGCGATCGACATCCTCGACGGGAACGGCGTCGAGGTGCGCAGCTTCTCCACCGACAGCGCGTCACCCCTTCCCGCGAGCGCAGGGCTCAACCGCTTCATCTGGGACATGAGTTACCCGGGGCCGTGGAGCGCGGGGGGTGGCGGCCGTCGCGGCGGAAGCGGGCCGATGGCGGCGCCCGGACGCTATACCGTGCGCCTCACTTCGAACGGACACATGACCACCCAGCCCCTCGAGCTTCAGGCCGACCCGCGGGTGCTCAAGGACGGCATCACCCAAGGCATTCTCGAGGAACAGCTGGCGTTCAACCTTCGCGTCCGCGACCTCGTGAGCGAGGTGAACCACCTCGTTGCGCAACTTCACGGGTTGCGTCACGCCGCCCCCGACAGCGCTGCCGTCTCACCTGGCTTGCGGGCGATCGACGACGAGCTGCTCACGCCGGCCGTGCGTTACAGCAAGCCCGGGCTGCAGGATCAGATCACCTACCTCTACAGCATGACCACCGGCGCCGACCAGCGCATCGGAAAGGATGCGTACGCGCGGTACGAGGTATTGAAAAAGCGACTGGAGGCGGCGACAACAGTCGTGCGAGGTGCGAGGTGAGAGGTGAGACGACTAGCCTGGCGGTCACGTCTCACCTCTCACCCTTCACCTTTCACCCGTATTACTGCCAGGTCGCGTCGATGTCGTAGTGCCCGTAGCCGGCCTGGGGATCGCTGATCCGGATCACGGCCGTCCAGCGATTGTTGGCCGCCGGCTGCTGCACCACCGTCACGTTGCCGCGGCCCTGGCGCGAGGTCACGGTCACCTCTCCCGCCTGTGCGACCGGCGAACCGCCGAGCGACGAGCGCACGGCGCGAAGCACGTTGCCGTCGAGATTGCGCTGGGTCACGCTGCCGGGACGCCAGCGGATCTCGGCATCCGCGTCTACATCCCCCCTCCAACGGAGGACGGCGGCGGACCTCCCGTTCTGCCCCCCGTACACACCGCGGCCAACCCCGACGCCGTTCCCGCGGCCCTGCATCCCGCCTCGCCTGCCGTAGCCGGCGTTGGTCGGCGTCCAGTACAAGGTCACCCGATAGTTGTCCGCGCCACTTCCCCGATCCAGCAGTCGAACGATGGCCGTGTACCCATTGGCCGAGGACGGTTGCTGGACGACCGACACTTCGCCGCGCCCACGGGTTACGGCGAGACGTACGACTCCATCCTGTCGTGGCAGGTCGGTTGCCAGGCGAAAGCGGCCGTTGAACTGCTGGCCGGCGACCGTATTGCTGCTGGCCCGGTTGCCGCGGATGGTGATCTGCATCTCCTTGTCGACGCGGCCGTTCCACGTGCCGAGCACGGTTTCCTGGGACTGTGCGGTGAGCGGCATGACCACCGCGATCGCGATCGGCACGCACGCGCGCCGCAATGACGAGAGAACGAGCATATTGACGCCCTCCTGAAAGGATGTGGCTGATGGACGGTGTGGGAGTGTACCCGTCACGAGCAGGGGTCGTGCCGGTGGCCCCCCGGCGCGACGTCTCCCGTCGCCCATCTGGCGGGAATACGAACGGCCGACCCGGAGGTCGGCCGTCTCGTCGATGCCCCTGAACCGCGTCGGCTAATGCGGCAGCCGCATGAGGAAGGCGGTCGCGACGGCCGCCGCCGCGACGAGCGCGGCGGCCGCAACGACGGCGATCGTCGGGGTGACCACGAACTCGCGCCGCCACCAGGGCGTGATGAGCTGCGGAGCGTGCATCGGCAGGGCGTTCATGATCTGCGCCTGCAGGTGCGCCGGCGTTTTCAGGTGGCGGCGCGCCACGAGATCCTCGTCGAGCTTTTTCCAGAACTCGACGTCACGCGCCCATTCGCCGCGCCGGACCTGACTCTCCGGCACCTCGCCGTCCAGCCACGAGTGCACGGCGTCGGCGATCGTCGCGCTGGGCGGACCGAGCGGCACCTCGCGGTCGGACAGTGGTCTGGCCGGCTGCCCGTTGTCCTTGCGGCCGCCGTCGCCGTGGCCGTCGGAATGCAGGTCGTCGAACATCAGGCGTATTTCTCCTCGAGTAAGGCCTGCAGCGCCTCGCGTGCGCGGTGAACACGCATCTTGAGGGCGCCAACCGTGGTCCCCAGCAGGTCCGCCATCTCCTCGTAGGATCGTCCCTCGACGTGCTTCATCACGAACGCCTCCCGCAAGGAGGCGGGCAAAGACGCGAGCGCGACGTCGAGATCGCTGCGCAGCTCCGTCCGGTCGAGCTCTTCCTCCGGAGTCGCGAAGCCCGAGGGTTGATCGTCCTCGTCGTAGCTGAGATGTGAGCGACGGATGTTCTTCAGCCAATCCTTGCAGCCGTTCGCCACGATCCTGAACACCCAGGCGTCGAATCTCCCGCGCACTTCGGCGAGATGCTGATACGCCTTGATGAAGGAGAGCTGCAGGATGTCTTCCGCGACATCCGGGCTGCCGGTCATGCACAGCGCGTGTCGATAGAGCGGATCACTGTATCGTGTGATCAGCATCGTGAAATCGTCGCGGTTCCCCGCGAGCACACGCTGGATGATGCGTTGATCAGAGTCGTCCTGATCAACGAGCGGTTCGGGCTCTGTCGTCCTCACGACGATAGAGTAACGCGCTTTTCGCGCTTGGGACAGGGTAGCCGTCCCTCCGAGTGCCACGTTCCGGTTCGCCACGTCGGAAGGACGAGCGGTCGCCAGCGACCGTAACTCGTCGTCTCGACCCACCGTCATCCCCCGTCGTTCGCGGGGTCGTCGAAGGCGCGCCACCCGCTCGCGCGAACGAGCGCCGAGTGCTCGCCGAGCTGCGGAGGGGGACGACGAACCGTCCCCTCGACGCTCGACGGCATCCCCGTCAGCGCCGACGCGTTGCTGTCGGCCAGCACCTCGAGCACCGTGCGGACTACACCGCAGGGCACTCCGGCCGCCTCGAGTCGAGCTACCCATTCCGCCGCCGGTTGCTCCGAGACGCGCCGCGCGATCGCGTCCACGATCCACTCCCGGGCGCCGATCCGGCCGGCATTGGAGCGGAGCATCGGATCATTGGCCAGCGACTCCAGATCGAGCGCGTTCGCGCACGCCACCCACTGTACGTCGCTCCCCACGGCGATCACCAGCGCGCGATCCGCCGCGTCGAACGACTGATAGGGAACGAGGTTCGCGTGCGCGTTGCCCCAGCGCCGCGCCGGTGCGCCGGACACGAGGGAGTTCTGCGCCACGTTCACCAGTGCCGCCCGCGCGCTCGCCTGGAGCGACACACTCACTCGTCGGCCCCGACCCGTGCGGGCGCGCGCGACGAGCGCGGCGAGGATCGAGATCGCGGCGTCCTTTCCCGCCAGCACGTCGACGAGGGCGACGCCGTGCTTCATCGGCGGGCCATCGGGGTCACCGGTGATCGACATCCATCCGCTCTCGGCCTGGATGACGAAGTCGTAGCCCGGCCGCGGAGAGTCGGGCCCGAAGCCGGTGATCGTGCACCAGACCAGACGGGGATTGCGAGCCATGAGCGCCTCGGCGCCGAGACCTCGGCGCTCGAGCGATCCAGTCCGAAAGTTCTCCACCACGACATCGGCCTCGGCCGCCAAACCCGCAACCAGGGCGACGTCCTCCGCAACCCCCAGGTCGGCGGTGAGGCTCAGCTTGTTCCGGTTCACGCTGAGGAAATAGGCGCTCTCGCCCCGCCGGTCGAACGGCGGACCCCAACCACGGGTCTCGTCGCCGCCATCCGGGCGTTCGACCTTGAGCACTGACGCTCCCAGGTCGCCCAGCATCATCGTGGCGAGCGGACCGGCGAGAATCCGGCTCAGATCGAGTATTTTGATGTCAGAAAGCATGATGTGACGGGATGCTGGCGTCTTCGTGGGGCAATGATTCTGCGTCAGCCTCGATCAGACAAGCGCCAGTGAGGGCGCTTTCCGGGCAAGAAACCCTCGCGCGACGCGTCAGCGAACCTTGCGTAGCTGTCGAAAAATCATATACTTGCCGCGATCAATCTGGCCTTGCTGCTGTGCGGCGAAGATACCTCGCCGACGCAGGGCCTTCAATGAAACGGGGAGACTCTCCCCCGAGCACCGAAACGGACCGGTCAAATGGTGGACAAGGAGCAGACGACCGAGGAAGCGGTGGTGGTGACCCCCCCGCCGGCACCGCGTCGCGGACCGGGCCATCGCGGCGCTGACATGCGCGACACGGTGGCCGAGATGGCGGAGCGCGCTCAACTGATCAGCCAGGAGGCCGGCAGCAAGGTCTCTTCGGCGATGAAGGACGTGATCAGCGCGGCGGCGGGACTCGCCGGATTCGCCATCGAAAGCGCCCGCGACCTGGTTCAGTACATGGTGCGGCGCGGCCAGATGACGCAGGAGGAGGCCGACAAGCTGATCCGCGAAGCCGAGGAGGCGCACGCGAAGAAGCCGGCGAGCGAGAAGTCGCGCCCAACCGCCTCCAAGGTGGCCGCCGAGAAGGCGGCGATCGACAAGGCGGCACGCGACGCCGCTGCAGCGATCGCGGCGGCCAACGCGCCGCCGCAACGTCCGGGCGCCTTCTCCCTCCGCACCGGCGGTCCGCGCCCGATGGTCAAACCATCGCCGGCTCCTGCCGCAGCGCCGGTCCGGGCTGCGCCGGCCAAGCCGGCGATGAAGTCCCCGGCGAAGCCTTCGAAGCCCGCTGCGAAGGCGGCCAAGACGACCAAGGCGCCGAGCAAAGGCTCGGCGACGAAGGCGTCGCACAAGGCACCTGCGAAGGCGGGAAGCAAGGCCGCGGGCAAGTCGAAGCCGGCCGGCAGGGGCGCCAAGGCGCCGGCCAAGAAGAAGCATTAGCGTCGTGCGGCGCCCCGCCGCACGGCTCGCCGTGACGTGGATGGCGCTCGCCCTCCTCGCGTGCGCACCGGCCGCCGGCGACGGCTATCTGCCAAGCCCCTCCGAACGAGCGGCGCGGCGCGCCGAGATCGACGTCATGCTCGCGCATGCCGCGTCGAACTGGAACCGAGGTGATCTCGACGCGTTCGTCGACGACTACCTGCCCGGCGTCGAGACGACCTTCATCGGCAGTCGGGGCGTTCTTCGCGGCGCCGCCGCGATCCGCCGCGCCTACGAGCCGCGCTTCGCTGCCGGCGGCATCCGCGACTCGCTGTCGTTCGAGCTGATCGACGTCGATCCACTCGCTCCCGACGTCCTGAACGTGATCGCCACGTACGTCCTCGCTCGCCGCGTCGGCACCAGGGACTCGGTGACCGCTCGCGGTCCGACTTCGCTCGTGATGCGCCGCGTCGATGGGCGGTGGCGCATCGTGCACGACCACTCGTCGTAGTCGCGCCGGTGTCTCGCTCGCTCGTCGCCCGCGCACCGACGCGTCTCGACTTCGGGGGCGGCTGGACCGACGTCGCTCCCTATTGCGACGAGCGGGGGGGCGCGGTCTGCAACGTCGCCATCGCGCGGTATGCGACCGCGACCGTCGCCCTCGGCGATGGCACCGACGGCGGACCGGTGTCGGCCGGGCGCGCGTCGAACGATCCGCTCGTCCAGGCCGCGCTGCACTCGTCCGATATCTCCGGCGCCACGGCCATCGTCGCCAGCGACTTCCCCGTTGGCGCGGGGCTGGGCGGGTCGTCGGCGGCCGGCGTCGCGCTCGCCGGCGCGCTGGCGGCCCTGGCCGGCAGTCCTCTCGATCCGACGTCGCTCGCCGAGCGGAGCCGTCGCACCGAGGTCGAGGAGCTGGGCATCGCAGGCGGATTCCAGGATCACTACGCGGCAGCGTACGGTGGCGCGCTCCTGCTCACCGCCGGCGCCCCCGTTCACGTCGAGCGCCTCGAGCTTCCCGATGACATCGCCGGCGCGCTGACTCGGCGAGTCGTCCTCGTCTATACCGGCGAGTCGAGAGTGTCCACCCGCACCGTCGCCGCCGTCGCCGACCTCTGCCGCGCCGGTGACCGCGGAGTGTGCCGCGCGCTCGATGCCATGAAGGGCCTCGCGTTCGACATGGCAGTCGCGCTCCGCGCCGGGGACCTCGACGCGCTCGGCACGCTCGTCGGCGAGCACTGGGCGCATCAGCGCCGACTGCACCCATCCATCTCGACGGCACGGATCGACGCGATCCACGGCGCGGCGATGAAGGCCGGTGCACTGGGGATGAAGGCTCTCGGGGCGTCGGGGGGCGGCTGCGTCATGGCCTTCGCGCGCGACGGCCGCGAGGACGAGCTGGCGGCGGCGCTCGACGCGCTCGGCGAGCGGATGACGTTCGTCGTCGACCGTGACGGCTTCGAGGTCGTCGCCCGGCTCGAGGGCCGCGACGAGTCACCGGACGAAGACGGATGAGCCGCGTCATCGCGCCCGGCGATGCCCGCGCGCTGACCCGCGCGCTCGTCGAGATCGACTCGCGGAATCCATCGCTGGCCGCCGGAGCGCCGGGTGAGGCACCCTGTGCCGCCTTCCTTCACGGCGTGCTCGACGCATGGGGTTTCCGGACCGAGTTGCGCG
>JBIOHU010000083.1:0-9595 GCA_044449225.1 Gemmatimonadales bacterium | reverse complement strand
CGATGATCCATGCGGCGGGAGGGCTCGCCGTGCTGGCGCATCCCGGCGCGGCCGCCACGCGAGACCGCCTCGACGCGCTGCGCGCTCAGGGACTCGACGGTGTGGAAGTGAGACATCCCAGCCACTCGCTCTCCGAGATCGCCCGTCTGCGCGGACTCGCCGACCAACTCGGGCTGGTGTCAAGCGGTGGATCCGACTGGCACGGTGCCGCCGACGGCCCGCGGACGATCGGCATGATGCAGGTGCCGGGCGAGTGGCTGGCGCGCCAGGACGAGCGCCTCGCCGCGCTCGGCCGGGCCCCCGCCGCATGAGCGAGCGCCTGTGACCGCGCTCGCCGGCCGCATCGCACTCGTCACCGGCGCCGGTCACCGCGTCGGACGCGCCCTCGCCCTCGCCCTCGGCGCGCGCGGCATGCGCGTCGTCGTGCATTATCATGGATCGGCTCCCGATGCCGAGGAGACGGCGCGCCTCATTCGGGGCGAGGGCGGCACGGCGACGATCGCCCGCGCCGATCTCACGAGCGTCGCCGAGGCCGAGCGTCTCATCGACGAGACGGTCGCCGGCGAGGGTGCGCTCGACGTGCTCGTGAACTCGGCCGCGGTCATGCTCCGCACCCCCTTCGGCGAAACCACGGTCGCCCAGTGGGAGTCGATGTTCGCGCTCAACCTGCGCGCGCCCTGGTTCCTGTCGCAGCGCGCCGCGCCAGCGCTCCGGAAGTCGCGCGGCTGCATCGTCAATATCGCCGACCTCGCGGGGTTCGAGAGTTGGCCAGCGTACCTGCCGCACGGGCTCACCAAGTCGGCGATCGTCCAGATGACCCGCGGCCTCGCCCTCGTGCTGGCGCCCGAGGTCCGCGTCAACGCCATCGCTCCCGGTGTGGTGCTGCTTCCGGAAGGATGGTCCGACGCCGACGGCGAGCGCCTGCGCGCGACCACCCCGCTGAAGCGGCTCGGCACGCCCGAGGACGTCGCCGCGGCGATGCTCTATCTGATCGACGCCGACTTCGTCACGGGCGACGTCGTCATGGTCGATGGCGGCCGACACGTCCGCGGCTGAGCTGCCGGCGCGCGGCAGTCGCGAGACGCAGCGCTTCGGCACGATCGTCGTCGTCGGCGGAGGCTGTTACGGGAGCTATTACCTCCGGCAGCTCGCCCGTGCCGCGAACGCCGGAGCCGTGGAGTGGGACCGGGTGGTCGTCGTCGACCGCGATCCTCGATGCACGGCCGCGTCGACCGCGGCAGGCCGCGAGCTGCACGGCCTGGAGGTCGTGACGGCGGAATGGGGCGCGTACTTCGCGCGCTACCTCGCCGAAGCGGCCGAGCGGCCGCCGGCGCACCAGCACGACGCCATCGTTCCATCACCGCTCATGCCACACTTGATGGCGGAGTGGCTGCTCGACCGCGCGCGCGCCCGCTGGCCGGACCGATTCGTCGGAACGACTCCGCTCGACCGGGCACCAGACGTCCCCTGGCAGCGCAACGGCGCGGGCGACACCCACTACGTGAGCTTTGCCGAGTGGATGTGCCCGATCAACTGCATCGAGCCGGCGCGCTGCCCCCACACCCGCGGGGAGCGGAGCTGGAGCCTGCCGCCGGCGGTCCACGCATACGTGGAGAAGGAGCGAGCCGCCGGTCGGCCCCTGGGCGGCCCGTTCATCTTCCACTGCGTGCACCGTGCCTTCGGCGTCGGCATGCTCGACGTGCGCGACGTCGTCGCGGCGGATCGCGCCATCGCCGAAGAGGGAGCGCGCGGCGCGACGGCGGTGCTCGTCGGCACGATGTCGCACTGCCACGGCGCTTTGCAGCGCCTCGTCGTCGGTGCCTGAGGCGCGCCGGAGTCGCGACGCGCCCGCGGCCGCGGGAACGCAATGGTTCCCTCGCGGGGTTTCTCTGGTGAGATTTCCTGAGCGCGCGGATCCTCGCGCCACACCGTACGAGGAAGCCCTTGAGCAGCACCCACAACTACGACGTCGTCATCGTCGGGGCAGGTCCGGCGGGAATGTGCGCCGCCCTCTACACCGGCCGATCCATGCTGCGAACGGCCGTGCTGGAGCGCGGCATCCCTGGCGGCGAGCTCCTGAACACCGAGAAGCTCGACGACTGGATCGGTGAGAGATCCATCCTCGGCTGGGAGCTGGCGCGCAAGTTCGAGGAGCACTCGCGCGAGTTCGGTGCGGAATTCATCACGGCGAACGTGCACAGGGTGTCACGCCTCGCGGACGGGACGTTCGAGACGGTGACCGACACCGGCGATGTCTATGCCTCGCCCGCCGTCATCGTCACCGCCGGTGGCACGCCGGTGAAGCTCGGCATTCCGGGCGAGCAGGAGTATGCCGGCCGCGGCGTCTCGTACTGCGCGATCTGCGACGGCGCCTTCTTCAAGCAGCAGACGATCGCCGTCGTCGGCGGAGGCGATGCGGCGGTGGAGGAGGCGGACTTCCTCACCCGCTATGCGCACAAGGTGTACGTCATCCATCGGCGCGACTCCTTCCGCGCGTCGAAGATCCTCCAGGAGCGGCTGTTCGCCAACCCGAAAATCGAGGTGATCTTTAATGCGGTCGCCGAGGAGGTGCTGGGCGACGGAAACATGCTGATGAACGGGCTGCGCATTCGTGACGTGAACACCGACGTCGTCAGCACGCTCGACGCGAGCGGCTGCTTCGTTTTCGTCGGCTTCCGGCCGAACACCGGCATCCTCGACGAGCATTTCGATCACGACGAGATGGGGTACATCGTGACCGACAACCTCATGCAGACCTCGATCCGCGGGCTGTTCGCCGCGGGCGATCTTCGCTCGCAGCTCACGCGCCAGGTCACGACCGCCGTGGGTGACGCCACCACGGCGGCGATCGCCGTCGAGAAGTACCTCAAGGCGCGCAGCGAAGGCAGCATGGCGATCGATCCAGCGGGCAGCGGTGGGTACGCGGTGTGAGAATCGAGACGCGTCCCGTCGGCCCCTTCCAGGCGAACTGCCATCTCGTCGTCGACGACGCGACCGGCCGCGCCGTGCTGATCGATCCGGGAGCGAACGACGACGCGGTGCTGGACATGATCCGCCAGGCTCGCGCGACGCTCGAGGCGATCTGGCTCACCCACGCGCACATCGACCACATCGGCGGTGTGTCCGAGGTACGCCGGCACTTTCCGGTGCCAGTCTATCTCCATCCCCTCGACCGGCCGTTGTACGATTCGTTGTCGGGGCAGATGGCCGAAGCCTACGGGATTCCGTTCGAGCAGCCCGATCCACCGGACCGCGAGCTCGCCGAGGGCGATCTGCTCGCCTGCGGCGGCCTTCGCTTCACCGTGATGCACGTGCCTGGACATGCGCCCGGCCTCGTCAGCTTCAACGCCGACGGCATCGCCATCTCCGGCGACCTGTTGTTCGCCGGCTCGATCGGCCGCACCGATTTGCCGTTGAGCGACCCCTTCGAGATGGACGCGTCGCTGGAGCGCTTCTCCACCCTTCCCGAGCATACCATCGTCTATCCGGGCCACGGTGAGCCGACGACGATCGGGGAGGAGCTGCTCTCCAACCCCTTCCTGTCGGGGCGGGCGCGAGCCCTCAAGCGGTGACGCCGCGCGTCATGGCTCCCGTGCTGTGGAGCATCGCGCTCCTCGCCGCATGGCTCGGAGCGGCAGCGATCGTCGCCGCAGTGGTCGCACCGGCTGCCTTCGAGGTGCTGCCGACCCGCACACTCGCCGGCGCGCTGGTGGGGCGGGTGCTGCCCGTCCTCTTCTGGTCGGGCGCTGCGGTCGGCCTGATCGTGACATTTCTGGTCTGGCGCTTCCCGCTGCCCGAATGGCGCGCCGGCGCGGCGTTCGTGATGGTCGCATCGGGTCTCGTCGCCCAGATCGTCATCGCGCCGCGCATCGAGCGGCTGCGAGTCGCCGCCGGCGGACCGATCGATGCACTCGACCCTTCCAGTCCGGTACGCCAGGCGTTCGGGCGCCTGCATGGGCTCAGCGTGGCCTGTCTGGGCGCCGGCGGGATCGCGGCGCTGCTGCTGCTCACCCTCCTCGTTCACCTTTCGACACGGAGTCCACGATGAGTCATCAGCCGCGTCTGCCGCGCATCGAGGCCGATCGGGCGCCGGCGGAGCTTTCCGCGACCTTCGAGGCCTTCGTCCGCGAGCGGGGCAAGGTGCCCAACCTCTATCGCGTGGCGGCTCACGCCCCGCAGATCGCCGCTCCCCTCGCCGCACTGCAGTCCGCGGTGATGGAGTCAGGGGAGGTGCCCATGCTGCTCAAGGAGCTGCTGAGCACGCGCGTCTCGCACATCAATCTCTGCGAGTATTGACTGGCCTCCCACACCGCCTTGGCAAGGCGGCTGGGTGCGAGCGACGCACAGCTCCATGCGGTCGCTCGTGCGAAGTACGAGACCTTCGAGCCGTCGTGGCGTGCCGCGATGCGCTACGCCGACGCGCTGACGCCCACGCCGGGCATCGTAGCCGACGACGTCTTCGACGAGCTGGCGGGACAGTGGTCGCCGCCGCGGATCGTCGAGATTACCGCGGTGATCTGTCTCTTCAACTTCTTCAATCGCTTCGCGCACGCGCTGGACATTCCGGTCACCCGGTGACGGCGCGGCACTTCCTACTTTCGCCAATCGGATCATGACCACCAGCACGCGCATCGAGAAGGATCCCCTCGGCCCCAAGCCGGTCCCCGCCGATGCGCTCTTCGGTGTCCAGACCGTACGAGCACAGGAGAACTTCCCCATCAGCGGGTTCCGCCCGCTCTGGCCGTTCGTCATGGCGCAGGTCTGGATCAAGAAGGCCGCGGCGATGACGCACAAGCAGACCGGGCGCCTCGACGCGAAGCTCGCCGACGCGATCATCGCGGCCGCCGACGAGGTCCTCGCTCACCGGCACGACGACCAGTTCGTCGTCGATCCATATCAGGCTGGCGCGGGGACGTCGCACAACATGAACGTGAACGAGGTGCTGGCGAACCGCGCCAACGAGCTCCTGGGCGGTGCGCGCGGCGCGTACACCCCGGTGCATCCGAACGACCACGTCAACATGGCGCAGAGCACCAACGACACCATCCCGACGAACATCCGGCTTGCCAGCCTCTCCCAGCTCGACGGCCTGACCCAGGCGTTCGAGGGACTCCGCGACCGGCTGGCGGCGAAGGGGAGGGAGTTCGACGACGTCGTGAAGGCTGGACGCACCCACCTCCAGGACGCGATGCCAATCCGGCTCGGCCAGGAATTCACCGCCTACGCAGGGTCGATCGATCGCGGCATCCGACGAGTTACCCACGCGGCCGACTTTCTCCGCGATCTCGGCATCGGCGGCAGCGCCGTCGGCACCGGCGTCACCGTGGAGCCCGAGTACCCCAAGCTGATGAACGTGAACCTGGAGGCGGTCACGGGCCTCGACCTGCGAATCGGCAGCGACCCCATCCAGCTCATGCAGAGCATGGGTGACGCGGCGGGATTCAGCGCGGCGATGCGCGTGCTGGCGATCGACCTCAGCAAGATCGCCAGCGACCTCCGGATCATGGTGATGGGTCCGCGCACCGGGATTGATGAGATCACCCTGCCGGCAGTGCAGCCTGGCTCGTCGATCATGCCGGGAAAGATCAATCCCTCCATCCCGGAGATGGTGAATCAAGTGTGCTTCCAGGTGATGGGGCTCGACACTACGGTGGCGATCGCCGCCGAGCACGGCCAGCTCGAGCTGAACGTGATGATGCCGGTGATCGCTTTCAACATCCTGCTGTCGATGCGCATCCTGACGAACGCGGCGACGGTGCTGTCGGAAAAGTGCGTCGCCGGCATCCAGGCGAATCGCGAGATGTGCGCCTACTGGGTCGAGCGGAGTGCCGCGCTCGCCACGGCCCTCATGCCCCACATCGGTTACGCCAGAGCCGCCGAGGTGAGCAAGCAGTCGGTGAAGGAGGGGATCCTCGTGCGCGACCTCGTGAAGCGCGACCATCTTCTGCCGGCGAATCAGATCGACGACGTGCTCGACCTCCGCAAGATGACGGTGATCGGGGTGCCCGGCGGGAAGCACGGGACGTGAGCCGCGGCCGCAGCCCTGTTCGCCGTGGCGCAGGGCAGGTTAGATTGCGATCGTGCGCATCACCACTCAGGCCGAGTACGGGCTGATCTGTGCCCTCCACCTGGCTCGTCGGTTGACCGACGGGCCGGTGACCGGTCACGACATCGCGGCGGCCGAGCGGCTGCCCGGAGACTACGTCGAGCAGATCATGCTCAAGCTCCGCCGGGCGGACATCGTGAAGAGCACGCGGGGCGCACATGGCGGCTATCAGCTCGCTCGCGCGCCCGAGCGGATCACCGTGCGGGACGTGATCGCCGCCTCGGAGCACTCCACCTTCGAGGTGCACTGCACCTCGCATCCGGTCGAGGAGGAGCGCTGCTCCTCGTCGCACGACTGCAGCATCCGCCCAGTCTGGATGCTGCTCCAGCGCCGGATCGACGACGTGCTGGAGAGCGTCCGCCTGAGTGACCTGCTGATGCAGGAGAGCGACGTGCGCGACCGGGTGGGCCTGGGCGAGCCGGCGATCGCCGCCGGTCGGCTGGCGCTCCCGATCCTCCAAGGCTGACGCGTCGGCGTCGATGCGCCTGTTCGCCACCTTCCGCGCCGATCGGGCGCTGCTGCGACGGAGCACCGCCTTCGCGGAGGCGCTGATGGCCGAACCGAAGCCGGAGAACGTCGAGTGGCTCGCTACGCATGCCACGCGCGGCGACGTGGATCATGCCCGGTGGGAGCTCCGCTACGTGCGCCGCGCGCTCGGCATCCTCGTCGCCCAGCGCGACGCGCTCGACGACCGGACCCCGTCCACCGTGCTGCGCGCGCTCTCCGAGCGGATGGAGCGCGACCCGCAGGTGGACGCCGGTCTCCGCGAGCTGTCGGAGCGGCAGTTCAATGCACGGCTGAGCGCATATCGGGATGCCTTCACGACGCGCGGCCACGGCACGGCCGCCGTGCGGATCGCCCAGAACCTGCTCGCCTTCGCCGGCGGACCCATCCGCGCCGACGATCCGGTCGTCCTGCACGGCGCGGACCTGGTCGCGGAGTACATCCAGTGGGTGAACGCCCAGATCCGCGCCACATTCGGCGAAGTCGACCTGCCGGAGGATGTGCCGCCGAGCCAACTACCGGCGAAAAAAAAGGTGAGAGGTGAAGGGTGAAAAGTGAGCGGTGACGGCGTGAACGCAGTGACCTTTCACCTCTCACCCTTCACCATTCACCTGCAGTGCTCGAGGGGGGACTTGAACCCCCACGCCGGTGAAGGCACAGGCTTCTGAGACCTGCGTGTCTACCAGTTCCACCACCCGAGCGCACGGCGCGCTGATGCGCCGGTACAGTCCGATAAACTAATCGCTCCCGCGACGGCAAGTCAACGCATCGCGTTGCCGCGCCAGCGCGGGCGCTCTAGCTTGTGACGCTGGCCCGCAGCGTCGCGCGCCGAGCTCTCCCCGCCCATGCCGAAGTCCGAGCAGAATCCCGACGTCGAGCCCATCGCCCGCAACCGTCGAGCGCGCCACGACTACACCATCCTCGACACGTACGAGGCCGGCATCGTGCTCACCGGTAGCGAGGTCAAGTCGTTGCGCGAGGGCAAGGCGAACCTCTCCGACTCGTACGGCATCGTGCGCAACGGCGAGATCTTCATCATCAATCTGCACATCTCGGTCTACGAACGGGCGAGCTACAACAACCACGAGCCGACGCGGACCCGCAAGCTCCTGTTGCACAAACGGGAAATCACGCGTCTGATAGGAGCGATCGAGCGCCAGGGCCTGACCCTCGTTCCGCTCGAGCTGTATTTCAAACACGGCGTCGCGAAGGTGGCGATGGCACTCGGCAAAGGCAAAAAACTTCACGACAAGCGCGAATCGGCCAAGGAGAAGGACGCCGACCGCGAGATGGCGCGCGCGGCGCGCACCCGATGATCGTCGCCCTGCTGGCGGCGTTCCAGCTCGCTGTGGCACTGCCCGCGCCCAGCGGCCCGGCGAGCTCGCTCGTCGTCAAGGATGCCACGCACTCCGCCAACGTGCCCCTCGTGGCGACCGACGACGGACCACTTCTGCGCGCCGACGCACTGCGGCCGATCGTGCCGATGACGGTCTCCCACCTCGTCGGCGACCGATGGATGCTGATCGTCAACGGGACGGCGATCGAGGTGGAGCAGGGGAGCCGGCTGGCCAAGGTCGGCGACGATCGCTATCAGCTCGCGGCCCCCGTCGAGGTGCGCAAAGGCGCGCTCTACGTGCCGCTCCAGCTCGTCGCCGAGATAGTTCCGCGTGTCGCCGGCAATCTCGTCTGGGATGCGGCGCGGTTCGAGCTGCGCGCCTTCTCCACCGTCAGCCGGGCGGCCGACGAGCGCGCCGCGCTGGAGCACGTCGCGACGCGAACCGCCGACCGCCGCGACTCGAATCCGGCACCGGCACCGGTGAGGATCGCCCCACGCCCCTCGTCGCCGGAAGTCAAATTGGCGGGCAAGCCGCGACGCGTCCGCCAACTCGTCGTCGTCGATGCCGGGCACGGCGGCGTCGATCCCGGGATGCGCGGCCCCCTCGTCGGCGGACCAGCGATCGTCGAGAAGGACGTCACCCTCAACGTCGCCCGACATGTCGGCGCCGCGCTCAACCGGCGCGGGATCGACGTGAAGTACACGCGGACCACCGACACCCTCATCGCCCTCGACGATCGCGGGCGAATCGCCAACGAGGCGCACGCCGACCTGTTCGTCAGCATCCACGTCAACGCGGCCAACCCGAACTGGAAGGATCCGGGCGGCGCGCGCGGATTCGAGACGTATTTCCTGTCCGAGGCGCAGACCGAGGACGCGCGGCGCGTCGAGAAAATGGAAAACGAGGTCGTGAAGTTCGAGACGAAGACGTCGGGGCCGTCCAGCGACGCCCTCACGTTCGTCCTCAACGACATGGCGCAGAACGAGCACCTGCGCGAGGCCAACGAGCTCGCCGATCTGATCCAGCACCGCCTCGCGCGGGTGCATCCCGGGCCGAGCCGTGGGGTGAAGCAGGCCGCTTTCCGCGTGCTCGTCACCGCCTACATGCCCGCCGTCCTGGTGGAGATCGGCTTGGCAGCAATCCCGCCGACGCGGCGTTCATGACCGATCCGACCCATGTGAACGAGATGTCCGCGGCGATCGCCGACGCGGTCGTGGAGTATCTCCAGGGCTACGAGCGGCGCGTGTCGGCCTCGACCGTCTCACCGGGCGGCGCCGAGGGAGTCCGCGCCCCCCGATGAGCTCGCGCCGCAGCGCTCTCGTGGTGCAGGCGGCGGGACTCCAGTTCCAGAACCCGATCGTGCTCGCGGCGGGGACGGCGGCGTACGGGCGCGAGCTGGCGGGGGTGGTGGAGCTGGCGTCGCTCGGCGGGCTGGTGACCAAGGCGGTCAGTCCGGCTCCACGGGGCGGTGCCCCGGCGCCGCGGGTCGCGGAATTCAGGGGCGGAATGATCAACGCCGTCGGGCTCGCGAACCCGGGGGTGGAGGCGGTGGCGCGGGAGCATCTTCCCTGGCTCGCCGCGGAGCTGCCGACGGTGCGGAAGCTCGCCAACGTCGTCGGCTTCGCCGTCGAGGAGTTCGCCGCCGTGG
>JBIOHU010000082.1:0-9600 GCA_044449225.1 Gemmatimonadales bacterium | reverse complement strand
GTCGTCGATCTTCTCGAGCACGTTGCAGCCTTCGTCCTTCAGAGCCTTGATCAGGGCGTGGAGGTCGTCCACTCGGTAGTTGACCATGAAGGAAGCCGAGCTCGGAGCAAAATGATCACTCTCCTGCGGATCGATCGACCAGGCTGTCGTGCCTCCAACCGGCTTGCCCTCGGCGTCGGTCCAATCGAAGGCAGCTCCACCCCAGGCCTGGACGTCGATTCCCAGGTGCCGCTTGTACCACGCCTGCAGTGACGGAGCGTCCCTGGCCTTGAAGAAAATGCCGCCGATGCCGGTGACTCGTTTCATGTGACCTCCGATGCGTGGCCATCTGGTTCGTGCCCGACGAGTCCCGCCTCTAGTTCGTCGCCTTCGCCGCCGTCTCCTTGTCCCAGACGAAGCGCGTGAGGAAGGTCTGCATCCGTCCGAACAGGTAGAGCCAGCGCTTGTGGATCAACGTCTCGTGGGTGTCGTCCGGCACCACGATGAGCTCGTGATAGACGTTGTGCGCCCGCAGCAGGTCCACGAGGCCGATGGTCTGCGAGAACGCCACGTTGCGGTCGTCGTCGCCCTGCCAGAGAAGCACGGGTGACTTCCAGGTATCGATGGCCGAGATGGCCGACGACTGGTACGACACGTCGGCGGTGTCGAGCGTCGTCCCACGCAGATGCACGCCCGCCATGTCCACGCCGGCGACGAAGACATCCGAGTTGTGAGCCAGCGCCTGCGCCGTGAGAATGCCGCCATAGGACAATCCCCAGATTCCGATGCGGCCGGGATCCACGTCGGCACGCGTCTGGAGGTAGCGGCCCGCCGCGATCACGTCGCGGTACTCGGAGTTGCCGCGCGCACCCGTGTTCGGCGCCATGCGGAACGACTTTCCATAGCCGATCCCCGAGCGGTAGTTCACCGAGATCACGACGTATCCCTGGCTCGCCAGCCACTCGTTCACGGCGTATGCCGTCGCGTAGAAGTCCATGTAGTGGTAGCCGAGCATCATCTGCCGTATCGGTCCGCCATGGACGAACACCATCGCCGGCCGCCGCTCGCCGGGCTTGAGATCCTTCGGCAGGAAGAGCTGGTTGTGGAACTCCACGCCGTCCTCGGCCTTCAGCACCACGGCGGTCGGCACCACCTGCGCGGCGGCGGGAAATTCCTTCGGCAGCGTAGGGTAGATGAGCTTCTGCGCTGTCGACGTCTCGGCGCGCTCGGTGGGGATCAGTCCAACCGACAGCGGCCGAGTCGGACCGGCGGAGAGCACGGCGAGCCGGGTGCCCGAGCCGAGCGGCGCGGGATACATCTCGTAGTCGGTGCCGTTGGTGATCTGTTCGGCCGAACCGCCGGCGGTCGGCACCTTCCAGATGTGGCGTCGCTCGATGTCGCCGGCGTTCGTCGCATAGAAGAGCGTGGCGCCGTCGCGAGAGAGGGCCGTCGTCTCCACGGCGCCTTCGCCGGGCGTGAGCTCGATCGGCGCGGGCGCGGCGCCATCCACCGCGACGGAGTAGATCCGGATCCACTCCTGCGGCTCCTGCTGGAAGATCACGTTGCGGCCGGCCCACGTGATGGCGTTGACGTTGGGGAAGGTGCGGTCGCCGGCCTGGTTGTGCCAGAACTCGTGCGCCTCGCAGGTGCCGACGGGGCCGGGGCAGCCGGCGATGTCGGCGACCATGAAGGAAATGGTATATCCGCCGGTGAATGCCGCGCGGTACAACCCGTCGATGCGCCCCGTGTCGGGGCCGGTGCCGAAGCGTCCACGGCCGCCGCCCCGACGAGCCGCCGCCGCCGCGGCCGCCGCCGCCGCACGACCGGGCGCAGCCGGGCTCCCGATGCTGCCGTCGCCGGCCTGTACCTGCTGGCCGAATGGCGTCCCCGGGCGGCGCACGAAGGCGAGCCGCTTGCCGTCGGGCGACCAGGTGGGACTCATGTCGTGATCCACGCTCGGCGACACGTAGTACACGCGGCGCGAGCGCACGTCGTACACTCCGATCAGATCGTGATTCTCGCGCTGACTCACGTACGCGATCTTCGTCCCATCGGGCGACCAGCGCGGATCGGCGTTCTCTCCCCATTCCTTGATGAGGGGCAGCTCGCCCTTGTCGAGCGGTGTCGTCGCGCCCCTGATCACCGGGAGCCGATAGATCTGTCCCTCCTTCACGAACGCGACGGCGCGGCCATTCGGCGACAGCCGCGGACCACTTCCGTCGGCCAGCATCCAGGCTCCGGTGCCGTTCGTGCGCGCCACCCAGATGCTGCGCTCCGGGCCGGCGGGATCGCTGCTCGGATTGGCGATCCACCCCTCGCGGTTCGGCGCACTGCCGCGCACGAAGGTGACGACGGATCCGTCGTCCGAGATCTCCAGATCCGACAGGACGATGCCGTTGTCGTCGAGGAATCGGGTGAGCCGCACCGGCTTGAATCCTGGCGCCGCCGCGGTGTACACGTTGCGCTGGCCGCGGTCGTAGCCGAGCCAGGCGATCCGGTCCGCCTTCCGGGCGCTCACCAGCTCGGACGGATAGGGAAAGGAGAGAAACTGCTCGATGGTGGGCGCGGCAGCCGCCGGCCGGGTGGACTGCGCAGAAAGGCGCGAGCCGGCGGAGCTGGCGAGCACGCCGACCACACCGAGCACGAGACCGCGAACGACGGTGTTGCGCATGACGCCTCGACTTCACTGAGGGGGAGAACTTCGCTGAGAGGGCAGCGCCGCCGCCGGAGCTACCGGCACGGTCGTCGCGCGCCGAACATACGGCCCTCGGCGGTATACCACAATGGACTACCGGGCTCCCCCTACTCCCACCGGAACACCCTCGACGAGATCGCCAGCCCGACGATGAACACGATGACGAGCGCCGCGAGATCGCCGCCGTGAGCCAGCCATCCCTCGCCGCGCCAGATGCCGAGCAGCAGCGAGACGACGTAGGTGAGCGGCAGCGCGCGCGCCACGGCGCCGAGGGCTGGTGGAAAGGACGCGACCGGCACGAAGACGCCGGACAACCCGATCATCGGGTAGAGGATCAGCGCGCCGATCGGCTGCGCGAAGCGCGCGGTGGGAACTATGCTCGCGATCACGAAGCCGAGCGACATGATGCTGCACGCGCTGAAGAAGAGAGCCACGGCGAAGCTGACCACCGGCACGCCGGCGCCGAACACGAAGTAGCGCTTGCCGGCCAGGAGCAGCAGCCCGATGGTGACCGCGGTGAGCAGCAGCTTCGCCAGAACGTGAGCCGTGAGAATCGTCGCCGGCCGCAGGGGAGTGGCGCGCAGCCGCTTGAGGATGCCCCCCTCGCGGTAGATGGCGATGATCGTCACGAGCGACAGCACGGCGCTGATGGCGATGAGCAGCGACACGAGCACCGGGACCATCCCCGGGCTCAACATCCCCGTCGACGACAGCGACGGGGTCTTCGCCAGCGCGCCCTTCGGCAGCATGCGGGCGATGAGAATGAAGGCGATGACGGGAATGAGCGACCCGATCGCGCCGAGTGGCTCGCGGAGAAAGATCCTGATCTCGAGCCAGGTGAGCTGCCAGAGTCCTCGCATCGCTCTCGTCTCAGTCCCTGATGGAACGGCCGGTGAGCTTGAGGAAGACGTCCTCGAGGCTCGGCAGCACGGTGCGAAAATCGGTCACGCGGACGCGATGCTCTGACAGGGCGGCGATGACGTCACTGACGAACTCCTCGCTCGTGCCGTGCAGCGAGTATCGTGAGTTCTGTCGCTCCACGGAGATCAGGTGCGGCACCCGAGCCAGCCCCTCGGCGGCGGATGCATCCTCCGTCACGAGCACCACGCTCCGCTCCGGGCAATGCCGGTCCACGAGCGCGGCGGGAGGGCCGATGTCCACGAGGCGCCCACGGTCGACGATCGCGACCCGATCGCAGAGCCGCTCCGCTTCCTCCATCAGGTGAGTGGTGAGAAAGACGGTGCGGCCGCGGGCGCGGATGTCGCGCACGAGATCCCAGATCGCGCGTCGCGCCTGCGGGTCGAGTCCCGTGGTGAGCTCGTCGAGGAAGACGAGCTCTGGATCGTTGATCAGCGCCAGCGCGATGAAGAGACGCTGCTTCTGGCCGCCAGACAGGGTCATGAACCAGGCGTCGCGCTTTTCCGACAGACCCAGTTGCTCGAGGAGCTGATCGCCGCTGCGCGGCTGCTTCCGGTAGAGCGACGCCCAGAGGTGGACTGCTTCCCGGACCTTGATCCGCTTCTGCAACTGCGCCTGCTGCAATTGAACGCCGATGCGCTCCTGCAGCGCATACATATTGCGCACCGGATCGAGACCGAGCACGGTGATGGTTCCCCGGTCCGGGGTGCGGATCCCCTCGACGCATTCCATCGTCGTCGTCTTGCCGGCGCCGTTGGGCCCGACGAGTCCGAAGATCTCGCCCGGCTCGACCTCGAGCGAGATGTCGTCGACGGCGACCTGTCTGCCATACGTCTTGCGAAGATCGACGATACGGATCGCGGGCTGCGACATGTCGTTCACTCGACCGGAACGAATTCCGCCCTGGTCATCGGGTCGCTTCCACGCGCTCGCGGCCGGTCAGATACAGGCTGAGCGAACCGATCGCGAGGTGCGAGCGCAATTGCAGCACCTCGTGCGCACTGTCGGCTCGAAGCCAGACTTCCGCGCGCCCGCCCTTCGCGAACAGTCCCTCGGTGCTGATCTCCGGCCGGACGACCAGGGCGTCGAACGTCCCGGCCGGCAGGGTGATCCGCTCGCGCCGCATCACGGTGATGACGACGGGATTTCCCTCCGGCTGAAAGTACCGGTGAAACTCGTAGCGCTGCCCCACCTCGAGCGGAAGCGTTCGCAGGAAATAGAGAAAGGACACGTCGTCGAGCGGCTCGCTCACCGACGGCTGTTCGGGCGAGCCCTGCTCCACGTACGTGCCTCGATCCGGAAACAGCTCGAATCGTCGTGAGGCGTGATACCGGCCCTCGTTGAGCTGCTGCGCGAAACGCAACGAGATCAGCGACGACCCCGACGCATCGAACCAGCTCTCGATCCGGTCGTTCACGCGGAACAGGAACATGCCGCCATGCAGCCGGAAGACGGCGTGGAAGGTTGGGTGGCCGCGGATGGAATCACCCGTCGAGAGCTCCATGCTGCCGCTGGCGACGTGCAGCGGACCAAAGCTCACGGCATAGGTGAGGCGCTCGCCCGGCGCGAACGGCATGCCGGTCCACTGCCCGCCGGCGCTGGGGACTGTGCCCGCCGCAGTCAGCACTCCCAACAGCAGCAGCGAGACGCGGCGGCGAATCCTCGAGCTAGCGATGGTCCGACTCACCGGAGGACCAGCGCAGTGCCGCGCCGCCGTGCGACGCGGTGACGGTGGTGCCGAGGAGCCAGCGCTCGAGACGACTGGAGCCTCCCGCGTGCGCGCGATGCACCACGGCCAGTCCGCTCCAGGTGCCGATGAGGGCGGCGAGCGGCAGATCGCTCACCCAGTGCACGTTCTGGTACAGGCGTGCAGCGCCGACCACCACCGCGCCGCCATACGCAACCGGCGCGACCCATCGATTGCCCGGGCGCCAACGCTCGGCTTCTGCCGTCAGCACGGCCGCGGTGGCGAACGCCGCCGCCGTGTGCCCCGATGGAAACGAGACGAAATCTCCGTTGTTGTCGTGGAATCCCCGCCCGAAGGAAAACTGGCCGGCGTCGTCGTGCGGCACCGAATCGGGCAACGCACGACCGGCGATTCCCTTTCCGAGGGCGTTGATCGACGCCGCCAGCAGCACGCCTTCGGTGAGATGGACACCGAGGGCGGCCACGCCAGGCGCGTCGATACCGCGTCCGATCGCGTACAACGCGGCGCCAGCGACGAACGGTCCCGGGCCGCCGACGAAGGCAAGAATGGAAGCGTCCCGCCGCAGGCCGGCGCGGCGCTGAAGGTCCGGCTGCCGCATCATTCGCTGCACCGTCTCGTCCATCGGCGCGAGCAGTGCCGTCGCGGCTACCGTTCCACCCAGCACCGCCCACTCGCGTCGCGTGACATGAAGCCCGCGTGAATGACCGGTGGAGTCCGGCGCGCCCGGATGCGTCTGGGCCGCTGCCGGCCGTACGGCAGCGACGAGCGCCACCAACAGGACGAGGCGCCGGGTGCGCGCTCGCCCGCCGGCCCGCGGCCGCGGCCTGGCAGGTACGCCGATGCGGATCAACACCTCGTGCGGGCCGTTCGTCAGCGGAGCGAGCATGGAGAGGTCGGGGAAAACGAGGCATCCGCGTGGCGCGGCGCACCCGGCGGCGTGCGCGCACAGTATACGACGGAACCGTGTGCCCCGCTGCCAGGGCAATTCTCATCGTACGGTCAGGTAGGCACGCTTAGGTTGCAAGCTACCTTCGAATCCAGGCGGCCCCGGCCGCCCCAGCCATAGCAGGAGATTACTTGCTCGCACCATTCCGTGCCGTCGTCGTCGCGACGGTGCTCGTCTGCGTCGTATCGTCCCGTGTCGCCGCGCAAGGCACGAACACCGGCGAGATCCATGGCCGCGTCGTCAACGCCGCGAGCAGGATGCCCATCGACGGCGCCACGGTGGACGTCATCGCCGCCGGCTCCGCCGCCTCGATCGCCCGCGCGGCCTCCGGCGCCGATGGAGTGTTCCGCACCCAGGGACTCGAGCCCGGACGCTATCACCTCCACATCCGCGGGCTCGGCTACAAGCCATTGGACATCGCGTCGGTCACCGTCGCCTCGTCGAGCGTCGACATCGGAACGGTGGCCCTCACCGCCGCCGCGCTGGAGCTGGAATCCGTCGCCGTGATCCAGCAGCGACAGGACGTCCAGCTCGCGCCGGATCGCAACACCTACGTGGTGCGCGACATGCCGACCGCCAAAGGGGGCAATGCGCTCGACGTCCTCCGCACCGTGCCCGGGGTGGACGTGGACATCGACAACGTCGTGAGCCTGCGCGGCAACTCCGGCGTCACGATCCAGATCAACGGCCGCGCCAGCCCGCTCAAGCCGGCCCAGCTCGGCGACTTCCTCGCGCAGCTCCCCGCCGACATGGTGGACAAGGTGGAGATCATCCCCAATCCATCGGCGCGCGACGATCCGACCGGCGTGGCCGGCATCATCAACATCGTCCTGAAGCAGGAGGTCGACGCCGGCACGAGCGGCGGCGCGACGCTGGCGGGCGCCACGACGGGGCAGGCGAATGCCGGGGTCAACCTCGGGTATGACCATAGGGGATTGTCGCTGTATGGCAGCTACGGGTTCCTCCGCGATCGCCGCCCCCGCAGCGAGGCGCTCTTTCGCGAGAACGACTTTCTCACGCCGCCCACCTACCTCGACGAGCGCTCGACCCGCACCCAGGCGCGACGGATTCACACCCTCACGGGCAGCGCAGGCTACACGCTCACCGGGCACGACGACCTCTCGCTCGACCTGCTCGCCAGCTCGCGGCACGACGACGAGTCGAGTGGCATCGCGTATCGCGCGCTCGATGCCGGTCGTGCAGTGACGGGGCTGTCGGACCGCCTCAGCTCGGGGACGAACCAGGAGAACGACTTCGACGGCACGCTCGCCCTCAAGCATGCCTTCGCGGAAAAGGGGCACAAGCTGGCAGTCGAGCTCCGCGCTCTTCGTCACTCCGAAGGGGGCCCGAGCGCGGTGGCCGCGCATGCATTGGCGTTCGGCGGTTCACCCGACAGCACGACCGATCAGGAGATGCAGCGCAACCTCGAGCGGCCGACTGAAAATTCGGTCAAGGTGGACTACATCCGTCCCATCACCTCTGGCGTGCGACTGGAGACCGGGTACAAGGGCACCTTCGATCATTTTCATACGGGACTCGACACACGCGTGCTCGACGTAACGAGCGGGAGGTACCTGCCCGACTCGAGCCGCACGAGCGACTTCATGTACCAGCAGGACGTCAATGCCGCGTATGGCATGCTCGTCGGCCAGCGGGGGAAGGTGCAATTCCAGGGTGGCATGAGGGTGGAGCATGCGTCGACGCAATTCCGCGTCACGTCGGTGAACGCGACCTTCGACAACAGCTACAACAGCATCTTCCCGAGCGGACTCGTTTCCTACGGCATCGACGACGCGACCCAGGTGACGCTCAGCTATTCGGCGCGGATCAAGCGCCCGGACGATGCCGACGAGCTCGACCCGATTCCGCACTATGCGGATCCGCTGAACCTGTCGCGCGGCAATCCCTACCTGAAGCCGGAGCATACCAGCGCGTTCGAGCTCGGCGTGCAGCGCTCGATGGGGAAGGCGACGCTCCAGGTGACGCCATTCTTCCGCCGCACCTTCGACGCGGTGAGGGCACTCCGAACCATCGACAGCGCCGGCGTCACGACCCGCACCTTCGCCAACATCGCGACGAGCGACGCCTATGGCGGAGACGCCACCCTGGCGGTGAGTGGAACGCGCCTGAGCGGCTTCGTCGGGAGCAGTGTATTTCGCCAGACGACCAATGCCGGCAACGTCGCGCCGGACCTCTCGATCAGCACGTTCGGGTGGAGAGTCCGCGCCAACGGCGCATTCCGGGTATCGAGCACGGTGGACGTGCAGGCGCTGCTGACGTATCAGGCGGCGATGGCGGTGGAGCAGGGCACGAACGCCAGCCGCACGCAGTTCAACCTGGCGGCCAGGCAGAAGTTCATGGAGGATCGGTTGAGCTTGACCCTGCGCGTCATCGATCCATTCGACACCTCGCACGAGCGTTCCACGACCGTCGACCCTCGCTTCTTCCAGACGTCGGACCGTTCGCGGGCGATTCGCGGGCTATTGCTCAGCGCGAGCTGGACGTTCGGGAAGCCGGACAAGGAGAAGGACACCATCGACCTGAGCGGCGATGCGACGCCGTGACCGCGGTATGTGACTTGCCCCTCCGGGCGTGACACTCTTGCCGCGAGGATGGCCATGGAACTCGATACCCTGAGAGAGCTCTACATCGACGAGCTGAAAGATCTGTACAGCGCCGAGACCCAGCTCGTGAAGGCGCTGCCGAGGATGGCGAAAGCCGCGTCCCACCCGGAGCTGAAGAAGGCCTTCGAGACGCATCTGCGCCAGACGGAAGAGCACGTCGCGCGACTCGATCGGGTCTTCGAGGAGCTCGAGGCGAGCCCGCGCGGGAAGAAGTGCGTCGGGATGGAAGGGCTCATCGAGGAGGCCAAGGAGCTTCTGCGAGAGAAGCCGGATCCCGACGTCCTCGATGCCGGACTCATCTCCAAGGCGCAGCACGTCGAGCATTACGAGATGGCCGGCTATGGCACGGTGCGCACCTATGCGCAGTTCCTCGGCGAAGAACGACAGATGGCCCTTCTCCAGAAGACGCTCGACGAGGAGGGGGACGCCAACACGCTCCTCACCGAAATCGCCGAGCGTTCGGTGAACGCCGATGCAATGGAAGAGGCGGGAGCGGGGACGAGCGACCGTGAGGTCAGGCGCGCGGTCGGATCCGAATCGCCACGCTCGACCACCGGAACGAAGACGACCGGTCGCAAGCAACCGGGCTCACGCGCCGGCGCGCGCTGAGCCGGCGTGCGACTGGTACGCCTGATGCGGTCGCCGCGTTCGTACTCACCGCCGATAATTCATCGACGCGGGTAGTACGGACCTTCGCATGAGGGAGGCAGGGACATGGACGATCCAAAGG
>JBIOHU010000081.1:0-9608 GCA_044449225.1 Gemmatimonadales bacterium | reverse complement strand
TCCAGCTACTGCGCGGTGGCGGTCGGCACGGAGACCGACGGCTCGGTGACGTCGCCATCGGCGGCCTGTTCGCTCGTCGGGATGAAGCCGACGATCGGTCTGGTGAGCCGGAGCGGGATCGTTCCGATCGCCCACTCCCAGGACACGGCGGGGCCGATGGCGCGCAGCGTCGCGGACCTCGCCGTGCTGCTGACGGCGCTGGCCGGCGCCGACCCGCGCTACGCGGCGACGCGGACACATCACGTCGCGGCGGGCATGGACTACTCCCGCTTCCTCGACGCAAATGGTCTGAAGGGGGCGCGCATCGGCGTGGCCCGGAAGCACTACACCGGATACAGCACCCACGCCGACGCGGCGCTCGCCGACGCGTTGCGGGCGATGAAGGAGCTCGGCGCGGTGATCGTCGATCCCGCCGACATCGCCACCGCCGGCCAGTTCGACGACGCGGAATACGACGTGCTCCTTTACGAGTTCAAGGCGGATCTGGAATCGTATCTGCGCGGGCTCCCCGCCGGCGCTCGTGCCCGCACCCTCGACGACCTCATCGCGTTCGACCGCGCCCACGCCGACGCCGAGATGCCATACTTCGGCCAGGAGATCTTCGAACAGGCGGCGAAGAAGGGTCCACTCTCGAGCAAGGAGTACACGCAGGCACTCGCCAAGTGCCGGCTGCTCGCGCGCACGAAGGGGCTGGACGCGACCTTCGCGTCGCACCGGCTGGACGCGCTCGTCGCGCCGACCCAGGGTCCGCCGGCGCTGATCGATCTGGTCAACGGCGACCCGTCCGGTGGGAGCAGCACGTCGCCGTGCGCGGTGGCCGGCTATCCGGTGATCACCGTCCCGATGGGCTACGCCTTCGGGCTCCCACTGGGCATCACCTTCATGGGGCTCGCGTGGAGCGAGCCGGCGCTGGTGAAATTCGCCTACGCCTTCGAGCGGGCGACGAAGCTCCGTCGCCCGCCCCGTTTTCTTCCCACGGCGGAGCTCAGCGGCGCAGCACCCGGCCGGCCCGATCGGTCGTGAAGCTACCGTCGCGGATGGCGAAGTGGCCGTTGACGAGAACGTCGACCATGCCTTCCGACATCTGGTGCGGCTTCTCGTAGGTCGCGACGTCCTTCACCTTCGCGAGGTCGAACACCACGACGTCGGCGAACGCGCCGGCCCGCAGCACGCCGCGGTCGGGAAGGTTGAACACCGTGGCGGGGAGCGACGTCATCGATCGGATCGCCGCCGGCAGGGTGACGACGTGATCCTCGACGACGTATTTGCGGATCTTCCGTGAGAAGGCGCCGTTGCCGCGCGGGTGCGGCATGCCGGAGCCGAAGGCGATCAACGCGCCGTCGGAGGAGGTCATCGTCCACGGCTGGACCATCAGCCGCTCGATGTCCTCGTCGAGCATGTTGAAGGAGACGACCGACACGTCCCCCTTCGCGAGGAGGGCGAGCGCGGTCTCGATCGGGTCGGCGTGGCGGGCAGCGGCGATCGCGGCGAGGGTGGTGCCGTCGAGCGACGCGTCGGGTCCGTAGCTGGCGACCTGGAGCCGCGCGGCGCCGCCGCGGCGCGCGAGGTTCTGGCGCATCTCGGGAATCATCTTCGCGCGCTGCACGGAGTCGGCGATGCGGGCGCGGAAGGCGGCGGTGCCGCCGACCTGGGCCCAGCGCGGGACGAGCGCCGCGGAGAGCGAAGTGGACGACGCGTCGTACGGATACTGGTCGGCGAACACCTCGACCCCTTCGTCGCGCGCGCGGTCGATGCGCTGGACGATCGCGGCGGAGAATCCCCAGACGTCGGGACCGAGCGCCTTGACGTGGGTGACGATGCCGCGAGTGTGAGCCTCACGCGCGATGGTGATCACCTCCTCCACCGCGGCCAGCAGACCGACGGTATAGTCGCTCTCGTCGCGGATGTGGCTCTGGTACGGCGCGTGGTACCTGGCGGCGATGCGGGTCAGGTCCACCAGCTCGTCGGTCTTGGAATAGCTGCCGGGCGCGTAGAAGGGGCCGCTGGAGAAGCCGAACGCGCCCTCGTCGAAGCCGCGCTGGACGAGTGCTTCCATCTGCTTCAGCTCCGCGGGGGTGGGAGCGCGGTCCTGCATGCCAAGGACGGCGCCGCGTACGGCGCCATGGCCGATCATCTGGGCGATGTTGACGCCCAGCGGATTCTTCTCGAACGCCGCGCGCTGCGCCGCGAGATCCACCGGTCCGCCGCCGTCGGGATTGGCGAAGACGGTGGTGAGCCCCTGGGCGAGGAGCTGCTGGGCGCCGCTCAGCGCCGGCCGCGCGATCGACTCGCCGGCGTGGGAATGGGTGTCGATGAAGCCGGGCGCGACGTAGAGACTGTCGGCCATGATGATCGTGGGAGCCGTTGCGCCCGCGAGGTCGCCGATGGCGGCGATGCGGTCGCCGCGGATGCCGACGTCGGCCCGTACCCAGGGATTGCCGCTGCCGTCGAGCACGCGGCCGTGGCGAATGAGGATGTCGAACGATGGCGCCAGTGCCCTGCCCTGCGCGCCGGCGGTCGGCGCGATGGACGCGAGGGCGACGAGGAGGCCGCCGGCGAGGCGGCGGAGGAAGCGTGACGGCATGGCCAGACGCGGGGTCGGGAGGGACGATGGCGGCAGGAGCGTCGGATCGTACGCCTCCGGACTACGCGCGCGCAACTCCGAGCGTTGCCGGCAAACGTGAAACGCCGTTTCGCGCCGCCATTGCGGACGGCGAGTGGAGAGCTACTTTCTCCGCCGTCCGGCGAGACTCTTCCGCGGCCCGAGCCGACCGTCCCTTCTCGACCGCTCGACGTCCGACGTCCTCCGGCCTCTCCCACCCGCACCCGCAGTGAGGATTTGATGAGTACGCGACTGATTCTCCGATCGCTCTCGCGAGCCGCGCTTCTCGGAGCGCTCGCCTTCTGCCGCGTCGACGCGCAGGCGTCACAGGGCACCGTCACCGGACGCGTGACCGATGCCGCGTCGGGGCAGCCGATCGCTTCGGCACAGGTGAATCTGGTCAACACATCGATCGGCGCGCTGACCAACGACCAGGGCCAGTACACGATCCGCGGCGTGTCGGTCGGCACGTACGCCGTTCGCGCGCTGCGGGTCGGCTTCGCCGAGCAGCGCGGGACGGTGCGAGTGAGCGCCGGCCAGTCCACGACGCTCGACCTGGCGATGAAGGCGGTCGCGGTGACGCTGAATCCCGTGGTCACGACCGCCACCGGCGAGCAGCGCCGCGTGGAGGTCGGCAACTCGATCGCCCAGGTGAACGCGGCCCAGATCGTGGCGACGAAGGCGGTCGAGAACATGGCCGACCTGCTGACGTCGCGCGCGCCGGGCGTGCAGGTGATTCCGGGCACCCAGATCGGGGCCGGCTCGCGCATCCGCATCCGCGGCACCAGCTCGCTCTCGCTGTCGAACGATCCGATCTACATCATCGACGGCATTCGCGTCGAAGGGACGACGGGATCGTCGTCGCTGAGCGTCGGCGGCACGAATCCGTCGCGCATCAACGACATCAATCCGGAGGAGATCGAGTCGATCGAGGTGGTGCGCGGCCCGTCGGCGGCGACGCTGTACGGCACGTCGGCGGCCAACGGCGTCATCGTCATCACGACGAAGCAGGGGGTGGCCGGCGCCGCCCGGTTCACCTACACCACCGAGCAGGGCGCGAACGTCGATCAGAACACCTATCCGACCGCGTACCGCGGCTGGACCAGGGGCGCCACGTCGTCCAACACGACCCAGTGCTTCCTCTCGGCGCTTTCGGCCGGCACCTGCGCGCAGGACAGCGTGACGAGCTTCAATCTGTACGCCGATCCTGAGACGACGCCGAACGGAGTCGGCTACCGCCAGCTGCACAGCCTCCAGGTGGGAGGGGGCTCCGAGCTGCTCCGCTATTTCCTCCACGGCGAGTGGGAGAACAACGACGGCGTACTGAAGGTGCCGGAGTTCGACCAGCGCTATCTCGCCGCCACCGGCCAGTCGCTCCTCCCCTCGCAGCGCAATCCGAGCCACCTCGATCGCATCGCGACGCGGGCCAACTTCAACGTCGCGCTCTCGCCGAAAGCCGACATCGCGGTGAATGCCGGCTATACCTCGCAGGACGTGCGGCTGCCGACGAGCGACGACTCCGGCACCGACGGCGTCGCTGGCAACACCTACGGCGGACCGGGCTTCAAGTACAACACCACGACCACCGACGATACGCTGTACGGCTACCGGCAGTTCACGCCGCGGGACGTCTATCAGCAGACCACCGAACAGGGGATCAGCCGGTTGATCACCTCGGCGACCGGCAACTACCGGCCGCTCGACTGGCTGTCGGCGCGCGGTGACTTCGGTCTGGATTACATCAACCGCCTGGACACCCAGCTCTGCCGATTCGCCCAATGCCCGAACAACGGCGACAATCGGCTCGGGTTCAAGCGCGACAACCGCACGAACTTCTACACCTATACCGCCAACGGGAGCGCGACCGCCACGCACCAGCTCACCGAGCTGCTCCAGTCGAACTCGACGATCGGCGTGCAGTTCAACCGCAGCATCTTCGACGAGAACTTCGCCTCCGGCTCGCAGCTGTCGCCGGGCGGGACGACGGTGTCCCAGACGGCCGCGTCGACGAGAAGCGCTGGCGAGTCCACCGACGAGACGCGGACGCTCGGCGCCTTCGTCGAGGAGCACCTGGCGTTTCGCGACCGATTGTTCGTCACCGGTGGGGTGCGGTCGGATCGCAACAGCGCGTTCGGCGCGAACTTCAAGACGGTCTTCTATCCGAAGGTCGCCGTCTCGTGGGTCGCCTCCGACGAGTCGTTCTTCCCGAAGTACAGCTGGTTGAACCAGCTCCGCCTGCGTACCGCCTACGGTGCCTCGGGCGTACAGCCCGGCACCATCGACGCGATCCCGTACTACTCCGCGTCCACGACGCGCAACGAGAGCGGCGATCAGCCGTCCCTCGTCCTGAGCACGCTCGGCAACAACGATCTCAAGCCGGAGCGCTCCACGGAGCTCGAACTCGGCGTCGACGGCACCTTCTGGAACAGCCGACTCTCCACCGAGATCACCTACTACAACAAGACGTCGAAGGACGCGCTCATCAGCCGCGGCATTCCACCCTCGGTGGGAACGGGCGCGACGGCCCGACTGGAGAACCTCGGCGAGGTGAGCAACAAGGGATGGGAGGCGCTGATCACGGCGCAGATCATCCAGCGCGACATGTTCGGCTGGGATGTCTCGTTCAACGGCTCGACGAACGAGAACAAGATCGTGAGCCTCGGCGGTCTGCCGCCCTTCGGCGGCTCGACCCAGCAGCAGGTCGAGGGCTATCCGATCAACGGCTGGTGGGTGAAGCCGCTGACCGGCTACGCCGATGCCAACGGGGACGGCATCATCACCCTCAACGAGATCACCTACGATACCGTGGCGCACTATCTCGGCAATCCGCTGCCGCGCTACGAGCTGTCGTTCAGCAACGGCTTCGATTTCTGGCAACGCCGGCTGCGCCTCGGTGCCGAGATCGACTACAAGGGTGGCTTCAAGACCTACAACAACACTGAACGCATCCGCTGCGCGAGCCGCCTCAACTGCTCGGGGCTGATCAATCCCTCCTCCTCGCTGTTCGAGCAGGCGCGAACGGTGCTCGTGCGTGAGTCGCCGATCAAGTCGGTCGCCGGCTTCATCGAGGACGGCGATTTCATCCGCTTCCGCGAACTGAACCTCACGTTCACCGCGCCCGAGCAGTGGGCCAACCGGTACCTCCACGGTCGGAGCATCGCCGTCACGCTCGCCGCGCGGAACCTCGGCGTCCTCTGGACCAAGTACACCGGGGTCGACCCCGAAGCGTTCGGCGCGACGGGAGTGGGCAACGCGTCCTCGGAGTTCCAGTCCTTCGCGCCCCCGAGCTACTACGCCATTCGTCTCTCCCTCGGCTTCTAGGATGATCACTCGAGTGACTTCATACATCGCGGCATCCGTACGCCGGCAGCGGAGCCGGCGAACCTTCTCGGCGACGCCGATCCTCGTGGCGGGACTGATCGCGCTCGCCGGTTGCAGCCCCACCGAGGTTCTCCAGGTCCACGATCCGGACATCATCAACCCGAGCGACGTCCAGTCGGCGGCCGGCGCGGATGCCGTTCGCCTCGGCGCGATCGGCCGGCTCGGCAGCGCGACCGCCGGCGGCAGCAGCGGCTCGGAGGGACTCTTCCTCCTCAGCGGCCTGTTCGCCGACGAGTGGAACAACGGCGACTCGTTCATCGACCGCTGGCAGGTGGACCAGCGGTCCATCACGCCGCAGGATGGCTTCCTGACCGACGTGGACCGGCTCCTTCAGCGCTCGCGCGTCTCCGCCAGCCAGGCCGTCGGCCTCCTCAGACAGTACAAGCCGACCGGCGCCGTGGCCGACGTCGCCGAGATGTACTTCATTCAGGCGTACGTGGAGAACGTGATCGGTGAGCACTACTGCAACGGTCTCGTCCTGAGCAACGTGACCAACGGCGCGGAGCAGTACGGCTCGCCGATGAGCACCCAGGCGGCGTTCGAGCAGGCGCTGGCGCACGCCGACAGCGGGCTGGTGCTGATCACCGGCAACTCGACGGCCGACGTGAAGGTGCGCACCGCGCTGGCCATCACGAAGGGACGGATCCTCCTCAACCTCGACCGTCCCGCCGATGCGGCAGCAGCGGTGGCGGGAGTGCCGACGAGCTACGTCTACCAGATGCTGTACGAGGCGACGAAAACCGACAACGCGATCTGGTCCTACAACAACAGCGCGCGACGGTACAGCGTGAGCACGAACGAAGGGACGAACGGCTTGAACTTCGCCACGGCGAACGATCCCCGGCTCCCGATCTGCCAGGGGGGCGACGTCGTCTGCAAGGCGAATGGCGTGACGATCAACCAGCGGGACGACAAGTCGGCCTTCCCCATCTACGTCCAGCTCAAGTGGCCGGTGCGCGATGCGTCGGTGACGATCGTCGGCGGCATCGAGGCACGGATGATCGAGGCCGAAGCCGCCTATCGGGCCAACGACTTCACCGGCATGATCGCCAAGCTGAATCAGGCCCGTACCGAGGGCGGAGTGGCGGGCCTGCCGGCGACGCTGACCGATCCCGGCACGGTCAACGGACGGGTCGATCTGATCTTCCGCGAGCGGGCATTCTGGTTCTTCTCGACCGGCCACCGTGTCGGCGACCTGCGCCGCCTGATCAAGTTCTACGGGCGTACCGCCGAGACGGTGTTCCCCACCGGCAACTGGCACAAGGGAGGCCCCTACGGTCCGGACGTCAACTTCCCCGTGCCGCAGGCGGAGCAGACCAACCCGAACGTGAGCCTCGGGAACACCTGCACCGACCGCGCCCCGTGATCCTCTCGTTCCAGCACCGATCGCTGCCGCTGCTGGCCCTGTCGTGGCTCGCGGCGGCGGCACCGGCGCTCGCGCAGACGCGCGCCTCGGACGACCTGTCGCAGCAGGTCGAGATCCTTCGCACCGAGCACGGCGTGCCGCACATCCGGGCGCAGAACCTCACCGCCGCCGGCTACGCGCTGGCGTGGGTGCAGCTCGAGGATTACGGTCCCAAAGTCGCGACGGGATTGCTGCGCGGCCGCGGCGAGATGGCGCGCTGGTTCGGACACGACAGCATCGAGAGCGACTTCGTCGAACAGCGCGCCTACCGGACGGCGATCGCTCGCTATCCGGACCTCGACGAAGCGACGCGCCAGGTGTACGAAGGATTCGCCTCCGGCGCCAACCGCTACATCGCGCTGCATCCGGCGGACTTTCCCACCGGCTTCGCGCCGCACTTCACCGGCTACGACGTCGCGGCGCGCGACGTCACCCAGGCGACGAGCGCACAGGCTCGCCGGTTCCTCGCCAGGATGAATCCGTCCGCCGCGCCTCGCGGCCGGCGCGGGCAGGCGGCGACCGATCCGGGCGAGGGCGACGGCGTCGATCCGGTCGAGGAGGGCTCCAACGCCTGGGCGTTCGCCCCCAGCCGGACGAAGTCGGGGAAGGCGATCCTCCTCCGCAATCCGCACCTCAACTGGAACTCGGGCTACTACGAGGCACACATGACCGTGCCCGGCGTGCTCGACTTCTACGGCGACTTCCGGATCGGCGGCCCGTTCGGCGTCGTCGGCGGCTTCAACCGCGACCTCGGCTGGGCCACCACCAACAATGCGCCCGACCTCGAGGAGATCTACGCGCTCGACGTCGATCCGGCGCAGCCCGACCACTATCTGTTCGAGGGGACCTCGATCCCGCTCGAGCGCGAGATCGTCCGGGTGGCTTATCGCAATGGCGACGGCATCTCGACCGAGAGCCGCGAGATGTGGCGCACGCCGCTCGGCCCGGTGATCCTGCGCGACAACGGCAAGGTGTACATCGTGCGCGCAGCAGAGGAGGGTGACTATCGCGGCGGCGAGCAGTTCCTGCGGATGATGCGCTCGCACTCGCTCGCCGAATGGAAGGACGCAATGCGGATGCGGGCACGCGTCACCAGCAGCTTCACCTACGCCGACCGCGCCGGCAACATCTACTATCTCTGGAACGGCAGCGCGCCCGCGTTTCCGCGGCCGAGCGGCGGCGACTCGGCGGCGGTGCCGGCTCACAGCACGGCGGACGTCTGGACCCATTACGTCCCCTTCGATTCGCTGCCGCAGCTCCTCAACCCGAAGGGCGGTTACATCCAGAACGAGAACAGCTCGCCCTGGTTCACCAACCTGCACCAGATCATCGACTGGACGAAGTATCCGGCGTACCTGCCGGAGCCGTCGCTGAGCCTGCGGAGCCAGATGGCGCTCACGCTCATCGATACCAAGCAGAAGCTGAGCCTCGAGGACGTCATCCGGCTCAAGCACTCGTACCGGATGCTGCTCGCCGACCGGGTGAAGGACGACCTCGTGGCGGCGGTGCGCGGGTCGACCCCGTCGCCGGCGGTGACCGAGGCGATCGCGATGCTCGCGGCGTGGGACAACACGGCGGCGCCCGACAGCCGCGGCGGGATCCTGTTCGAGACCTGGTGGCACGACTACACCCAGGGCGTGAATCCGGATTCGATGTACGCGCAGCCGTGGACGCCGTCGCAGCCGGCGACGACGCCGCGCGGACTGAAGGATCCGGCACGCGCCGCGCAGGCGTTCGCGCAGGCGGTGGACGAGACGACGAAGCAGTACGGCCGTTATGACATCCCGTGGGGCGACGTGCACCGGGTGCGGATGGGGAGCGTGGACGTCCCGGTAGGCGGCTGCGCCGGCGCGCTCGGCTGCTTCCGCGTCCTGAACTTCCGGACCGATCCCGACGGCAAGCGCGAAGCCTACGGCGGCGACGGCTGGGTGCTGGCGGTGGAGTTCGACGACCAGCCGCGGGCGTACTCGGTGCTGGCGTACGGCGAGAGCTCACTCGACAGCTCGCCGTATCACTCCGATCAGGCGGCGATGTTCGCGAAAGGGGAGATGAAGCGCGTCGACTTTCTGCCGAAGGACGTCGATGCGGGGACGGTGAAGCGGTACCGGCCGGGGGCGGCGGAGTGAGGTGAATGGTGAACGGTGAATGGTGAATGGTTACTGCCGACGCCGTCGCCAATCCCGAAGTCCCGTGACGGACTAAAGACACAGGGGCGCACCG
>JBIOHU010000080.1:0-9662 GCA_044449225.1 Gemmatimonadales bacterium | reverse complement strand
GCCGGCTCTGCGACGGCACCGGCTCGGGCACCGGCTCGGCGCGAGGGGCCTCGACCGGAGCCGCGGCGGGAGCCTGCGGCGCCGGCTGAGCCGTCGCCGGAGTGTCCTTCTTCGCGTCGTGGATCGGCGCGCTGGTCCCCTTCGACGAACGGGGAGCGCGCGAGGTCTTCGGGGCCTTCGGGGCTGCCACGGCGCCGTCGGTACGCTCGGCGGCAGAGACCACTTCCAGACGCTGGCCCGTCGCGCCCGCCAGCTGCACGTCCGTGGCACCCGCCGTGGCGAGGTCCTGTTTGAGGTCGTCGCTCAACTTCGGCTGATCCTGCCTGCCGGAGCAACCTGCCAGCGCCGCGAAGGCGCCGGCAGCGATCGTGAGTCGAAGGAGGTTCGTCATGGCTCGAGATACACCGACCGGTGAAAAAGGAGCCGCGCGGTGATGAGGACGCTTCAGCGATTGGAGTGCCACACGCGGCGGCCGGAAGCAATCTCGTCCATCGACCGCTTCGTCGCGACCGACGTCGACTCCTCCCCCGTCACGTCGCGCGACGGATCCGCGGTCTCGTCGCGATGCTTGATCAGCAGCCATTGCGGTCGGCCCGGCCGCTTCATGCGCACCAGCACCCATCCGCCGCGCAGCCGCGTGCCGTGCAGCACGATCTCGAGGTCGCCCTTCTCGTAACCGCGCCGCAGGGAGGCGGTTCCCCCGTCATCCGCCGCTTCGTACGTGCCGCGATCCCACAGCATCACCGTGCCGCCGCCGTACTCACCTTCCGGAATCGTCCCCTCGAAGGTGTTGTAGGAGATGGGATGGTCCTCCACCTCCATCGCCAGCCGCCGGACCGACGGGTCGTAGCTCGGCCCCTTCGGCACCGCCCACGACTTCATCACTCCGTCGAGCTCGAGCCGGAAGTCGAAATGCAGATGGCTCGCGGCGTGCTTCTGCACGACGAAGTGAAGGGTCTTTCCTTTGGCACGCGGCACCTTGCCAGCCGGCTCCTTCGTTCGAGCGAAGTCGCGCTTGCGATTGTACTCGGCGAGCGGTGCGGAGCCGGATCGGGGGGATTTCTTCGCCGGAGATTTTTTCGCCGCGGAGCGCTTCGCCGTCGAGCGCTTCGCCGGGGATTTCTTCGCCGTCTTCTTCGACACCGGGCGCTTCGCGGTGCTCGTTCGGGTCCTCGTCGCCATGGGCCGGCGAAATTGCGAGGAGCGTGCCGGTGGAGTCGCGTTCGGCTGACAGCTCTCTCCGTCAGTAGTCGACGGGGCGCAGGTAGCTCTCCCCGATCGCCGAGCCGCTGACCATCGCCACCGTCGGCAGCCGCCGTTTCCAGTGCGTGCCGGCGAGCCGCTTCTTGACCAAGGCGACCTCCTTCTCCCCGAACCCGCGCACGATCAGATCTTCGGCGCCGTAGCCGTTCAGCATCCAGTTGAGGATCTCGTCCGCCCGCGCGTAGTCGATGCCCAGATCGCTCTCGTCCGTCTGTCCGATGACGAGATCCGCCGATGGTGCCTTCCCGACTATCACCTCTGGCACGCCGAGATGCCTGGCCAGGCTCCAGACCTGCGTCTTGAACAGGTCGCCGAGCGGATTGATCGGCGGCGAGTCATCGGCGTGCCAGGTGAAGTAGCCGAACAGACGTTCGGTCTTGTTCCCCGTGCCGAGGGGAATCGCCCGGTGCTTCGCCGAGAGGTCGAACAGCGCGATCATCCGGGTCCGCGCCATCACGTTGCCGCGGCGTGAGCCGTCCGCATCGGGTTCGTTCGCCAGATAGCCGTCCACCGCGGCGGTGATGTCCAGGGTGCGCCCCTGAATTCCGAGCTCGTCGATCACGAGCTGGCCGTGCGAGCGGCTGTCCTCGCTCGACGTCCGATACGGCATCCGCACGCCGATGACCTTCTGCGCACCGAGCGCACGAGCGGCGAGATACGCCGTGACCGCCGAGTCGACTCCGCCGGAGATCCCGACGACGGCGCGCTCGAAGCCGCGGCGGGACATCTCGTCGCGCAGGAAGCGCACCAGCCACTCCTCGAGCAGCGCCGCGTCGAGCTCGAGGGGCGGGGGTCCTCCATCGGTGCCGCCCGACACCACCGGAAGGGAGCTCGCGGCGCGGAGCGCGGTCGCGGCGCTGCGCTTCGGCCGACTGCCGCTCGAAGCGACTGGAGCCGAAGTCGACGCGATGGCCTCGACGCCGTCGAACACCAGCAGATGCGGCGTCCCCGACTCCACCTTCGCGATGGACGTCCGCAGATGCGGCAGCATCGTCTCGAGATCGGCGATGAGGGGCATGTCGGCGCGGGCGCGCGTCACGTCGTCGAGGTCGAGTCGTGCCACGACGAGCGCTTCGTCCCACAGCGGCCCTCGCGCGCGGACCTCGCCCTTCGGGCCGGCCACCATGGCGCTGCCGGGGAACTGCTTGCCCCCTTCGCTTCCCGCGCGGTTCACGAGCGCCACATAGAGGCCATGCTCGTCGGCCATGTCGCGTGCCAGCCGCTCCCACCGCGCCACGCTCGCCGGTCCCGGCACGTCGTCCGGCCTCGGCCACGCTCCCCGCGCCGGCGGCGCGGTCGGCACGATGATCAGCTGCGCGCCGTCCAGTGCGGCGATGGTGCCGGTGAGCGAATGCCACACATCCTCGCAGACCAGCATCGCCGCGCGGCCCCATGGGGTCTCGAAGGCGCGAACCTCGCGGCCCCGCTCGACGAAGCGCTCCTCGTCGAACAACCCGTACGTCGGCAGGAACACCTTCCGGTGGACGTGGCGCACGAGGGGGATCGTCTCGCCGAGCGACAGATAAAGCGCGCTGTTGTACAGCTTGTTGCGCCAGAGCTCGTAGAAGCCGACGCACAGGTCCACCGGCGGGCCGGGATAGATCCGGTGGAGGTCGGCGGCGAGCTGGCCGGCGGTCACTGCCTGCTCGCGCACCCCTCCCTCGAGGAAGTAGCCGCTCAGCGCCGCCTCGGGAAAGCAGACGAGCTGCGGCCGCTCGTCGAGGGTGGCCGCCTGGGCGAGCATTGCACCGATCGACGCCAGATTAGCGGCGTAATCGCCCTTGCGCGGCTGGAACTGAGCGAGGGCGAGGGTGAGAAAGGAAGGCATCGCCATAAGAATCGCCGTGGGGGGAGGGGAGGGCAACTCGTGAACTACCGGGCGGCATTCTGGTACAATCCGCGGACTCGGTCGTTTATTGAGAACTCCCCCTCTCCGAACGATGCATCGCTCAACCCTGCTCGCGCTCGTCGCGATCTCGATCGGCCTTCCGGCCCTGGCACAGGCCCCGGCCGGCACCGGACCGGTCTGGGAGATCGTTCCCCAACCGCAGGCCTCGCTCGTTTATTCGCGCGAGGGGGAGCCGATCGGCGAGATCGGCCGCGAATCGCGCACCAGCGTGCCGATCCGTACCCTCCCGAAATACGTCGGGCAAGCCTTCGTCGCCGTCGAGGACCAGCGCTTCTACGAGCACGACGGCGTCGACCTCATCGGAGTGGCCGGCGCGATCAAGGGGAAGCTGCTCGAGGGGATCACCGGCGACCACCGCGGCGGCGCGAGCACGATCACCCAGCAGCTCGTCGGGAACATGCACCCCGACCAGATCGATCGGCGGGACCTCAGCCTCGCGCGCAAGCTGCGCGAGCAGCAGGCGGCGCGCGAGATGGAGAAGCACTACACCAAGGCGCAGATCCTCGAAGGGTACATCAATCAGATCAACTTCGGCCACGGATGGTACGGCGTCGAGTCGGCGGCGCGGCATTACTTCGGCAAGAGCGCGTCCAGGCTCACCCTCGCCGAAGCAGCCACGCTCGCCGCGCTGCCGAAGTCGCCGGTGAACTACGACCCGATCCGGTTCAAGGCTCGCGCGAAGGGGCGCCGCGACCTCATCCTCGGCCTGATGGCCGACCAGGGGATGATCACCGCCACGGATGCGGCGCGCGCGCGCGCGGAACCGGTAGTGACCGTTCCGGACGAAGGGATGGCGGCGCCGGCCGAGTACTTCGTCGACGCGGTTCGCCAGGCGGCGCAGGCCGCCGGCGTCAACCTCGCGGCCGGGGGCTATCGCGTCTACACGACTGCCGACGTCGCACTCCAGCGCGCCGCGGTGCAGGCGTTGATCGACGGCGCGGCGAGAGTGGAGCAGCGCGAGGGATATCGCCACCCCACGCTCGCCGCGGCTCGCGACAAGAGTGAGGCGCGCGAGGGAGTGGTGGGGGGGATCGACCCGTCCACCGGCGACGTCCGGGCACTCGTCGGCGGCCGCGACCATCGGCTCGCGCCGTTCAATCGCGCCACTCTCGCCATGCGGCAGCCGGGATCGTCGTTCAAGCCGTTCGTCTACGCCAAGGCGCTCGAGGACAGCCTCAGCGCGGCGACGATCGTCCCCGATACCGCGCTCGCAATTCCTCTCGACGGCGGCGACGTCTACAGTCCCGACAACTCGGACGGGAAGTATCTCGGCGCGATCACGATGCGCGAGGCGTTGATCCACTCGCGTAATCCCGTGGCCGTGCAGCTCGGCCTGCGGGTCGGCCTCGATTCGATGGTGGCGATGGGCCACCGGGTGGGGATCGCCACGCCGATCGCAGCGGTGCCGGCGAGCGCCCTTGGCGCATCGGCGGTGCGGCCGATCGATTACGTCGCCGCGTATACCGTGTGGGACAACCTCGGGGGCGTCGTCGAGCCGCGGCTCGTCACCCGGATCGAGGATGCGTCGGGCCGAGTGGTCTACCAGCGCGGGCCGTCCAGCCCGACGCCGGTGATGGATCCGCGGATTGCCTTCATCATGCGCGACATGATGCGCGACGCCGCGGAGCGCGGCACCGGCAGCCTGGCGCGACGGGCGGTGCCGGCGGCCATTCCGGTGGCGGGAAAGACCGGCACGACCAACGACAACGTCGACGTCTGGTTCATGGGAATGACTCCCGATCTGGTGGCGGGGGTCTGGCTCGGCTTCGACCGGCCCGCGACGATCCTGCCCGGCGCGGCCGGCGGCTCACTCGCCGCGCCGATCTGGGGGGAGATGATCGCACGCTACTACGCCGGGCGGCCGGCCCCCGCGCCGTGGGTTCCGCCGACGGGTCTGATCACGGCCGAGCTGGATCGGCAGACGGGGCTGATGGCCGATGCGGCGACGCCGCCGGCTCAGCGATACACGGAGTATTTCATTCCGGGCACCGAGCCTGACGCGCTGCGGAACGTGCCATGGCGCACGACCGTGTTCGGCGGGATGATCGCATATTGAGGGGACGGCGCGAACTGCGATCGGTCCCGAGCGTGAAGAAGCCCCGACCAACAAGTTGGTCGGGGCTCCTTCGTTTTGTCGAATTGGACCAGTTCAGCCTGTCGTGAAGACGACCGGACCTGTCCGACTCGCCGTGATTAGCGGCCGAGCTTGACGACGTTCTCCGCAGCCGGGCCCTTTGCGCCCTGGACCACGTCGAACTCCACGGACTCGCCCTCTGCGAGGGACTTGAAGCCGTGGCCCTGAATGGCGGAATGGTGCACGAAGCAATCCTTCTCGCCGTTCGCGGGGGTGATGAAGCCAAAGCCCTTCGTGTCGTTGAACCACTTCACGGTGCCGGTCGTACGCATAGCTGAACTCTCCAGATGATGATGTGTAGGCGGCGTACCAGACAGCGTACGTACCGGCTACATGTTGAACGTGAACGGCACCCTCACGCGGGGGCTCGCCCTGCAGGTACGACACTGTGCCGCACGAGCAGCGAAGCGGGCGAAAAAAAAGGACCTGCGGAAAGCAGGCCCTGATCGGTACTGAATCCCGTACCGAAGCACGGGGGTGCGTCGCTGAGACGTACAGTAACACCTTTCCCCGCTTCGCGATAGTCCCCCCCCCGCAAGGGGAAGGGAGGGGGACGGCTAGGCCACCCCGGCCTCGGCCTTCTCCTCCTCCACCTCCATGATCGTCGGCTTCGCCACGGGCTGCGTGCCGTTCGGCGCCGGCATCAGCGCGATGGCGAACGCCTCGTCCAGCGTGCTCACGCAGTGGAAGGTGAGCTGGTTGCGCACCTCCTCGGGGATGTCTTCCATGTCCGCCTCGTTGTCCTTCGGCAGGATGATGGTCGTGATGCCGGCACGATGGGCGCCGAGCACCTTTTCCTTCAGTCCGCCGATCGGCAGGACGCGGCCCCGGAGCGTCGCCTCGCCCGTCATCGCCACATCGCGGCGCACCGGGCGTCCCGACATCGCGCTGACGAGCGCCACCGAGATGGCCACGCCCGCGCTCGGCCCGTCCTTGGGGATGGCGCCGGCCGGCACGTGGACGTGCACCTCGATGGAGCCAAGGCGGTCCTCGGGGATCTTCAGCGTCGACGCGTGGGTCGCGGCGTAAGTGAGGGCGGCGCGAGCGCTCTCCTTCATGACGTCGCCCAGCTGTCCGGTGAGGATGAGCGAGACGTTTCCCCATCCGCTCACCTGGACCTTCTGGTCGTCGACGTCGCCCGACCGCTGGGCGCCGTGCAGGCGGCGGATCGCCGCTTCGACGAACATGATGTCTCCGCCCATCGGCGTGTAGTACATGCCCGCCGCGACGCCGACCTCGTTCTGATCGTTCGCTCGCTCGGGATGGACCCTAGGCCGGCCGAGCAGCTCGCGCACGTCCTCACGCGAGATGGTGAGGTCGTCCGACTCCCCCGACGCGAGCTTGCGTGCGATCTTGCGCGCGACGGCGCCGACCTGCCGCTCGAGCTGGCGCACGCCGCTCTCGCGTGTGTAGTTCGTCACGATGCTCATCACCGCTTCGTCGGTGAAGGTGATGTGCTTGCTCTTGAGCCCCGCGTCCTCGATCTGCCGCGGGATGAGGTATTTCTTGGCGATCTCCGCCTTCTCCCGCTCCGTGTAGCCGGCGAACTCCACGACCTCCATGCGGTCGAGCAGCGGGCCGGGGATGTTCTGGATGAAGTTCGCCGTCGCGATGAACAGGACTTCGCTCAGGTCGAAGGGGATCCCGAGGTAGTGATCGGTGAAGGTGTCGTTCTGCGCCGGGTCGAGCACCTCGAGGAGGGCACTAGCCGGATCGCCCTGGAAGGACGCGCCGAGCTTGTCGACCTCGTCCATCAGGAAGACCGGGTTGCGGGTCTTCGCCTGCTTGAGCCCCTGGATGATCCGGCCGGGCATCGCCCCCACGTACGTACGACGATGGCCGCGAATGTCGGCCTCGTCGCGGATGCCGCCGAGCGCCACCCGCACGTACTCGCGGCCGAGCGACCGCGCGATGGACTTCGCGATGGACGTCTTGCCGACGCCAGGCGGCCCGGAGAAGAGCAGGATGGGCCCCTTGGCCATCGCGCGGGACTTCGCCTCCTTCTTGTCCGTGACCGGCCGGCCGTCGTCGGAGGCGCCGAGCGAGGGAGTCGCATCGTCGCGACTTCCCTTGAACTGCGCCACCGGCACCTCGCCCGTCGTCTCGACCTCGTTCGCCATCTCCTGAGCACGGAGCTGGCGGACGGCGAGGAACTCGAGCACGCGATCCTTCACGTCCGGGAGCCCGTAATGGTCCTCGTCGAGCACCGTCTGCGCCCTCGTCAGGTCGAGGTTGTCGTCGCTGCGCATGTTCCACGGCAGCTCGGCGATCCACTCGAGGTAGGTGCGGATGACCTGCGCTTCCATCGATTCGCGGCCGGCGCGCTCGAGGCGTCCCAGCTCGCGCTCCACTTCGGTGCGCGCGACTGGCGGCAGATCGAGCTTGTCGAGCTTCTCGCGAAGCTCCCCGATCTCCTTGCTCTGGTCGTCGTCCCCGAGCTCCTTCTGGATCGCCTTCATCTGCTCGCGCAGGTACATCTCACGCTGGCGCTCGCCGAGCTCCTCCTGGACCTGCGATTTGATCTCCTCCTGCATCTCGATCATGCCGATCTGCCGCTGCACGTGCACGAGCACCCGGCGCAGGCGATCCTCGACGTTCAGGTTCTCGAGCAGCCCCTGCCGCTCGGGCACCGGCAGCTCGATGTAGCCGGCCACGAGATCGCTGAACCGGCCGGGATCGGTGACGGCGTCGAGCACCTGGTGGACGACTTCTTCGGGAAGGCCACGGCGCTCGCCGAGCTCGCCGGCGCGCTCGCGGATCTCCTTGTACAGCGCCACGAACGCCGGATCGTTTTCGTTCAGCGGCTTCATCTCCTCGAGCGGCGTCACGACGGCCGCGAGGTAGTTGTCCACAGTGGTGTACTGGAGCGAGGTCGCGCGCTGCTCACCCTGGAGCAGCAGCTGGACCCCGCCGAGGCCGCGCTGAATCTGGCCGATGCGCGCGATGACACCCATCGAGTACAGGATGTCCGGTGTGGGTTCGTCGGTGTTGTCGCGCTGCGCGACGGCGAAGACGAGGCGATCGCCCTTGAGCGCCGCTTCGATGGCGCGAAGCGTTCCCGGCCGACCCGCGGAGATCGGCGCCGTCAGCCCGGGAAAGATGACCGTTCCCCGAAGGGGGAGCACGGGGAGCGTCTGGCGTTGAGCCATTTCGATACCTGGATGAGGAAAAGCGGACGCGAGCCGCAGAGCTGCTCGAGCCGCGCCGGCATGAAGCCTGGCCACTCCGGACTCGCACACTCCATTCCATGCGGGATCAGACAGCCCGGCAGGGTTTGACACTTCTCGCGGCCATCGTGACGTAGTGTTCCTGCCGCTGTGGCGGCCGTCCTTTCCCGCGTCGCTCCGCCGTGCTACTATGTCCGCGTCACGCCTCACTCTGACCAGTCGCCGTCGCTTGGCCCCTCCCGACCCGCTCGCCACTACCGCGGATGACGAGCTTCGCGCCCACGTCCAGCGCGCGCTCGCGGCCCACTACGAGCTCGACTGCGAGATCGGGCGAGGCGGCATGGGCATCGTGTATCGTGCCCGCGATCGCCGGTTGAAGCGTCAGGTCGCGATCAAGCTCCTCCCGCCCGAGCTGGCGTTCCGGAGCGAGATCAAGTCCCGTTTCCTGCGCGAGGCGGAGACGGCGGCGCAGCTGTCGCATCCGAGCATCGTCCCGATCTACACCGTCGACGAGCAGGAGCAGCTGGTCTTCTTCGTCATGGCATACGTGAGCGGCGACAATCTCGCCAAGCGCCTGCACGAGCGCGGCGTCCTCACGGTGGAAGAAACGCGGAAGATCCTCCGCGACGTCGCCGACGCGCTCGCCTACGCCCACGAGCGGGGCGTGGTGCACCGCGACATCAAGCCCGACAACATTCTGCTCGACGCGAGCAGCGGGCGGCCGATGGTCACCGACTTCGGCATCGCGCGCGCGATGGACTCGAGCGGCGACAGCCGACTGACGGCGACAGGGATGGCGATCGGCACGCCCGCCTACATGTCTCCCGAGCAGGCCGCCGGCGAGCGCGAGATCGACGGCCGCAGCGACCTCTACTCGCTCGGCATCCTCGGCTACCAGATGCTGACCGGCGAGCCGCCGTTCGCGGCGAGCAGCACGCCGGCCATGCTCGTGAAGCACATCTCCGAGCGCCCGGTGCCGGTGGAGCAGCGGCGAGCCGACGTGCCGCCCGACCTGGCGCGCTCGGTGATGATGCTGCTGGAGAAGGATCCGGCCGACCGCTTCCAGAACGCCACCGCGCTCGTCGCGGCGCTCGATGCGCGGCAGTCGCCGCCGCCGCGGACGTCCGCGGCCATGCCCCCGCGCACGGCGCCGGCGCCGCCCTCGCCGCCGCGCGAGGCGTACGCGCCG
>JBIOHU010000079.1:0-9771 GCA_044449225.1 Gemmatimonadales bacterium | reverse complement strand
GTGGTACCAGCGGCGGAAGAGAGGCCGACGTACCAAACTGCCGTCCACGTACCAAACTGCGGTCAACATACTGCACCGCGGTCAACCCAGAAGAGCACGGTCGACGTACCGAACGTCGGAGCTCTACTTTCAACTTCCGAATTCCGACCGCCGTTCCGTACCCTGACCGCGGTTCGGTAAGTCGACCGCCGTTCGGTAAGTCGACCGCTGTTCGGTAAGTCGACCGCCGTTCGGTAGGTCGACCGCCGTTCGGTAGATCGACCGCCGTTCGGTAGGTCGACCGCTGTTCGGTAAGTCGACCGCCGTTCAGTAGCGGGCAGGGTGGGATTCGAACCCACGGTACCGTTGCCGGTACGCCAGTTTTCAAGACTGGTGCCTTCAACCGCTCGGCCACCTGCCCCGGGGACGCGCACGTCGACGTCCTCGAGAGCGGGAAAAATCGCACCGAGCCCGCTTCGGCGCTACCGCGACCGGATGGCGTGAGCCGTCGCCGGAAGCCGAATCGTTCAGCCGCCCCGGTGAGCGAGCCGCAGGAACTCGTCGCGCGTCATCGGGCAGTCACGAAAGACTCCCCGTAGCGCGCTCGTGATCGTCCGCGAGTTCTGCTTCTCCACGCCGCGCATCATCATGCACAGATGCGACGCTTCGATCACCACCCCGACACCGCGCGGCTGGATCGCCTCCTCGATCGCCTGCGCGACCTGTTCGGTGAGGCGCTCCTGCACCTGGAGCCGGCGTGCGTAGACCTCGACGATGCGGGGCAGCTTGGAGAGGCCGATGATGCGGCCATTCGGGATGTATGCCACGTGCGCGACGCCGAAGAAGGGAAGCATGTGGTGCTCGCACATCGAGTAGAGCTCGATGTCGCGCACCATCACCATGCTCTCGTGCGACTCGGCGAACAGCGCGTCCCCGATTTCCGAGCGCACGTCCATCCCGTACCCGCGAGTGAGCCACGCGAGCGACCTGGCGATTCGCTCCGGCGTGCGCTTGAGACCCTCCCGCTCCGGATCCTCGCCGAGGAGGGCGAGCTGGCGTCGAGTCAGCGCTTCCAGCTCGGCGCTCCGGTCCTCTGCCGTATCGGGAACGAGGTCGAGCCCGAACCGTGCCGCGCTCCCTGGCGCCGGGCTGATCGCCAGCGCCTCAGACATCGATCCCGATCCGCATGCCCATCCTCCCGAGTGAAGCCCGTTGCCAGCGTACCCGGGAGAATGGCGATAAACCGCTAATTTGTCAATAGAAACATTGACCTATTATTGGTCAACGGATCCGCACGATCTCGAACTGCAGCTTCGAGCCGGCCGACGCGGACTGGCCGCCCAGGGTGAGCGTGGCTGAGCTCCCGCTCCCAACGGCGAACCGGTAGTACGCCGCGCCTCCAGCCATGACGCTCCCGGTGTACGAGGTGCCGGCGGTCATCGTCTGAGTCTGCAGCGGATACACATCGTAGAGCACTGGATAGATCGAGTGCCAGTTCCAGCTCGGCTGGGTCAGCTCGACCGGCGTCGCGACGACGTCATCCACCGCGTTGCTCACGTTCCAATCCCGCACCATCGAGGGAAAGTCGGCCCCGAAGACGGCCGTCACGTTGGCGATGCCGACCGTCGTCGAGTTCACGAGCTGGAAGAAGGTCGTGCCGTCGTTCGATCCCTTGTGATCCGCCAGATATCGCAGCAGGGACCAGGCTCCGCCGCGAGTCGAGAGGGAGTCGTCGTCGGCATAGGGTGACGACTTGTCCGGCGCGAGCAGGTAGCTGCGATATCGTCCCGCGTTGCCGATCATGTCGAGGTTGAAGGCGGTGCGCCGCTGCTCGGAGGCGCGGATGTCCGGTGTGCTGATGTTCTGCCGCGGTGTCATTCCCGCTTCGCGGTAGAACAGCAGCTCCTCGGCGATGTGCGCCAGTCCTTCGTCGAGCCAGGTGTCCTCGAACGAGTTGGCATTGTTGACGTAGATCCGGCGCGAGGAGTTGATCAGGTGCTGGAACTCGTGAGCGATCACCGCCGTGGTGTTCGTGTCGACGAATCCGGTCGAGCGCGGATTGCCGTTGATCGTGCCGAGCGGGTCCGGCGTGAGCAGATAGAAGTACTCACCCTCGTTGCTCGCCGGGCAGGCATCGGCCCGGGACGTGGCGACGACCGGAAAGAGATCGCGCGAGAAGGTGAATCCGCCGACGTACGAGCCGGAGCCGTGCGGGGTGAGCTTGTTGACCTCGGTCGTGAAGACGAGCGCGACGCGTCCGTTGCCGTCGATGTCCGACGGTGCGCCGAAGGCGCCGACGTCGAGCGGATAGACGAGGGTGTCGAAGCGCGTCGCGTACCGCTGGTAATCGGCGTCGGTGAATCCGTTGGGCGGATTCGCCGTGTCGGCGAGGACGATCGAATGCGTGCCGATCGCGACGACCCGCGCACCGTGGAGCGTCGGGTTCGTGCAGGCGTCGACGCCGTTCACGTTCAGCGTCACCGTGTCGCCGACCTGCACGCCGGCGGGAAGCGCCATGTCGCGCCGGATCGGAACGAAGCCGGACGATCCGGAGGTCGTCGAGGTGGAGGCGCGCAACTGAGCGGCTCGCCAGGCGCGAGCGGCGCCGATGCGCGGGGTGAGCAGCTGGCGCTCGCTCGCGCGCAAGCGGGACTCGAACTCCTCGTCGCGCACCAGACCGCCCGCGGCCCCATCGGAAAGCGCTATCCGGGAGAGGGCGCCGACGTTCGGCGGGGAGAGAGACAGCGACGGCGCGACGAGGCCGCTGCCGGAAAGGGTGTAACTCTGCGTCACGCCGGCGGTCACGCCGTTATTCGCGAGGACGGCGTAGAACTCGGCGCCCCCTGACCCGCCCTCGACTTTCACGTCCTGCGCACCGGTCACCTTGAGCGACTGACCGACGGCGAGTGACGGCTGCGGAGCGGTGTTGTCGGAGCAGGCGGCCAGCGCACCGAACAGGGCGAGCGGCAGCAGTCGGCAGACGCGAGCGAGCATGGAGATACCCGATTGGGTGAATGGTTCCGACCGATACACCACGAAAGGTAAAAAGACCCCGCCCCCGACGCTGCTCGACCTTTGGGCGTCAGCTGTGATCCCGGTTACGGCGCTCGCACGCCACGGTCTGGCAGCCGCTGGCTATGGCTTCGCCGGTACGGGCCGGCCACGCTGGGTGTCGCTCGGAGGCACGAACAGTGGGTTGGACTCGGGCGTGGGCGCGCTCTCCTGTTCCATCTGGGCCAGGAGGTCGGTGAGCTGCACCGCCCGGGCAACCTGCTTCGACTGCGCGAGCACCCGGGCCGACCCGACCGAGTCGCCGGTGGCCTCGAGCACTTCCGACAGCATCAGTCCGGTGGCGACGTAGAGATACGGTATGCCGACCGAGGGACGATCCACCCAATCATGCCGGGCGGCGATGGATTTCTGCGCCGTGAACACGCTGTCCCACAGCACCTTCGTCCGATGCACGTCGACCCAGCCGGCGCCGGCCACGAGCAGGGTATCCTTCCCGGGCGAGGCCGGGGGGATGAAGACCTTCGTCGCCAGCCCCTGGGTGAGCAGGTAGCCGCCGAGTCCGAGCTCGTTGCCGTACCCTGCCGATGTCCGGCTGAAGTAGATCGGCCGCTCCCCGAACGAGTCGGCGATCATGCGCAGCACGAAGATGTCGGCGCGCTGGAGCACGCCCGGGATCGAAAGGCGCTGGGGATCGATCGTCGCCTTGATCGGCCCCCCCTGGAAGGTCATCGGCTGATCGAGCTGGATGTACGCCGGCACGGAGTCGGCCTGGTCGAGCGTCATCTTGATCGGCGAGCCGCTCGGCTTCGGCCAGCTCTTGCCGCGATAGATCGACGGGCCGGCCGCGGCGTCGTAGGTGAACACCGGGCGACGGACGAGCTGCCGGGTGTACCAGTCCGTGTTGAGGAGCGAGGTGTTGGCGACGACGACGTCGCGGCGCACTCCCTCCACCTCCTGAGCGTACCAGAGCGGGAACGTGTCGTTGTCGCCGACCGTGATCAGCACGCCGTATGGCTCGACGGAGTTGAGGAGGTCCTTGGCGAAATCCGCGGTGTCGGTCTGGCCGGCGCGCGAGGCAGTCGTCCAGTTGGTGAAGAGGGGGATGAGCGCGAGGGCGAGCACCGGCGCGGCGACCGCGAAGGCGCGGCGGGTCGGCCGCTCGACTGACGTACGACCGACGGAGACCGTCTCGCGGCCGACCAGTTCCGCGAGCGATTCCCACGCTGCCACGAGCCCCAACGCGGCCCAGACTCCCCAGGCCGAGAAGCTCCAGAGATAGAAGTAGTCGCGGTCGCGAACTTCCCGCGCGACTCCGGTGAGCTCCGGCGACTGTGACGCGCCATACTTGAAGTTCAGGTAGTAGATGAGCACGAGCGTCATCGTGAACATCAGCGACCCGAAGTACCAGAAGCTTCGTCGGTCCTTCTGCCAGTGGACGTATCCGCCGACGAGTCCGAGCACGAGGAAGAGGGCCCCCAGGAGGCTCTGCACGAAGGGCCGGTCGACGTGCGCGTCGCGCAGCCACTGCCATTTGAAGTAGAACCACCACATGTCGAGCTGCGCCGTGAACGGCGCCTGGCGCTCGGTCAACGCGGGCTTTCCGTACTGGCCGCGGTTGAAATTGTACATGAACGCGTCGTACGTGCCCTTGCTGAAGGTGCACGACGCCGCGAGCTCGGTTCGGCAGGCGGTCGGCTCGCCCTCGTTCAACGCCGGAAAGTGTGCCGCGCGGATGGGCTCCATGGCGAACGGCGTGATCCCCAGCACGAGCGCTCCCATGCAGGCGAGCAGGAGCTTCCAGCGAAAGATCGTCCGCCAGCGCATGATCAGCACGGCGAGCCCCACCGCCGGCGCAGCGAGCATGCCGGCCATGTGGTTGGCGTAGCCGAGCCCGCAAAGGTACGCCACGAGCACGAGGAGCCGGTCGGCTTTCCGCCCATCGGGCTGGTCGCACCAGCGCACCATCAGCCAGCTGATGATGGCGATACCGAGCAGCGAGACGGTGTACACCTTCTCGTTGACCACGCTCTGGTTCCAGACCGTGAACGACGTCGCACCGATGAGGGCGGCGAGCGAGCCGCCGAGGATCCGCTGCCAGCGCTGCGCGAACCATCCGACGAGGACTCGTTCGGTGATCAGGAACCACATTCCGGCGGAGATCGCGCTGCAGAGCGCCGCGAGGACGTTGACCCGGACGGCGATCGACGAAGCGATGGGCAGGATGGCGAACACCCGGCCGAGCAGCACGAAGAGCGGGTTGCCGGGCGGGTGAGGGAGCCCGAGCACCTGCGCGGCGGTGATGTACTCGCTCGTGTCCCACATCGCCGTGGAAGGCGACAGGGTGACGAGGTACAGTATGAAAACCAGAACCGATGCGACGGCGGCGGCCAGGTAGGATGGACGATAGTCGCGGTCGGACGGCGGAGACGTCGTCGCCATTGCTCTCACGGGGGTGGCGGATAGCAGACGCCCCGCGAAGGCGGGGCGGAAGCGCAGCTGAAACAAGATGATGCTGGTGGGCCGATAGGAACAGGCCCGCCGCGCTTCCGACCCAGACAAGCGGTTACGGCTTCTTCTTCGTCTTCGCCTTCGTCGAGTCGGCCCGACGGATCGAGTCCGCGCGGATGGAGTCCGCGCGCACCGAATCGGCGTGCGTCATCGACATGCCGGACATGGAGCTGTCGGCTGCCGTGCCCGGGCTGGTCGTCGTCGTGGTAGCGGGTGCCATGTTCGTGGTGTCCATCGCGGTGTTGTCCTTCTTGCTGCAAGCGCTGACCGCGACGAGCGTGATAAGGGCCGTCATTCCCGTGATCGCTCTGGTGCGCATCTCTCTCCTTACTGTTCGTCGTGATACGTCGGTGGCCGCGGCCGTCCGGATCGAGCTGGCCGGCGGCACGCAGAGGGAACGTCGGCTGTGGCGCAAACCATGAGCCACGGCGCGGCTAATGGCGGAAGAGCCTGGTACCGGTGAACAGCATGGCGATGCCGTGCTCATCCGCCGCGGCGATGACGTCGGCGTCACGGACCGACCCGCCAGGTTGCACGATCGCCCGCACCCCGACCTCCGCCGCCTGGTCGACCCCGTCCCGGAAGGGGAAAAACGCATCGGACCCGAGCGAGGAGCCTTCGGTGGCATGACCGGCCAGCGAGGCCTTGTGCGCCGCGAGAAAGGCCGCGTCCACGCGCGACATCTGGCCGGCGCCGATGCCGATCGTCGCCCCGCCGCGGGCGAGGACGATCGCATTCGATTTCACGCTCGCCACGGCGCGCCAGGCGAACAGCAGATCCCGACGCTCCTCATCAGTTGGCTGACGGACGGACACGACCTTCCAGCTCCCCGTGTCGATCGACGCGGGGGGACGCTCCTGAGCGAGGAATCCGCCGCGCACCCGCTTGTAGTCCAGCGCCCCCGGTGCCCAGCGCGCCGTACCCTCCAGCACGCGAAGGTTCTTCTTGCGACCGAGCGTCTCGAGCGCACCGGGGCTGAACGACGGTGCGACCACGCACTCGACGAACAGGCTCGCCACCGCCTCCGCCGCCTCGTCGTCCAGCGGCGAGGTGAAGGAGATGACCGAGCCAAACGCCGACACCGGATCGCACGCCAAGGCCTTCCGGTACGCCTCGAGCGCGGTCGCGCCGGTCGCCAGCCCGCAGGGAGTGGTGTGCTTGATGATCGCGCAGCAGATCTCGTCGCCGAAGGGCTCGCTGGCGAGGAGCGCTCCCTCGAGGTCGTAGAGATTGTTGAACGAGAGCTCCTTGCCTCCCCGTTGCACGAGCCCGGCGAGGCCGGCTCCGGCGCGCTCGACGTAGAACGCCGCCGCCTGTCCGGGATTCTCCCCGTAGCGCAGCCCCTGCGCCTTCTGCAGCGCGACGGTCATCCGGTCCGGGAACCGCTCGCCGCGCTGCGCGGCGAACCAGTCGGCGATCGCCGCATCGTACGCCGCGGTGTGCTCGAACACCTTGGCGGCGAGCCGGCGCCGGAAGTCCAGGTCGTCGTCGCCCGCTCCGAGGAGCGTCAGGACCCGCGGATAGTCAGCCGGGTCGACGACGGTCGTGACCGAGGCGAAGTTCTTTGCCGCCGAGCGGAGCATGCTCGGGCCGCCGATGTCGATCTGTTCGATCACCGCTCCGGGCTCGACGCCCGCGCGCGCGGCGGTCTCGCGGAAGGGATAGAGGTTCACCGCCACGAGGTCGATCGGCTCGATGCCATGCTCGGCGATGGCCCGCATGTGCTCCGGGAGGTCGCGCCGCGCCAACAGGCCTCCGTGGACCACCGGGTGCAGCGTCTTCACCCGCCCGTCGAGCATCTCCGGGAAGTTCGTGACATCCGCGACGTCGCGCACGGGCACGCCGGCGTCACGCAGCGTGCGCGCCGTGCCACCGGTGGAGAGAAGCTCCCAGCCGAGGGAGTGGAGACCGCGGGCGAAGTCGAGCAGGCCGGACTTGTCGGAGACTGACAGCAGAGCGCGGGGCATCAGGCAGATGGGTCGGGAAGCGGGTGAATCGACTTCATGGCGCCGTCACCGCGGCGCGCACGAGGCTGGCGAGGGAACGAACGTCACGCAGGTCGATCAGCTCGGCCGGCGAGTGGCTGTAGCGCAGCGGCCATCCGAGAGGAACGTTCTCCGCTCCCCATCGCACGAGCTGTGAGCCGTCGTTGCCGCCATTCGTCGTGCCGACCTGCACCGGAACCCGCTTTTCCCGCGCGATGGCAAGGATGCGGTCGGTTTCGGCGGGGGAGGTGACGCTGGAGTTGTCGAGTGCGCGTACGACCGCGCCGGCGCCGATCGGCGTGTCCGCGAACCGCGTGCTCTCGAGCGGGGAATCGGAGGAAACGAAGGTGTCGACGGCGTAGACGCGCCGCACGCTCGGTCCGAGGTCCGCTGCCACGGTACCGGCGCCTTCGAGGCCCGTCTCCTCGCGCACCGACCAGACGAAGATCGCCTTGCGCTTGAGGGCAGCCGGATCGAGCTCGCGCACGGCGAGAATGAGCGCGGTGCAGCCGGCGCGGTCGTCGATCGACCGGGCGGTGAAGCGCGTCGCCCCCAGTCTCGTCGCGCACTTGTAGCTCGTGACGGCCGAACCGACCGTGACGCCGCCAGCCACGAGTGCGGCGGAGTCGAGGCCGAACCAGGCGGTCAGCGACGTCGGTTGCTTGCGCGACGCGCTGTCACGGGACAGGAATACGCCGCGCAGCGGGCCGCCGGTCGCCGCGCCGCAGGCGTCGTCGACGCGAGTGATGCCAGGCGGCTCGCCGACGTGCAGAAGCGCCGTCTGCCCCTCCCAAAGGGAGGAGAAGAAGCCGCCACGGGTCGCGAGCGACACCGTGCCGTTCCGCGCAATGCGGGTGACCTCGAACCCGATCTCGTCCATGTGGGCGATGACGACGTTCGTGTCGCGCTCCGGTCCGACCGCGAGGACGAGGTCGCCGGCGGAGTCGGTGACCGCTTTCTCCTTCGCCCAGGCGGGAAGCTCGGCGAGCACGGCGTCGCGCATCGATCCCTCGTGCCCGCTCACGGCGTAGACGTCGGTCAGGCGCGCCAGGAGGTCTGCGACTGGGGAGAGCGCATCGTGCCGGGTCGTCGTGGCGGGCGCCACAGCGGGTGTCGGCAGCACGACGGGGCGAAGAGTTGAGACGGGAACGTCGGCGGCGGTCGCCATGGCGCGGGCGAAGAGATCGACGTCGCTGGCCCGCACGCTCTCGAGGAGAGTGCCGGCGAAGCGGGCGCGAACGGCCGCGGCGTGAACGCGCGCTCCGGCTCTCTCCAGCGTGCCGGTCGTCCGCGTCGGCAGGCGCGCCTCGGTGACGGCAGCGCTGGAGTCCCGTCCGCTCTGCGCGCCGAGGACGATCACTTCGTCCACGCTGTCGAGACGGGCCATCGTCGTGAGAAGGCCGGCGTCGCCGAAGCTCGACTGGGTGGCGATGACGTAGATGTTCTCGCCCTGGCGCGGGCCGGACTCGGAGAGCGCGGCGACTATCGCGCAGCCGACTCGCGCCGACGCGCCGGCCCCCGCGATGTACGGATCGGATTCGTCGCCGTAGCTCCATTCGGGCAGCTCTCGCACCACGGGATCGAGGAGATGGATGCCCAGCGCCGCGACCTCGGCCGCCGAGCTCGCGCCGACGTCGAGCCACAGGTCATCCGCCGTGGCCGGCTGCTCCTCCGGCGCTCGGCGACGCCAGAGGTGGGTGCTGCGGACGGCGAAGACGCCGGCGCGCAGGCCGTTGCGGGTCTGGACGAGCACACGCTGTCCCTCGTGGAACTGGTCCCAGAGCGGATGCCGGCGCACCGGCTCCGCGTCGTGCACGCGCAGGTAGCCATCGCTCCGGATCTCGCTCACGGCGTACGCCGGTCGATCGAGCGAGCAGGCGATCACCCGTCGTGGCGAGCCGCTGCCGCTGCGACTGACCAGAGAGCCGAGCGGACCGCGCGTCCAGGTCGGGCTGGTGCGCGCGATGAGATCCGTCGCTGCCGCCTCGCGGCCCGGCGCAGCGACGAGGCCGATCCATCCGGCGAGAACCGAGCGAAGCGACGGCTCCTGCGCCGCGGCGGTCGGCGCCAGCAGGAGCGGCGCAACCGCCGCGGCGAGGGCGAGGTGGCGAAGGCGCTCAGGCAGTCGGGACATCGGCGAGCTCCGGGTCAAGCGGGGGAAGGGACGCGCGATCGAGAACGAATGGCGGGGCGACACGCCCATCGGCGGCGAGCCGCACGTCACCGGCGGCAACTGCCTGCACGACGCGCGGGTAGAGGAGATGCTCGGCGCGCAGCACCCGCGCGT
>JBIOHU010000078.1:0-9784 GCA_044449225.1 Gemmatimonadales bacterium | reverse complement strand
CGGTGGCGCCGGTGGATCCCCACCTCCTCGCCGCCACGACGGCGATCACCCGGCGCATGTTGGGGGACATTACCATCATCCCGACCATGTCCACCGGCGCCACCGACGGCCACTACCTGCGCGAGGTCGGCATCCCCACTTTCGGCGTGAGCGGACTCTTCTCCGAGGGCGGCGAGAACAACGCACACGGCCGCGACGAGAAGATGCGCGTCCACTCCTATTACGACGGACTGGAGTTCCTCGATCAGCTCGTGCGCACCATCACTTCCGACGTCCATCCATGAACCGGGTCTTCCGCGCAGTCGCGCTCCTGCTCCTCGCCAGCTCGCCGGCGCTCGCCCAGCAAGGCGCCAATGATCCGCCGCCGATCCGCCGCGAGTTCCGCGGCGCGTGGGTCGCCAGCGTCGCCAACATCGATTGGCCGTCCAGGCCGGGCCTTTCCTCCTGGCAGCAGCAGGCCGAGCTCCGCGCCATCCTCGATCGCGCCGTGCAGCTCAACCTCAACGCGGTGCTGCTCCAGGTCCGCCCCGCCGCCGACGCGCTCTACGACTCCCCCTACGAGCCCTGGTCCTCGTATCTCACCGGCGTCGAGGGGCGCCCGCCGGAGCCGTACTTCGACGCGCTGAAGTTCGCCGTCGCCGAAGCGCATGCACGCGGGCTCGAGCTGCATGCCTGGTTCAATCCCTATCGCGCGCGGCACCCGAGCGCGAAGGGCGAGCACGCGCGTACCCACGTCAGCGTCGCGCATCCCGAGCTCGTGCGCCATTACGGCCAGTACGAGTGGATGGATCCCGGCGAGCCCGCCGTGATATCGCGAACGCTCCGCGCCATGCTCGACGTCGTGAAGCGCTACGACGTCGATGGCATCCACATCGACGACTACTTCTATCCCTATCCCGAGCTCGGCCCGGACAGCACCGTCGTTCCCTTCCCCGATTCGTCCAGCTACGCGCGCTACACCAGGGCCGGCGGCCGACTCGACCGCGACGACTGGCGCCGCCACAACGTCGACACGCTCATCCAGCAGATCTACCTCCGCACCAAGGCGATCAAGCCCTGGGTGAAGGTCGGCATCAGCCCGTTCGGCATCTGGCGCCCGGGCAATCCACCGTCCATCAAGGGCTTCGACTCCTACGAGAAGCTCTACGGCGATTCGCGCCGCTGGCTGCGCGAGGGCTGGGTGGACTACTTCACCCCGCAGCTCTACTGGCCGATCGCGCAGACGTCGCAGAGCTACACCACCCTCCTCGACTGGTGGATCGGCGAAAACGTGAAGGGGCGCCACATCTGGCCCGGGCACAACGCCAGCCGCGCCGCGGCGGGCGGCGCCTGGTCGCCCGACGAGCTGAACGCGCAGATCCGCGCGACGCGCGCCACCGCTGCGACGGGAGACGTCTTCTTCAGCATGCGCACCCTGATGCCACCTGGCACCGTCCACCGCGACTCGTCGCTCGTCGGCGTCGCCACCCAGCCGCCGCGCGAGATCGCCGCCGCCGCGCTCACCGACCATCTCTTCACCGAGCTGTACTCGTCGCCGGCGCTCATTCCGCCGTCGCCCTGGCTCTCCTCCCGCCGTCCCGCGCGCCCGGTCGCGTCGGTGAGCGTCGACTCCGTCACCGGCGACCGCACCCTGCACCTCTCGCCGGCGCCGGCGAGCCGGGTCGCCTGGTGGACCGTCCGCGTTCGCACCGGTGACGACTGGCGCAGCTGGATCCTGCCCGGCGCGCAGGATCGGCTCGTCGTCGCGGGCGCGGCCGAAACCCGTCCCCTCCGCGTCGTCGTCACCGCCGTCGACCGGTTCGGAACCGAGAGCGCCCGTCGCGACCTCTCCGTTGGGGCGCCAGCCCTCCGGCGTTGACGGTTGGCGTACGAATGTCGTGCCTACGCCACTCGGGTCGCTCGCCGCGGCCGGTGCACCTGTGCCGACGCCGTCTCTCCGCGGTGCAGCGTGACGAGCGTGATCTCCGGCGCGGCGCCGAGCCGGAAGGGAATGCCCCAGTAGCCGGTGCCGGGGCTGATGTAGAGCAGGGCGTCCTCGGTCATGTGCGCGCCCATCGCATGCTCGAGGAACGGCGACGCGAGGCTCCATCCCAGGCGCGGTAGCGCGAACTGTCCCCAGTGGGTGTGGCCGCTCAACGTCAGCGCGACGCCCCGCGCCGCGAGCGACGGCCAGAGCGCGGGGTTGTGCGCGAAGGCGATCACCGTCGTCCGCTGCGGTACCTCCGCCAACGCCAGCTCCACGTCCGGCGCGGCGCGCGAGTTCCCGCGTGCGCCGCCGGCCGGATCGCCGGTGCCCACCAGCGCGATCGTCGCCTCGTTGCGGCGCAGCAGCGACGCCTCGTTCACGAGGACCGTGCCCAGCCCCGCCGCGCGCAACGCGCGCTCCACGTCGTCCCATCCGGCGTACACGTCGTGATTCCCCGGAATCATGTAGACGCCCAACGGCGCCTCGAGCGCGCGGAGCTCGCGCGCGTACACCGCGACGTCCTCCGCACGGTCGTCGATCAGGTCGCCCGTGATGGCGATGACGTCGGGCACCAGCGCCTGCGTCGCTGCCACCACGCGCTGCAGGAACTGCCGCGACGTGTGCGGACCCACGTGCAGATCGGAGAGCTGCGCGATGCGGAGCCCGTCGAACTCCGCCGGCAGGCCGGGTACCTGGGCATCCACGTCGCGCACGACGAGGTGCCGCGCGCCGAGGTAGCCGGCGCCGAGGATCACCGCGACGACGCCGAACACGACCGCCGCCAGCACGCGTCCCGCCAGCAACGCGTGGCCGAACGGCGCGCCCACGACGAGTCCCAGCAGCCCGGCAGCCGAGACGAGCGGCAACATGAGCTGGGTGTACCAGAAGGGGCGTACCACGAGCAGCCGGAATCCGCGCCCCGGGTAGAATGGCCAGCCGCGCCAGCGCACGAAGGCGATCAATGGCACCGTCGTGTAGGCCGCGAGGAGGAGCACGACCGCCGCCGCGCCGGGAAACAGTCCCGCCGCGAGCAGGGTGAGAATCGTCCACGCGAGCACGAGATACGCGACGGCTCGGCTGACGATCCTGCCCGATCGGGCAGGGCGGCGAACGCGGCGGGCGGTGGGCATCCGTTAATAGTACCCTGAATGGAGCGTCGTCTGGCGGTCGGGCAGCGATCTGGACAGCTCCGACCGCGCGCTGCATGCTGAGAGCATGATCAACGGCTACAACTTTACCGAGCGAGTGCGGAAGGTCCTGGCGCTGGCGCGCGAGGAGTCCGCCCGACTCCGCCACGAGTACGTAGGCACGGAGCACATCCTGCTCGGCCTCATCCGCGAGGGACAGGGGGTTGCCGCGACCGTGTTGGAGTTCCTTTCCGTCGACCTGAACGAGCTTCGGCGGAAAATCGAGGAGACGGTCAAGACGGGCAACGCGGCGGCGACGACGGGACCCGATCTGCCGTACACGGGCCGGGCGAAGAAGGTGCTCGAGCTCTCGATGAGCGAGGCGCGGGAGCTGGGGCACTCGTACGTCGGCACCGAGCATCTGCTCCTCGGATTACTGCGCGAGGAGAAGGGGATCGCCGCCCAGATTCTCAACGTCGCGGGCGTCAGCACTGAGCGCGCACGGGAGGAGGTGCGGCGCATCCTCGGTTCGCCGAACGCCGCACCGGCACGTGAGGCGATGCTGACGGCTCGACGGCACGTGCCGGAAGGCACCACGCCGCTCCTCATCTCCATGCAGATCCAGTTCGGCGACGGCAGGTCGCTGCGGCAGGAGTGTCACTCGCTCCTCGAAGCGCTGCGATATCTGCTCGACCACGGCGAGTGAAGCAGGGCCTGGCGCGGGTCGTGATCCGTCGCGGCGCGCGCGCCCCGTAGCCGTTCCCTCTCCGCCGGCCCGGTCGTCCACCTCGTGCACGTCCTGCGGTCTCCCGCTTCCGAGGTTTCGACCATGATGACAACCGCCATTCCGCGGCCCCGGTGGCGCGCCCGCGCCGGCGTGCTCGTCCTGCTCGGCGCCGTGGCCTGCGGCGGCCACAACCATCTCGGCGAGTATGACTTCGCGCAGCGGTCGATGGCGGTCGTGATCGTGTCGCCACCCGCGCCCGGTCTTCTCACCGGCGGCTACGACGTCAGCGCATCGGACGCCGCCGTCGCGGCCGTGCTCAAGGCCGGCTCCACCGTCGCCAAGGACGTCGAGGCTCGGCGCGCCAGCGCGCGGCTCGACAGCGCGACCGCGCGCGTCGGCGTCACCGGCGACCTCGCCCAGCGTACCCTCGAGCGCACCAGCCGCTACCTCGGCACACGCCCCGTGACGTCGGCGAACGACGCCGACTTCCTGCTCGAGGTCCACATGCGCAGCTTCGGCCTCGACGCGCGGAGCGAGAACCCGTATCTCTACACGAATGCCGAGGCCGTGCTGCTCGACCGCCGTACCGGCCGCGAGATCTGGAACATCAAGGTTCACGGCACCGATCGGCTCACCCCGCGCGTGCGCGGTGCGGGGCAGGTGCCCGGCGCCGGCGCGATCATCGCCGCCGGCATGCTGCGCACCATGACCGTCCAGGACTTCCAGGATGCGCTGCAGCAGCTCGCCGACCTCTCCTCCAACCTGATGGCCGACGAGCTCCGCTCCGCGCTGCGGGACGAGAGGAACTAGCACCTGTCTCACGCTTCACGTCTCACGCTTCACGTCTCACGGTTCCCAGTTGCCCGTCTCCCCCGCCGAGGCCACCTTTCACGGCATCCGCCCCGGAGGCAGACCATGCTCATCGCACGCGCGCTCCTGCTGATCGGCGCCATGGCTCCCGGCTGTCTCGCCGCCCAGTCTTCCGCCGCCCCCGCCCCGCCCACCGGCGTGTCGCAGTTCGCGCCGAAGGAGTACAGCGTTCCCTTCGGTGCGCGCACGCGGCCGCGCGATCCCTTCGCCGACGCGCATGGCCGCGTCTGGTTCGTCGGCCAGAACGGCAACTACGTCGCCTGGCTCGATCCGAAGTCCGGCCAGTTCAAGCGCTACGAGATCGACCCCGGCACCAATCCCCACGATCTCGTCGTCGAGAAGGGCATGGTCTGGTTCACCGGCAATCGCAACAACCGCCTCGTGAAGCTCGACCCGACGACGGGAAAGCTCACCACCTACATGATCCCCGACTCGTCGGTGCGCGATCCGCACACCATCACCTTCGATCCGCGGAGCGGCATCGCCTGGTTCACGGCGCAGAACGCCGGCGCCGTCGGGCGTTTCGATCCGGCGACGGGGAAGTTCCGGATCTGGAAGACCGGCGCCGATACGCGCCCATACGGCATCGTGCTCGACTCGAAGGGCCGTCCCTGGTTCGATCTGTTCGGCACCAACAAGCTGGGGACGATCGATCCCGCCACCCTCGAGCTGAAGGAGATTCCGCTGCCGAGCGACCGCACCAGGCCGCGCCGCATCGCCATCACCTCCAACGACCAGATCTACTACGGCGACTACACTCGCGGCTTTCTTGGTCATCTCGACCCGCGCACCGGGCACACCGAGGAGTGGGCGCTCCCCGCCGGCCTCGCTTCGCTGCCGTACGGCATGACCGTCGACGACCGCGACGTCATCTGGGTCGCGCAGAACGGCCGCGAGACGGTGCCCGCCTCGATCGTCGCCTTCGATCCGCGCGCGAAAAAGTTCGTCGCCGGGATTCCCGTGGGCGAGCCGGGACCGAACACCATCCGGCACATGACCTTCGATCGCGCCACCCGGCAGATCTGGTTCGGCACCGATCAGGGCGCGATCGGAAAGATCTCCGTTCCCCCGCCGGCGCTCGTCCCCTGACCCGCGTTACGGCCACGGACGTCGGCGAGCCGGCGCGAGCGACGATCCCCGGCACCAGCCGGCTCGAGGCGTTCAGCGACGGGGTCCTCGCGATCATCATCACCATCATGGTGCTCGAGCTCCGGGTGCCGCACGGCGTGACCCTCGCCGCGCTCCGCCCGCTCGCCCCCGTGCTCGCCAGCTACGTCCTCAGCTTCGTCTACCTCGGCATCTACTGGAACAATCACCACCACATGCTCCACGTCACCCGCGGCGTGGAGGGGGGGATCCTCTGGGCCAATCTGCATCTGCTCTTCTGGCTGTCGCTCGTCCCCTTCGTCACCGCCTGGATGGGTGAGAATCAGTTCGCCTCCGCGCCGACGGCGACGTACGGCTTCGTGCTCCTCATGGCCGGAGTGGCCTACTGGCTCCTCCAGCGTCGCATCATCGCCACCCAGGGACCGCGCTCACTCCTCGCCCGCGCCGTCGGACGGGATCTGAAGGGAAAGCTCTCGCCGGTGCTGTACGTCGTCGCCATTCCGATGGCGTTCGTCAACCGCTGGGTCGCCGGCGCTCTCTACGTCGCCGTCGCGGCGATGTGGCTGGTGCCCGACCGCCGCATCGAGCGTGTGCTGGCGGAACACGGGTCCGCATGACCGACGCCCCCCAGATCACCGGCGTCCTCGAAACCTGTCTCTATGCCGCCGACCTCGCCGCCGCCGAGCACTTCTACGGCACGGTGCTCGGCCTCGAGTTGTTCGGCCGCGAGCCGGAGCGCCATGTGTTCTTTCGCTGCGGCACCGCGATGCTGCTCGTCTTCAACCCCGAGCGGACCCTCCGCGCGCCAGGCGAGGTGGGGGGCGTTGCGGTTCCGGCGCACGGCACGACGGGGCCTGGCCACGTCGCCTTCCGGGTCTCCGAAACCGAGCTGCAGGATTGGCGCTATCGTCTCAAGAAGTCCGGACTCGCCATCGAGGCCGACATCGCCTGGCCTGGCGGCGGCCGGTCGGTCTACGTGCGCGATCCGGCGGAGAACAGCGTGGAGCTCGCGTCGGCGAGCATCTGGGGGCTGCGCGGCGACGCCCGGCTGTCGCCGCTCACTTGACCACCACCGTCGGCGCCGACTTCCCTCCGACGCCCGGTGCATCCTGCTTCGTTCCCGTCGTGCCTTCGTCCGCCTTTCGCTCCTCGCGGATGGACGGCAGCGACTCCTCGGTGATCCACCCCTGCCCCGCCGCGTGCTCGGCGGCGGCGTAGCTGTCGTCGGCGATCACCATCGTCGACCCCGCGGCCTTCACCTCTTTCGCCAGCGCCTGCACGCTCGCCGAGCGCGCCGGGTCTCCATCCACGTTGCGGACGTAGATCGCCAGGATGCGTTCGGGATGCCGGTCGAGGATCGTGCGGTAGATCTCCGGATCCTTCTGGCTGTTGTCGCCGATCAGGATAAAAGGCAGCGCCGGATAGAGCCCGAGGATCTCCTCGATCACCGGTTCCTTGAAGGTGCCGAGCCGGCTCGACGTGAGCGCCGACAACACGACGTCCCAGTCGCGCAGGTCGATCGGCCCGCGCGGAATGTTCTGGATGTCCATGAAGTCCGCGATGACGTCGTGGATATTCCACGGGCTGCTCGAGACGTAGAAGATCGGGTTCCGGCAGTCGCCGCTCCCCCCGCGCTCCAGCGCCCGGTAGAGCGCCGCAACGCCGGGGAACGGCAGCCGCGTGCGCGCATTGCCCAGCATCACCGTCCGGACCGCCTGCAGAAAGCTCGTGATGCGCGACTGGATCACCGTGTCGTCCAGATCGCTGATGACGCCGAACGACGGGACGCCGGTGAGGACGCGCACCGCGACCGTGGCCCGCACGCGGAGATCGCCATCGTCGGGGAAGATCAGCTCGAGCTCCACCGGATGCCAGGGCTCGGTCGCGGGAAGCGGCGCTGCCAGCTCGATCCACGCCCGGACGAACCCTTCGTCGTCGGCCACCGCTTCGTGCTCCGCGCCGCCGACCGAGATCCGCACCCTTGCCTGCGGAAGCGGGTCGGCGTCGATGCGTCGATAGGTGTTGAGCAGGTTGCGCCACACGGAGTCGGCCGCCGTCGCCGGCGCGATTGTTCTCGCCTCCTGCACCCGCCCCTGAACGAGCATCCTCGTGTCGTTGGCGTAGCCACGATAGGCGGCGATCTCGTACCGCGCCGGCACGCCGATCCCCAGCGACTCGCCGGCGTGCTCGACCCGGCTGCCGATCTCGCGCGCGATCCCTCCCAGTCGCTCGCGCCAGTCGTCGATCCGATCGCTCATGCATCGCGGACGATGCAAGCGACGCGCCCTTCCCGGGGCGAGTGGGTGCGCCATACATTCGTCCGTCGACCCGCTTTCCGCCCTCCGGAGATCACGATGCGCGTCACCCCTCGGCTTCTCTCCCTGCTCGTCGTGCTGCTCGCCGTGCTGCTCGTCGTCGCCGCGCCGGCCGGTGCGCAGTCGGCGGCCTCCGTGGCCGACAGCTCCCCCTTCCGTCCCCTCGATCTCCCGACGCCGACCGACGTGCGCACCGCCTCCGGCCGCCCGGGACCGAAATACTGGCAGCAGCGCGCCGATATAACATCGCCGCCACGCTCGACACCGCACGCCACCTCCTCCACGGCCGCGAGACGATCCACTACGTCAACCATTCTCCCGACGCCCTCCCCTACCTCTGGCTCTACGTCGAACAGAACATCTGCCGTCGCAACAGCATCACCAACGTCCTGAATCAACCGCCACTCGTCTTCGCCGACATCAGCTTCGACTTCTCCTGCGGTGCGAACGGATTCACCGACGGCATGGTCATCGAGTCGGCGACGATCGCCGGCGTGAACGCGAAGCGTTCGGTGTACGGAACCACCATGCGCATCGATCTGGTGCACCCGCTTCCCTCCGGTGAGTCCATCGATCTCGAGTTCGCCTGGCATTTCACCATCCCGGAGCAGGGCGCCGGCCGCATGGGGCGCGACGGACCGCTCTACGAGATCGCCCAGTGGTATCCGCGGATGGCCGTCTACGACGACGTGCGCGGCTGGAACCACGAGCCGTACATCGGCGCCGGCGAGTTCTACCTCGAGTACGGCGACTTCGACGTTTCCCTCACCGTGCCGGCGAGCTACATCGTCTCGGCCACCGGCGAGCTGCGCAATCCGGAACAGGTGCTCACCGCGGCGCAGCGGAGCCGGCTCGCCGCCGCACGCCGCTCCGACACCGCCGTCGCCGTCATCACCCGCGCCGAAGCGGGCGATCCGGCTCGCACCCGGCCCGGCGATCATCCGTACACCTGGCACTTCGCCGCCACGAATGTGCGCGACGTCGCTTGGGCCGCCGCCCCCAACTGGATCTGGGAGGCGAGCGCACAGAACGGCGTCCTCATCGAGACTCTCTACCGCGCCACCGCCGACAAGTGGGCCAACGGCCAGGCGCACCGGATGGCCCGCGGCGCAATCGGGTACTTCGGCCGGCAGTGGTTTCCGTATCCGTACCCGCACGCCACCACCGTCGAAGGGCCGGTGGGCGGAATGGAATATCCGATGCTCACCTTCGTCCCCAACGGCTCGTCCCCGCAGACGACCCAGTGGGAGCTCGCCCACGAATTCGGGCACGAGTGGTTCCCGATGATCGTCGGATCCAACGAGCGGCTCTATCCATGGATGGACGAAGGGTTCAACACCTTCATCGACCTCCACAACGCCGCGCAGTTCTTCGCCGGCACGCCGTACGGCGACACGATCGAGGCGAATCCCCTCCACCTCGCCGCCACCCACACCACCGCCGGCGAGGAGCAACCCCTCATCACCAACCCCACCGAGGTGCGCGACCTGATGTGGGTCGGCTACCAGAAGCCGGCCCTCATGCTCCAGACCCTGCGCTTCGAGGTGCTCGGCGCCGACCGCTTCGACCCCGCATTCCGCGACTACATTCGCACCTGGGCGTTCCGGCATCCCACCCCCGCCGACTTCTTCCGGCTCATGCGCGACGCGAGCGGCATGGAGCTCGACTGGTT
>JBIOHU010000077.1:0-10005 GCA_044449225.1 Gemmatimonadales bacterium | reverse complement strand
TGCGGGAGGTCGAGCGGCTGAACGGATTCGCGTCGGCGCTGCTCGATTACGCAAGCCCCACCGCGCGCCAGCTGGCGCGCGGTGGGGCTTGCGTAATCGAGCAGCGCCGACGCGAATCCGTTCAGCCGCTCGACCTCCCGCAGGATGCGGCCGACGTTCTTCTCGACCACCGGATCGTCGGCGACGCGAAACCGGAGAAGCTGAGCCGCCGACGAGATGGCGAGCAGCGGCGGACGCAGCTCCCGGGCAATGCCGGCGGCGATCTCGCCGACCGGATCGTGCCGACGGTCGTCGCGTGCGTCGGAGGGCCTCGTGGCAGCCGGCGCCACGTCCGGCTGCCGCATCCCGTCCACTCTCACGATCGGGACCGACCGGCCGTCAGCGCCGGCCGCCCTTCCGGGCGCTCTTCTTCGCGCCTCCCTTCCTGGCCGCGCCGCGCTTGGGCGTCTTCCGGCCGGCCTTCTTCTTCGGCATCGACCGCTTGGCCGAGGACTTTTTCGCGCCGCCCTTCCGGGCCCCGCTCTTTTTTGCCGTGCCCTTCCGGGCCGTGCTCTTCTTCACCGTGCCTTTCTTCGCCGCGCTCTTCTTGGCGGTGCTCTTCTTGGCGGTGCTCTTCTTGGCGCTGCTCTTCTTGGCGCTGCTCTTCTTCGCGCTGCCCTTCTTGGCGCTGCCCTTCGTCGCGGCCTTGGCAGCCGGCTTCGTCCCGCCCGACGACGCCGTCTTCGCCGGCATCCTGCCGGCCATGCTGCCGCCGGTGCCCGCGCCGAACACGTTGCCGCGCACCACCGGCGTCTTGCTGGCCGGTTCCTGGATCGCCGGATGCTTCGAGGGCGTGAGTCCGGCGCCGCTGCCGCTGCCCGTCACCGCGCTCGGCGGTGAGAGCGGACGTCCTCCCGCGCCGGTACGGGGTGCGCGCGCGACGACGAGCGGGCTCTCGTCGTCCTCCTCCTCGCCCTCGACCACGGGAGTGCCGAGCCCCTCTTCCTCCTCCTCCTCGGACTCGTCGGTGCTGTCCCACAGGTCGTCGCTGTCGTCCTTGTGGGTCGTCCAGCCGCCGTCCTCTTCGTCGTCATCGTCGTAGGATGACGAGCCGCCGCTGCCACCACCATAGCCGACGTCGTCGGCGTCATCGTCGCGATCGGAAAATCGCAGCTCGTCCTTGAATTCGTCACCGCGCGGCATTACCGCCTCCTGTGGAGATAGGACAGTCGGACCTGCATATCGTATCGATGTCGCGGCGCGGTCCGCGCGTCGTCCCGCAAGTCAGGACGCGCAATCCGCGCGGCGCGTTGCACGACGTGTGCCTCCATCATAATCGCGCGATGCGATCTCGTGTCGGTGTCCCGGCGCACTGCACAGAAATAGCGTCGGACGCGAATCTGGCCGCTCGCACGCTCACCCTTGTAAGGCCGCGCGCGGAATCCGTCAAGCAGATTCCGCGCGCGCGCCGTCGCCGGCCCGTCGGTGTGGCGAGATCAGTCGCCGGCCGCCGGCTCGGGGAGCGCGCCCGGCTCGGCCGAGACGCCGGCCGGCCGGTGTGATGCGTCCGTCAGGCGCGAGCTCACCCAGCTCCCCACGTCGTCGAGGATCGTGTACATCACCGGGACGACGAACAGGGTGAGCAGCGTCGACGTCATCAGGCCGCCGATCACCGCTCGTGCCATCGGCGCCCTGGCCTCGGCGCCGGCCCCGAAGGCGAGCGCCAGCGGCAGCATGCCGAAGATCATCGCCACGGTGGTCATGATGATCGGTCGCAGACGGATCCGGCCGGCATTCAGCAGCGCCGCGGCCCGTTCGCGTCCCTGGCCCCGGAGCTGGTTGGTGAAATCCACCAGCAGGATGCCGTTCTTGGTCACCAGCCCCATGAGCATGATGATCCCGATCATCGTCATCACGTTCATGTTCCCGCGGGTGACGAGCAGGGCGAGCGTGACGCCGATGAAGCTCAGCGGCAGCGCGAGCATGATCGCCAGCGGCTGCAGGAACGAGCCGAAGAGGGAGGCGAGGATCAAATAGATGAAGATGACGGCCAGGCCGAGCGCGCTCAGCACGTAGCCCTTGGTCTCGTCGAGGTTCTGGACGTCGCCGGTGAACACCGCGTGGTAACCCGGCGGGAGCCCGATCCGGTCGATCGCCTGCTCGACGTCCCGCGCCACGTCGCCCATGGCGAAGCCGGGCAGCACGCCGGCGCGAATCTGGACCTGCTGCTCGAGCTGGCGTCGCTCGATCTGCTGCGGCCCGACACCGGCGCGCACCTCGGCGACCTGCGACAGCGGGACCATCACTGGCAGCCCGGTGGCGGAGTCGAGGAAGGTGCTCTGCACCGGAAGCTGCGAAACGTCAGCGGCCGAGCTGCGCAGGGAGTCGGGGAAGACCACCATGACGTCGTGGGAGTAGCCGAGGGGGTCCTCCCAGGTCGTCGCCCGCTGCCCCGAGAAGAGCGGCTGCAGGGTGGCGGCGACGCTCCCCACCCCCAGGCCGGCCCGCCACGCCTCCTGCCGATCGACCCGCACGTCGAGTTGAGGGATGTCCCCATCCTCGCTGGAGTTCGGCTCGGCGACTCCGCGCACCGACCGGACCGCTTCGAGGGTCCGGTCGGCGGCGATCTCGAGTCGGGATCGCTCCGGTCCCTGCACGTTGACGATGATCGGCTGGTTGCCCCGGCTGAAGATCGAGGACTGGCCCTGGATGGTCGGCCGCACCCCGGGGATCTGCTTCAGCTCCACGCGCAGGCTGTCCTCGATGTCGAATAACGAGCGCGCGTGGCCGGTCTTGAGGGCGACGTAGATCCGTCCGTTGTTCGGCGAGCCTCGGAAGCCGCCGCCCACCGAGAGATAGGTGTAGTCGGTTTCCGGCTGTCTCTGGAGGAACCGCGCGATCTCGCGTCCCTTGTCCATCGTGTACTCGAGCCGTGAGCCTGGCGGCGTCCGGTAGTTCACCGTCAACTCGTCGCCGTTGACGTCGGGCATCCAGGTGAAGCCAAGCCGGGGGATGATGAGCAGGCTCGCGACGACCGTCGTCGCGGCGACGCCGAGCACGACGACCCGATGGCCGAGCGCCCATGCCAGCCAGTTCGGGTAGTGGTCGGCGACCCGCTCGAACCAGTCGTTGAACCCGAAGGCGATCCGGCGAATCGGGTTCGCGTGCTGGCGCTGCTCCGCCATGTGCTCGCCACCGTCGTTCACCGCGTGCTCCACCTCCGGATCGGACCACTTGCTGGACAGCATCGGGTCGAGGGTGAAGCTCACGAACAGCGACACGAGCACGGCAAAGGCAACGGTGACACCGAACTGGAAGAAGATCTTCCCGATGATGCCGCCCATGAACGCGACGGGGATGAAGACGGCGATCACGGCGAAGCTGGTGGACATCACGGCGAGGCCGATCTCACTGGTGCCTTCGCGCGCGGCCGCGTCGTGGTTCTTTCCCATCTCGAGGTGACGCACGATGTTCTCGCGCACCACGATGGCGTCGTCGATCAGAAGGCCGATCGCCAGCGAGAGGGCGAGCAGCGTCATGGTGTTCAACGTGAAGTTGAACATCCACATCGTGAAGAAGGCGCTGATGATCGAGACGGGCAGGGTGAGCCCGGTGATCACCGTCGAGCGCCAGGAGTTGAGGAACAGGTAGATGATCATCACCGTCAGGATCGCCCCCGCGACGATGGTGATCTCGACGTCGGTGAGCGATTCGCGGATGCGTGTCGACTCGTCCTGCATGACGGTCAGGTGCACGTCGCCCGGAAGCTGCTTCTCGAGCTCGCCCACCGCGGCCCGCACGGCGTCGGCCACCTCCACCGTGTTCGAGCCGGAGATCTTGAGGATGTCGAGCGAGACCGCGGGGCTGTTGTTGATCTCCGCCCCGGTGCGCCGATCCTCCGCTCCGTCCACCACCGTCGCGACGTCGCTGATGCGCACCGGAGTGCCGTGGCGGACCGCCACGGGAATGTTGGCGAACAGCATCGGGTCGAGGATGCGTCCGGTGATGCGGACGAGCTGCTCCGTGCTGCCCCGCTGCACGCGGCCGGCGGGGACCTCCTGATTCTCCTGCTGGAGCGCGGTGGCGAGCTGCGCCGGCGAGAGGCCGTAGGCGCGCATCGCGTCGGGGTTCACCTGGATGCGGATCTGCCGCGCGTTGCCGCCGACGATGTTCACTCCGCCCACGCCCGGGATCGCCTCGATGCGGGTCTGGACCACCTCGTTGGCGAGGTCGGTCAGCTCGCGGATCGACCGCTCGCTCGACTGGAGGGCGATCGACATGATCGGCGAGTCGTTCGGATCGAAGTGCAGGATGATCGGGTCGTCCATCTCCTCCGGAAGCGACCGGCGGATGCGCGCCACCTTCGCCTGCACGTCCTGCTGCGCCACGGCGACGTCGACGCCGAGGTTGAACTCGAGCCGGACGATCGACACCCCCTCGAGCGAGGTCGACGTGATCTCCTTGATCCCCTGGACGGTGTTGAGCGCCTCCTCGATCGGCTTCGACACGTCGCGCATCATGACGTCGGGCGACGCACCCTGGTACGTCGTCTGGGCGATGACGACCGGGTAGGTGATGTCGGGATACTCGTCGATCGCCAATCGCCGGTAGCTGACGACGCCGAGCACGACGAGCGCGACCATCATCATGGTGGCGAACACCGGGCGCTTGATCGAGATGTCTGAGAGGAACATCGGTGAACCTTCCGGATCGGGGATGCGGGCGGATGCCGCGGCGCTATCTCGCCGGGACCGGCCTCGTGGCCGCTTCCTGACCGGCGATCGTGACCTGCATGCCCCGTCCGAGCGCGCCGACGTTTCCGACGACGACGCGATCGCCCGACTGCAGCCCGTCGGTCACTTGGGCGAGGCCGCGCTTGTCGTCCACGGCGCCGAGCTGGACGGGCGCCACGTTGATCGTCCGTCCATCGATGCGATAGACGTAGGGCTTGCCGTCCTCGGCCGACTGCCGGAGAGCGTTCGTCGGCACGGCGATGACGTTCGTCAGCGTCCGGCTCACGACGCGCCCGGTCGCGAAGGTGCCCCCGCGCAGCAGCCCGCCCGGATTCGGAATCTGTACGTAGACGGTGAGCGCCCGCGTCGCCGGATCGATCGTGGGGCTCAATCGCGCCACCTGACCGTCGAAGCGGCGGCCGTCGGCGACGAAATGCACCACCTGTCCCACCCGCAGCGCCATCGAGAGGCGCGCGGGTACCGCCGCCGCCAGCTCCAGCACGTTGTTGCGGACGATGGTGAACAGCGGAGCGCCCTTGGCCACGTGCTCGCCGCCCTCGACCACGCGCTTGCTGACGATCCCCGTCGTCGGCGCGACGACGCGGGTATCGCGCTCCTCGTTGCCCATCGCGCGAAGCTTCGCGTCGGCGGCGGCGAGCCGGGCGCGGGCCGACACGACGGCCTGCTCGGAGCTCTTGTAGGCCTGCTGCGCGATCGCGCCGGCCTTGTACAGCTCCGCATTCTGCTCCAGCGTCCACTGGGCGTTGGACAGATCCGACTGTGCGGCAACCCGGTCGGCCTCGGCGCTCTGGTGGGCGCTCTCCTGCTCGCTCGCCTCGAACCGCGCGAGGAGTTGACCGGCGGAGACTTCCTGCCCCTCGCGCACGTACACGCCGACGAGATCGCCCTCGATCCGGGCGTGGACGTCCACCGTCTCGATCGGGTTCAGGTCGCCGGTGAGCGCGACGCCGTCCTCGATCGTCGTCGCGCCCACGGTGGCGACGTCGGTCGCAGCGAGGGTGATGCTCGGCTGCGTCCGCGCTTTCGCCGCACTGCCGCCGGCCGGCGCCGCGCTCCCCGATTTCTCGCCGCCGGCATCGGAGCCGCACGCTCCCGCGCCGAGCACGAGCAGAAGGAGAAGGGCTCCGCTGGAGCGATGGACGCTGGTCACGCTGGTCACGTGGTTTTGCTCATTGCGGCCCCGACTGACTCGGCGGCGCCGCGGTCGTCGGCGGAAGGGGAATCGGGCGACCGAGCGAGCGCGCCAGGTCTGCCGAAGCGATGAAGAGATCATACGTGGCCCGCGCCTCGGTGCTCTCCGCCGTCAGCAGGGCGAGCTGGGCATCCGAGACCTCGAGCTGGGTGCTGAGGCCGCGGGCAAAACGCAGGGTCGCGAGACGGAATGCCTCGGAGGCCTCGGCTGAGTTCTGCTGGCTCGCCGTGAACACCGACTGGGAGCGGCGCAGCTCGGCGCGTGCGCGGGCGACCTCCACCGCCACCGATTCGCGCTCCTGCCGGAGCTGAAGCTCGGCGAGCCGGGTCTGCGCCCTGGCGAGATCGACGTTCGATTTTATCCGGAAGCCATCGAAGAGGGGAAACGAGACGTTCAGTCCCGCCTGGCGGTCGGAGAAGAATCCTCCATTCTGGCAAAGCTTCGCCGGATCGGAACCGGCCGGGCAGAAGTCGGTAGCGAGCGAGCCGCGTGCGGCCGGAAAGCCCTGGCCCGGCGCCGGATACGCCTGATACCCGGATTGCAGAAAAACGGACACGGTGGGGAAGTAGTCGGACCGCGCCACGGCGATGCCGAGGCGCTTCGACTCGAGGTTGCTCTCGGCGGAGCGCACCGCGGCGCGATCTTCCGCTGCCGTGGTGTCGGTCAGGTGCGCCAGCTCGGCCGCCGCGGCGGCGGCGTCGATCTGGCTCGTGAGGGCGATCGGCCGCTCGATCGGCACGATGAGCACCCGCTTGAGCTCGAGCAGCGCGATCTCTTCGTCGCTCCGCGCCTGAATGGCGAGCGGCTCGATGTTGGCTCGCTCGACCCGCGCGCGGAGGACGTCGTAGCGCGCCGCCTGGCCGGCGTGCTCGAACTGCTCCACCTGGGCGAGGCGGCTCGACGCCTGGGCGAGGTTCGTCTCCTGGAGCTCGGCGATCCGCCTGGTATAGAGGGCCTGGACGTAGGCGCGCTGGACGGCGAGGGTGACGAGCGAGCGCTGCTCGCGCTCGTCGTAGCGGACGGCGTCGCGCATCGCGCTCGCGGCGCGGGTGCCGTTGACCAGCCGGCCCCCCTCGAAGAGGGTCTGCGAGAGGTTGGCCGCCGCGGTGTAGGTGTTGGGCTGGTTGAACACCGAGCCGACCGCCTGGCCGCGCGCGCTCTGATAGACGTGGGTGTAGGCGCCGTTGATCCGCAGCTGGGGGAGGGCGTTCGCGCGGGCCGCCCCGTACTCGGCGTCGGCGACGTCCACCTGTGCCGCCGCCAGGCCGACCTCGTCGCTCTGGCGCAGCGCGAGCGAAACGGCCTCGCCGACGGAGAGCCGAAGCGTGTCACGCGCCGGCACGTCCGGCGCGGCTTGCGCGCAGAGGAGAGCGGGGACGAGCAGCACGGCGAAGGGGAAAACGCGCGGCGCGCAGCGCCGCCCGAGGAAAGGCAACGAATGTGTCGGGAGCATCGGGAATAATACGCGCGCCGGAGGGGGACCGCTGGGCGGTCCCCCGTAGGTGGGCAGGTGCGTAGGTGCGTAGCTCCGGAACGACGAAGGGCACACCGGGCAGTTCCGGTGTGCCCCTTCCGAATTCCCACCCACCTACGCGCCTACTCACCTACCCACCTACGCGAAGCCCCTGCGCGTCAGCCCGAAACGTCATCGATGAACGTGAGCGTCTTGCCTCGAAGCACGACCGTCTTCAGCACCTGGTAGACGCGTGGGTCGAGCAGACGGCCGACCTCGTTGCCGAGATAGCGGATCGTCTCGTCGACGTCCATCGCGTCGCGGAATGCGCGGCGCGACGTGAGCGCGTCGAACGCGTCGCAGGCGGCGAGGATGCGTCCGCCGATGCTGATCGACTCGCCGGCGAGGCCGCGCGGATAGCCGGTGCCGTCGAAATGCTCGTGGTGATCGTGCACGTAGGTCATCGCCACCGGGATGTGCTTCAGCGGCGCGAGGATCTCCATGCCGAACTTCACATGTTCCTTCACGTGCTCGAACTCCTCCTCCGTCAACACCCCCGGCTTGTTGAGCACGTCCTCGCGGATGCCGATCTTGCCGACGTCGTGCAGCCGACCGGCGAGCCGGACGTTCTCCACCTCGTCGGCGTCGAGCCCGAGCGCGTCGGCGATCGACGCCGCCTGGTCGGCGACGCGGCGCGAGTGGCCGCGCAGGTAGATGTCCTTCGCCTCCATCGCGTTGATCAGCGCCTCGGCGACGCCGATCGTGAGGTCGTGGAGGGCGCTCTTTTCGCGCTCCAGCTCCACGGTGCGCAGCTCCACCTCCTCGCGGATGTGCTCCTCCACGCGCCGGCGCTCGATCTCGAGCTGGCGGCGGTGCGCGGCTCGCTCCACGGCGCGCGACAGCTCGGCGAGCTCGACCGGCTTGACGAGGTAGTCCATCGCGCCGTGGGAGAGCGCGTCGGTGGCCGTCGCGGCGTCGTTGACCGCGGTGAGCATCAGGATCGCGAGATCCGGATCGACGCGCAGGGCACGCGGCACCACCTCGAGCCCGGTCATCTCCGGCATCCGCACGTCGCACAGCATGACGACGTAGCGCTGCGCGTGCAGCAGGGCGATCGCGTCGGGGCCGGAGCCGGCGACCTCGACATCGTAGCCCTGGACATGGAGATAGCGCGCGAGCGCCGTGCGGATGGACTCCTCGTCGTCCACGACGAGGACGCGAGACGGCATCTTCGCGCCCGGCGGCGCAGGGGAGCGATCAGGCCCGGAGGTCGGCGCGATGGCGGCGGTTGTCATCAACAGGAAGACGAGGGACGGCACCGTGAAGTATCGGCGGAGAGCGGGAAAGCGCGTAGGTCAGTAGGTGGGTAGGTGCGTAGGTGGGGAGGAATTCGGTACGGGCACACCGGAACAGCCGGTGTGCCCCTTCCGCATCCCTACCATTCACCATTCACCATTCACCATTCACCATTCACCATTCACCATTCACCATTCACGATTCACCTCTCACGATTCACCTCTCACGATTCACCTCTCACGATTCACCTCTCACCTGGAGTTCAAGGATTATCTTTCCCCCCGTGACCTCCCCCACATCCTCTTCCGCCGTCTGCCCCTCCTGCGGTACGGCGTCGGCCGGCCGGTTCTGCTCGAGCTGTGGCACCGCCCTCACCGGCGCGACCTGCGCCACCTGCGGCGCGGCGCTCAGTCCCGGTGCGCACTTCTGTCATCGCTGCGGCACTCCAGCCGGTGCCGTGACGGTGGCGCCGGCGCGCGGGCTCGCGGGCGTGCTGCCGTGGGCCGTCGCCGCTCTGGCGCTCGTGTCGCTCATCGCGCTCGTCGTCGGCCAACGCTTCGGTTCACGGAGCACCGGCGGCACCACCGACGTGCTCGAGGGAGCCAACGGCCAGGGCACGACCGTCATCACCGCGCCCGGTGAGCCGGCCACCGGGATGCCGCGGGCGCCGGACATCAGCCAGATGTCGCCCGGCGAGCGTGCCGAACGGCTCTACGACCGAATCATGACGGAACACGAGGCCGGCAACGACGCCAGCGTGCGCACCTTCATGCCGATGGCGCTCGCCGCCTACGAGATGATCGCTCCCCTCAACCTCGATCAGCACTACGACGTCGGCCGGATCGGCATCGTCGGCGGCGACAGCACGCTCGCCCGCGCCGAGGCGGACACCATCCTCGCCACGCGTCCCACCCACCTGCTCGGCTTCATCCTCGCTGCCCAGGCGGCACGGATGGCCGGCAACGAGCCGAAGGCCCGCCAGTTCGACAACCGCCTCGTCTCCACTGCCCCCCGCGAACGCGGCGCCGGTCTCGCCGAGTACCTGCTCCACAAGAACGACATCGACTCGGCGCTGGCGCATGCGCGGGCGCCCGCGCCCGCGCGTAGGTGAGTAGGCGGGTAGGTGGGTAGGTGGGGACCGCAACGACGAAGGGCACACCGGGCTGTTTCGGTGTGCCCTTTCCGAATTCCTACCCACCTACGCACCTACCCACCTACTCACCTACGCGCGGGCGCGGGCGCCCGCGCATGCGCCAGCGCCGAGTCGATGTCGTTCTTGTGGAGCAGGTACTCGGCGAGACCGGCGCCGCGTTCGCGGGGGGCAGTGGAGA
>JBIOHU010000076.1:0-10042 GCA_044449225.1 Gemmatimonadales bacterium | reverse complement strand
GAATTCCACGGGCCGTTTTTCGTCGGCGGCATCCCCTCCCTCTCGACCGGTCACCACGCATGATCATCATCACTCGCCCCGACATCACCGACGCCGAGCTCGATCACATCCGCGAGCGGGTGGAATCCGCGGGGCTGCACACCCACCTGTCGCGCGGCGAGCATCGCACGATCATCGGATGCATCGGCGACGAAGCCCGGCTGGAGGAGATTCCCCTTCGCTCCATGTCCGGCGTGGAGTCGGTGGTGCCGGTGCTCAAGCCCTACAAGCGCGCCTCACGCGAGTTCAGTGTGGACCGCACGATCGTGCACATCGGCGACCGGGCGACGATTGGCGGCCGTGCGATTACCGTCATCGCCGGCCCCTGCTCGGTGGAGAATCGCGAGATGCTCCAGGAAACGGCAACGGTCGTGCGCGCCGCCGGCGCCACGATCCTTCGCGGGGGCGCTTTCAAGCCCCGCTCCTCCCCCTACAGCTTCCAGGGGCTCGGCCGCGAGGCGCTCCGGCTCCTCGCCGAGGTGCGTCGCAGCAGCGGCCTTCCCGTCGTCACCGAAGTGCTCGACACGCGCGACGTGGACCTCGTCGCGGAGCACGCCGACATGCTGCAGGTGGGAGCGCGCAACATGCAGAACTTCGCCCTCCTCGCCGAGCTGGGACGCGTGCAGCGGCCGGTGCTCCTGAAGCGCGGGCTGTCGGCGACGATCTCCGAGCTGCTGATGGCCGCCGAGTACATCATGGCGCACGGCAACACCAACGTCGTGCTCTGCGAGCGCGGCATCCGCACCTTCGAACGCGCCACTCGCAACACCCTCGACGTCTCGGCGATCCCCGTACTTAAACGCGAGACGCACCTGCCGGTGATCGTCGACCCGAGCCACGCCGGCGGCGACGCCGAGCTCGTCGCTCCCCTTGCTTTCGCCGGCATCGCGGCCGGCGCCGACGGACTGATCATCGAGGTGCACCCCGAGCCGGAGACGGCGCTGTCCGACGGCGACCAGTCGCTGGCGCCCCCCGCGTTCGTCGCGTTGATGGGCCGACTCGGTGCCTTCGCCGCCGCCGCCGGCCGCACGATGGCGGCGCCGTTGGACGCGCCCGAGCTGGCGGGAACGGCGGCATGACGCGGCAGGACGACCCCTCCGCCGCGCCGGTGGAGGAACTGGCACGCTGCCGGCGCGAGATCGAGGCGATCGACCAGCGCATCGTCGAGCTGCTCGCCGAGCGGATCGCCCTCGGCAAGCAGACCGGCGCTCTCAAGCGCGCCGTCGGCATGCCGATCCTCGATGCGGCACGCGAGGCACAGGTGATCCGCCGCGCCGTGACCGTCGCCCGCGAGCGCGGCGTACCGCAGGAGCCGGTGCGCGAGATCTTCTGGCACGTCGTCGGGATGTCGCGCCGCCTCCAGGAGGGTGGCGAGGGCCGATGATCCCGGACACCAGGGTCGCCATCGTCGGGCTCGGCCTGATGGGCGGGTCGCTCGCCCGCGCCCTCCATGCGCGGGGCGCGCGAGTCCTCGGCTATGACCGAAACGTCGAACATCTCGACCACGCGATGAGCGAGGGAATCGTCCACGAGGCACTTCTTCGCGACCTGCGGGGCGTGGAGTCGGCGGAAGTGGTGGTGCTCGCGCTACCGGTGGAGGCGACGCGGCAGACGATCCCGCTGCTGCGCGGACGCCTCGCCCCGGCGCGGCTCGTGATGGACGTCGCGAGCACGAATCACAGCATCGTCGAGTGCGCGGAGTCGGCGGGGATCGGCGAGCGGTTCGTCGGTACGCACCCGCTCACCGGCAGCCATCGCTCCGGCTGGGGCGCGGCCCGCGCGTCGCTGTTCGAGGGATCTCGGGTCTTCCTCTGTCCGACCCGGAGCACGACGCCGGATGCGCTCCGACTGGCGGAGTCGTTCTGGCGTGAGCTCCGCGCCGGCACGGAGGCGCTCGACGCCGGCGTGCACGACGACGAGATGGCGTGGCGCAGCCACCTTCCGCACATCGTCTCCAGCGCCCTCGCCGTGACGCTGCGCGAGACCGGCGTGCGACGGTCGGCGCTCGGGCCGGGCGGCCGTGACATGACCCGTCTGGCCGGCAGCTCGACGGCGATGTGGAGCTCGATCGCCGCCGACAACGCCGACGCCATCGTCGAGGCGCTTGCGGCGTACGAGCACCGCCTCCGCGCGTTCCGGGAAGCCATCGCCCGCAGCGACACCGCTGCCACCCGAGTGCTCCTCGACGCGGGGCGTGACTGGTTCGATGGCGAGCCGGACGGACCGATCACGCCGCGTGCGAAGGACGCGTAGCTTTCCCGCTGTGAACATACCGAAAACGATGGCCGCGCCGGCGCTTCGGGTGTCGGGGCTGCGAAAGGCATATGGCGACGTGGTCGCCGTTGATGGCCTCGATCTGATCGTGGCAAGCGGCGAGTGTTTCGGCCTGCTCGGGCCCAATGGTGCGGGCAAGACGACGACGATCGAGATCTGCGAGGGGCTGACCGATCCCGACTTCGGCGAGGTCGAAGTGCTCGGCCGTCGGTGGAGCACCGACGAGCGCGAGCTGCGCGAGCGGCTCGGGATCCAGCTCCAGGAGACCCAGCTCGCCGAGAAGCTCACGGTGGAGGAGACGGTGAGGCTCTTCCGAAGCTTCTACGCGCGCGGCCGCGCGGTGAACGACGTCATCGACGTCGTGCAGCTCGGCGAGAAGCGCGGCGCGCGAGTCGGCAAGTTGAGCGGCGGACAGAAGCAGCGCCTCGCTCTCGCCTGCGCTATCGTCGGCGATCCCGACCTTCTCTTTCTCGACGAGCCGACGACAGGGCTCGACCCACAGTCGCGGCGGCAGCTTTGGGACCTGATCGTCGAGCTGCGGGCGAGCGGTCGGAGCATCGTGCTGACGACCCACTACATGGATGAGGCGGAGCGGTTGTGCGATCGCGTGGCGATCGTGGATCATGGCCACGTGATCGCGCTCGGCACGCCGCGCGAGCTGATCGCCTCGCTCGGCGCCGAGCACGTCGTCGAGTTCACCGCCCCCAGCGCGCCGACGGGTACGCTGTCGGCTGAGGAGCTGCAGAAGCTGAACGGCGTCCGCGCGGCGCGAGAGCATGACGGGCGATGGACGCTGGAGGTGGTGGGTCTGGCCCGCGCCGTGCCGGCGCTGCTCGCCGAGCTGTCGCGTCGCGGTCTCGCGCTGGGGGAGCTGGCGACCCACTCGGCGACGCTCGAGGATGTGTTCGTGTCGCTCACCGGGAGGCAGCTCCGCGATGCCTGACGCGAACAACGGAGAGGTTGGCACGCCGATGATGCGCGAGCCGAGCGGCGAGCGCGGCTCGTGGCGCCAGCGGTCGCTCGCTCAGCTCACGCTGGTGCGCTTTCGCGAGTTCAGGCGGGAGCCGGAGGCGGTGTTCTGGACCTTTGCCTTTCCGGTGATCCTCGCGCTTGGACTCGGCATCGCCTTCCGGAACAAGCCGGCCGACGTGGTGAAGATCGCCGTCGTGCGCGGCACGCCGGCCGGCGACACGCTGCTGGCCCGGCTCGAATCGGCGAAGGGGTTGAAGGTCCAGGGGTTCGACGCCGCGGCGGCGGCGCAGGCGCTGCGCACCGGCGACGTCGCGCTGGTCGCCACGCCGACGAATGGCGGCGTACAGTACCGCTTCGACGACACGCGCCCGGAGGGCCGCAGCGCGCGCTCCCTCACCGACGACGCGCTCCAGCGGGCCTCGGGGCGGCACGACCCTGTCGCGGTGTCTGAGTCGCACGTCAGCGAGAAGGGATCGCGTTACATCGACTTTGTCGTGCCTGGCCTGCTCGGCATGAACATCATGGGCGGCGGCATCTGGGGCCTCGGCTTCGCGATCGTCGAAGCGCGGCGGAAGAATCTTCTCAAGCGTCTGGTGTCGACGCCGATGCGCCGTTCGCAGTATCTGGCGTCGTTTCTCTTCTCGCGATTCTTCTTCCTCATCCTCGAGATCGTCGTGCTGGTCGGGGCCGCCGCGGCGTTCTTCGGCGTGCCGGTGCGCGGCTCGCTCGTACAGCTTTTCGTCGTCTCGTTGCTGTCGGCGCTGGCGTTCGGTGGCCTGGGCCTGCTCATCGCGTCGCGCGCACGCACGATGGAGGGCGTGTCCGGTCTGATGAACCTGACGATGATGCCGATGTGGGTGCTGTCGGGAGTGTTCTTCTCGTCGACGAACTTCCCGAAGGCGGCGCAGCCAGTCATCCAGGCGCTTCCGCTCACTGCCTCGATCAACGCGCTCCGCGCGACGATGCTCCAGGGTGCCGGCTGGGCGACGGTGGCGCCGTCGCTGGCGATCGTGACGGCGTGGCTCGTCGTGACCTTCGCGCTGGCGCTGAAGCTGTTCCGGTGGCGGTGAGGGGATGACGGAGCCGCCGCCACTCGGCGATCTGCCCACCGCCGAGCTCCGCGCGCATGGCGGAAAGCTGCTCGCCTGGGTCGCGGAGTATCTCGATCATCCCGAGCGGTACGCCGTGCTCTCGCGATCCGCACCCGGCGACGTGCGACGCTCCCTGCCGCCAGCGCCCCCGGCGAGCGGGGAATCGCTCGAGCGGATCCTCGGCGATTTCGAGCGGAAGATCCTTCCCGGCATCACCCACTGGAACCATCCCGGCTTCTTCGCCTATTTCTCGATCTCGTCGTCCATTCCCGGCATTCTCGCCGAGCTACTGATCGCGTCGCTCGACGTGAATGCGATGTTGTGGAAGACCTCGCCGGCGGCGACAGAGCTGGAGGAACTGACGATGGACTGGCTGCGCCAGCTTCTCGGGCTCGGCGACGGATGGTTCGGGACGATCACCGACACTGCCTCCATTTCGACGATGCTCGCCCTCGCCGCGGCACGGGAGGCGAAGCCGGAGCTGGCGATCCGCGCTCGCGGCATGGCTGGCCGCCCCGACCTGCCGGTGCTGCGCGTCTACTGCTCCGAGCAGGCCCACTCGTCGGTGGACAAGGGAGCGTTGACGATCGGGATCGGGATGGAGAACGTGGTGAAGATTCCCTGCGACGGCGAGTTCCGGCTGCGCCCCGAGGCGCTCGTGTCGGCGATCGCCGCCGATCGCGACTCCGGCTTCCTGCCCCTTGCCTGTGTAGCGACGGTGGGCACGACGAGCACCACAAGCATCGATCCCGTAGCGGACATCGCCGAGGTCTGCGGCATCGAGGAGGTCTGGTTACACGTGGACGGAGCGTACGGCGGCGTCGCCGCGGTGTCACCGGCCTATCGCCACGTGCTGCGCGGAGTGGAACGCGCAGATTCCCTCGTGGTGAACCCGCACAAGTGGCTGTTCACGCCGATCGATTGCTCGGCGTTCTACACGCGGCATCCCGACGTCCTGAAGCGAGCCTTCTCGCTCGTACCGGAGTACCTCGTGACGGGCGAGCAGGACGAGGTGACCAATTTCATGGACTACGGCGTGCAGCTCGGCCATCGCTTCCGTGCCCTGAAGCTCTGGATGGTCATCCGCGCGTTCGGCGCGGAGGGGCTCGCGGCGCGCATCGAGCGCCACTGCGAGCTGGCGCGGCTGTTCGAGAGTTGGGTCCTGCACGAGCCGGGCTGGGAGCTGCGCGCACCGGTGCCCTTCTCCCTCGTCTGCTTCCGCCATGCGCCGGAGGGCACGAGCGAACCGGAACGTGATCGCGTGAATGCCGAGATCCTTCAGCGCGTGAACGCGAGCGGCGAAGTCTACCTTTCGCACACGCGCCTCGACGGCGCCTACGTGCTCCGTCTGGCGATCGGAAACATCCGCACCGAGGAGCACCACGTCGCGCGGGCGTGGGAGCTGCTGCGCGAGGCGGCGAGGGAGTGAGGCCGGTCCTACCGCCCGACCGTTTCCCGCTCCGCCGACGGCCCGAGCGAGATGTGCTCGCCCGCCAGCATGCGCGCCGTCTGCTCGGCGATCCACCGGCGTCGCAGCAGGTACACCAGCGCCGCGAAGAGCACTACGGCGAGCAACCCAAGTCGGACGTCGAGACGTTGGGTGAACATCAGCGCCTGCAACGCGGTGCGGCCGAGCGCCAGACCGAGCAGGGTGAAGCCGGCGCCCCAGAGGAGGGAGCTGAAACCACTGGCGACGAGGTACAACGACAGGGGCACCCGTGCCGCGCCGCAGGCAATCGGAAGGGGAAGCCGCAGCCCGTAGGCGAAGCGCACGGCGAGTGAGGCTCGCCACGGGTGACGTCGCACGATCATCAGCGCGCCGACGAGGAGCCGGCGCTTGTCGGGCCATCGCTGACGCACCCAGCCAATCCGCCATCGGCCGACGAAGTAGAGAAGGATCGAGGCTGTCCACGTCCCCAGCATCACGGCGACGATCACTCCGAACAGCCCCGCGCCTCCGTGGCGCACGGCGATGCCGCCGAGGATCGGGTTCGCCTCTTCGCCCACGATGCTCGTTGCGCCGAGCGCCGTGTACTTCCAGAGCCGCTCGACGAACGACATGTGGTGCAGCTGCCGGATGACCGGTGCCATGGACTGCAGCAGGAACACTGAAATACGACTACTCCTCCCCTAACCTTGGCGGCGCGACCATCTTCCGGCCTTCCGTAATATCGGCTGCGGCACACTGGAAGTGTCAGTGTGACGCGCCCCCGGATAGATGACTACGCGCTACTCGCCCCACCGTCACAGGATGCCCATGCACCGGTTCGTTTTCCCGCTCGTGCTGTGCCTCGCCCCTGCTCTCGCCGGGGCGCAGCGTCCCCTCCTGCTCGTCCCGCAGCCCCGCGAGGCGGTGGCCAGCCGCGACATCGTGCTCGCCCACGGGCTCGAAATCGCGATCCCCGCCGACAGTGCCGACGCCTTCGCCGCCCGGGACCTTCACGAAGCGCTCACGGACGCCGGCGTCCGGATCGTGAGCCGCGGCGGCAGCGCGCAGATCACCCTGCTGCGAGCCGGCGGCGCGACGGCTCGCCGGCTACTCGCCCGCCACGCGGTCGTCCTCGACTCGGCGATGCACGACGAGGGCTACGCGCTCGTTCCCGACGGGACGACGCTCGCCGTCGTCGCTTCGACACCGGCAGGGGTGTTCTACGGCGCCCAGACGGTGAAGCAGCTCGTCGAGGGGCGTGGCACTCTCGCTGTGCTGCGGATGGCGGCCGTGCGCGACTGGCCGGCGATGCGCTACCGCGGACTTCACGACGATCTGTCGCGCGGGCCGGTGCCGACGCTCGATTTCATGAAGCGGCAGATGCGCATCTTCGCGGCGTACAAGCTGAACGTGTATTCGCCGTACTTCGAGCACACGCTCGCCTACCGCTCCAACCCGCTCGTCGCGCCGCCAGGCGGCTCGCTGTCACGCGACGACGTGCGCGAGCTCGTCGCCTACGCCGGCCGATATCACATCGATGTCATCCCGGAGCAGGAGGCGTTCGGGCACCTGCACCACATGCTCAAGTACGAGCTCTACTCGCCCCTCGCCGAGACGCCGCACGGCCATGTCCTCGCGCCGGACCAGCCGGGCTCGATGGCGTTGATCAAGCAGTGGTTCGCCGAGATCGACACCCTCTTTCCCAGCCGCTTCGTGCACCTCGGCGCTGACGAGACCTTCGAGCTGGGCCGCGGTCAGACCGCGGATCGCGTGACGAAGGAAGGGATCGGACCAGTGTACCTCGGCTTCCTGCACGACATCGTCGCAGCGATCGGGAAGCCGGAAAAGCGCTATCTGTTCTGGGGCGACTTCGCCGTGCGAAGCCCTGAACTCGTGAAGTCGCTGCCGAAGCAGATGATCGCCGTCCCGTGGTCGTACGGCGCCGGCACGAGCTACGATCGGGAGATCCTTCCCTTCCGCCAGGCGGGGCTCGAGACCTGGGTCGCACCCGGAGTCAGCAACTGGAGCCGGGTCTACCCAAACTTCAACACCGCCTTCGTCAACATCCGGAACTTCATCCGCGACGGACAGCGCCTCGGCGCCACCGGTGTGCTGATCACCACCTGGGACGACGACGGCGAAGCGCTGTTCAACCAGACGTGGATGGGCGTGGTCTTCGGTGCCGCCGCATCCTGGCAGCCGGGCGAGAGCGACGTCGCCGCATTCCAGCGGTCGTACGGTCGAGCGTTCTACCGCGACACCACCGGCCGCATGGATGCGGCCGAACGTCTGATGATGGCAGCTCACTCGTCGCTGGCGGGGGCGGGACTCGGCAACGGGAGCGACGCGTTGTTCTGGCAGGATCCATTCAGCGTCGACGGCCAGGCGACGGCGGAGAAGATCCGTCCGTTCAGTCACGACCTGCGCGTCGAGGCAGAGTCGGCGATGGTGTACGTCGCCCAGCTCCGCACGGCAGGGCCCGTCGTCAACGAGGATGCACTCGCCGCTCTCGAACTGGGCGCGCGGAAGATGGACTTCATCGGCATGAAGTTCCAGTTCGCCGACGAGATTCGATCTGCCTACGCTCATGCATCGGATAGCAGTCAGAAGAACGGCATGCGCGAGCTCGGCGACATCTCCGGCGTCAATGGGCGCATGCAGGACTTGCGGGACGGTTACGAGCTGACCCGCGAGCTGTATCAAGCGGCGTGGCTCCGCGAGAATCGGCCGTACTGGCTGCAGAACGTGCTGGCGAAATACGACATGGCGATGCAGCTCTGGCTGTCGCGCGCCGACCGGTTCGCGCAGACGCGGAGCGAGCAGGCTCGGACCAAGCGGCTGCCCGGATTCGACGCGGCGGGAATTCCGGCCCCGGTCGCGCCTCCACCCACTCCAGCGGCTGCACCTGTCTCGGCGCCGTGAGGAGGCCGGCTCGGCCGCCGGAGAACGAGTATCTTTAGAGGGTCATCCTCCAGTCGGGTTCATGTTCGACGCTCATTACTTCCAGAAGACGCTGCCGCACGACGTGAAGGCGACCGGCGGTAGCCCGGTAGTCGAGGTGGTATTGACCAATGGCCACACGCATCGTGTCCGCTCCGTCCTCGACGTGGCAGATGGTCACCTGACTATCGAGGCCTACCTGGTGCGCGCGGACCTGGCGCACCATCGGCCGCGCTTCGGCGGCACCGAGGGCGAGCCGCACGAGGTCATTCGGGTCGTCGTCGCCTACGAGGCGATCGCCTCGGTCGTGCTCGATCCGTCCGCCGAGCAGATGCGGGTGCGCACCGGCTTCGCGAGCGGCTGACGCGCCGGCCATGGAAGACCGTGGACGAGTCGTCGTCGTGTCCGCCGGTTTCGCGCTCTGGATCGGCGGCCGCTGCACGGCGGCGGCGCGATGGGCCGACGTCCAGCGGCTGCGCGCGAACCGGTGCGCATTCCCGCCGACCGACGCGCTCTCGCTCGTCGTCGAGCTCGTGGACGGCTCGATGATGGAGCTTCACGAAGAGGCGCCGGGATTCGACGCCTTCCTCGACCGGGCCGCGGTGGCGCTGCCGGCCCTCGCTCCGTATGCGAGGTGGCACGCCTTGCTGGTCGCCGCACCCGACGAAGGGCTGGTGGTGTTCGAGCGACCTCCGCGACGGAAATAGCCGGAACCTCACCCTCTTCGACTCCGCACGAGTACGCACAAGTGTTCGTCCCTGCGATCGTCTCCGCGCTCAAGGGCTACACGCGTGAGCAGTTCACCGCCGACCTGTCGGCCGGCGTCATCGTCGGCATCGTCGCGCTGCCGCTTGCCATTGCCTTCGCCATCGCGAGCGGCGTTCCACCGGGACGTGGTCTGTACACGGCGATCGTCGCCGGTTTCATCATCTCGGCGCTCGGCGGCTCGCGGGTGCAGATCGGCGGCCCGACCGGGGCGTTCGTCGTCATCGTTTACGGTATCGTCCAGCAGTACGGCATCGACGGCCTTACCGTAGCGACCTTGATGGCCGGCGTGATCCTCATCGTGCTCGGCCTCACGCGAATGGGGGGTGCGATCAAGTTCATTCCGCATCCGGTGGTGATCGGCTTCACGAGCGGTATCGCCGTCGTGATCTTCTCGAGCCAGGTGAAGGACGTCTTCGGTCTGCGCATGGGCGCCGTGCCGGCGCCATTCATCGAAAAGTGGACGTCGTTCGCGGCTCACCTGCCGTCGGCGAATGCATATGCCATCGGGCTGGCGTCGATCACCATTCTG